>NZ_JBNNTI010000001.1:0-472791 GCF_050278625.1 Viridibacillus sp. NPDC096237 | reverse complement strand
AGGGCTCGAACACAAGACGCTTTTTGTCTTGTGCCGAGAGACCGAAGTGATCGGAGGAGCTGGCGAGTGAAGCTGGATATCTAAAGTAAATGCTGAACGCGCCCGTTTAGCTCCGAAAGGCACTGGAGGGCTCGAACACAAGACGCTTTTTGTCTTGTGCCGAGAGACCGAAGTGATCGGAGGAGCTGGCGAGTGAAGCTGGATATCTAAAGTAAATGCTGAGCACGTCTGTTTAGCTCCGAGAGGCACTGTAGGGCTCGAATGCAAGACGCTTTTTGTCTTGTGCTGAGAGACCGAAAAGACCTGAGAAGCTGGAAATCTAAAGTGAATGCTGTGGACTCCCGACAAGCTGCCACATGCACTTGAGAGAGGAACGCAGTCTAAGAAACTCCACTTCCTGTAGCAACACTGTGGGAACAGCGTCGTGCGGACTTAAGTCTAGAAAACCTCCTTCTTATTCTTAGAATTAAGTTCAAATTAGTATGTCTCGTAACGCCTCAATCTAATCCATTCCACATATCGTACAGATGAAAATCACATAAGCTTCTAAAAATGCTTCTAATGAGTCAATTGAATACATAACAGCATTTGAACAATAATATATATTCCTTTTTTTAGGGCTTGTAGAAATGTATTTACTTAGCAATAAATGAAAATAATAAAAATTCTTACGGATTATTTTATGGAAAAGTTTAAAGGTTTGATCTCGATTTGAGGGTCACATTGCACCACACCATTAAAACAGGTATGATAATATTATTTCTATTTTCTAATTATTCTAAAAGGAGTAGAGTTAAATGGCGTATCATTTTCAAGAGCAAGATGGAGTATTAACATTTACAATTAATCGTCCAGAACGACGTAATGCCATAAATGATGAAGTGATGGAAGGTTTTAAAGAAGTAATTACATATGTACATGACCATGATACTGTACGTTTTTTAGTCATTACTGGAGCGGGGGATCGCGCATTTTGCTCCGGAGGGGATTTAGCGGAGTTTCATTCATTAACAACTGAAAAGCAAGCTTTTGGAATGTTAAGTAAAATGGCCAAAATTCTATATGAGTTGGCAACATTACCAGTGCCGACTATTGCCTTAGTTAATGGTGTAGCTGTAGGTGGTGGTTGTGAAATTGCGACAGCCTGTGATTTCCGTTTGGTAGCTTCTGAAGCTAAATGTGGTTTCATTCAAGGGACATTAGCAATTACTTCTGGATGGGGTGGAGGAACATATTTATTTGAGCGTGGATTACGCCATGATCGTGCCTTGAAAATGTTAGTGGATGCTAAAGCTTATCCAGCTGAACTTTTATATGAAATTGGTTGGGCTATGCGCGTATTTGAAGGAGCTAAAGAAGAAGCGCTTAGGACATTTATCGCAGACATGCGTAAAATTCATCCTTCAGTACATAAAGCATATAAAGAAATGGAACTTCGAAAATGGCGGGAAATGAGTCTATTTGATCGCGTAATGGAGGAAGTTCAAACTTGCGCAAAGTTGTGGGAAAGTGATGCACATCACGAAGCTGTAAATCGTTTTCTATCAAAATCAAAATAACTTCTAAAATTGAAAAACTCGCATATAGTAATAAAAATGCGAGGTGATTGAGATAGAAGTTAAAAAAAGAAAAGATCAATGGTTAGCAGTAGATGATGCACGTTTGGTGGAAATTATATTAATGGCAGTTCGTGAAGGTCGCTCACAGCTTGCGGGTTTTGAAGAAGCAGCTGAAGAGCTAGGTCGTACAAAGCAAGCTTGTGGTTTTCGATGGAATAAAACATTAAGAGCGCAGTATGAAGCAGAATTGGAAGATGCTAAAACTAGACCAAAGCAAATGATGCGTTCGCATCTAAAACAAGCGCTTATGAGCTTTGATCAATTATCAGAGGCTTATCATTCATTGAAGAAATCTCATGAAACATTAAAGCATGAGCATGACGAGCTAGTAAAATGGTTCGAACAAGGTTTAGAGAAGGTTAGACAATAAAAGCGCACTTGAATATTTTGTACGGAAGATCATTCTGAAGTTATTTTGGAATGGTCTTTTCATTGTGCAAGAAAATCACAAAGAAGAAAAAATACTCAATAATAAGTAAAATTTGCTAGTTAATAGTTGAAATCGCTTTCTTATTTCGTTTAGACTAATAAGGAAAGGGAGAAACGGTTCAAGCAAAGGGGGATGAATATGCGCAAAGTTCTAATTGCTAATCGAGGGGAAATTGCGAGAAGAATTATATTGAAGTGCCACAAGCTAGGTATTGAAACAGTTGCTATCTATTCAGATGCAGATCAAGATTTACCTTTCGTTAAAGAAGCGACGACTGCTGTTCGTATAGGTGAAAACCAGGTTGCTCAGTCTTATTTAAAGGCAGATGATATTATTCAACTTGCCATAGAGCATCAAGTAAGTGATATTCATCCAGGTTATGGATTGCTATCAGAAAACGCAGATTTTGTTAGAAAAGTAGAGGCTGCGGGAATTCGCTGGATTGGTCCAAATGCAGATGTAATCGAGCAAATGGGTGATAAAATTCGAGCGCGTCAAACGATGAAAAGCGCTGGTGTTCCAGTTGTACCAGGTTCAGATGAAGGTCTAGCTTCATTAGAAGAGGCATTGCAATTTGCTAATTTAATTGGATATCCTGTCATGTTGAAGGCATCAGCTGGTGGTGGCGGTATTGGCATGGTTTGCTGTGAAGATGAGCAAGCGCTCAGTCATAGTTTTGAAAATGTAAAAAAACGTGCAAAATCGTATTTTAATAATGACCTTGTTTTTATCGAGAAGTATATTCCAAATGCGCGTCATATTGAAGTGCAGATATTCGGTGATGATGCTGGAAACATCGTTCATTTATTTGAGAGGAATTGTTCAATTCAACGACGTCACCAAAAAGTTATTGAAGAATCACCATCACCTCATTTTCCAGAAGCAGAACGTGTAAATCTATTGCAAGCCGCTGTGGATGCTGCAAAAGCTGTAAGTTATACAAACGCTGGAACTGTAGAGTTTATCGTGGATGAGGAAAATCACTTTTATTTTCTAGAGATGAATACACGCTTACAAGTAGAGCATCCAGTAACTGAGGCGATTACAGGGCTGGATCTTGTTGAATGGCAATTGCAAGTAGCAGAAGGCAAGACATTGCCTGTAAAAGACCAAGCAGCTATAAAGAGCACTGGTCATGCAATTGAATATCGTATTTACGCTGAGGATCCAGAGAAGTTTTTACCATCACCGGGTAAGTTGCAAGTATTAATATTCCCGCAAAGTGAAAATTGTCGTATTGATAGTGGGTATGTTGAAGGGAATAGAGTATCACCGTTTTATGATCCGCTTATTGCGAAACTTGTCGTGTTTGGGGAAACAAGAGAGCGAGCATTAGCCAATTCTGAAACGGTTATCAAGGACATAGATATACAAGGGGTAAAATCAAATCTTTTATTATTTGAACGCTTATTACAAGAAGAAATGTTTCAATCAGGGGTTTATCATACAAGTTCGCTAACAGAATGGTTAGCCAATCACAAAGGGGATAAAATTTATGGGAGAAATTAAAGCGTCAATGGCAGGTACTGTATTTCGTGTAGAGGTAAAAGAAGGGGACGCAGTAACTGCAGGTCAAACTGTTATTATTTTAGAGTCAATGAAAATGGAAATTCCGGTAGAAGCAGAAGTATCAGGCGCAGTTGCTGAAGTAAAAGTGAATGAAGGCGACTTCGTTAATGAAGATGATGTATTAGTCATCTTAGGCTAATGTAGATAAGCGTCGAACACAAAGGGGAGGCCGTAATATGACTGATCAAACAGTATATAACGAACGTCTAGCTGACAAACTTGAGGGGATTTTTGCAGGTGGACATCCGAAATATCATGAAAAATTAAAAGAAACAAATAAATTATTTGTACGAGATCGTTTAGCTCTTCTTTTTGATGAAGGTGAATATGAAGAGGATGGACGTTTTGCAAATTGTGAAGCAGGTGATTTACCAGCAGATGGCGTGGTCACTGCTATGGGGAAGGTAAATGGCCAAACGGTGTGCGTCATGGCAAATGATTCAACTATTAAAGCGGGTTCATGGGGTTCTCGAACTGTGGAGAAAATTATTCGTATCCAAGAGGTAGCGGAGAAAAACCAAGTTCCTATGATTTATTTAGTAGATTCAGCTGGAGCACGTATTACGGATCAATTGGAAATGTTCCCTGGGCGTCGTGGAGCAGGTCGTATTTTCCATAATCAGGTGAGAATGTCAGGGATGATTCCGCAAATTTGTTTGTTGTTTGGTCCCTCTGCTGCAGGTGGAGCATACATACCAGCGTTTTGTGATATCGTTGTTATGGTAGATGGTAATGCTTCGATGTACTTAGGTTCGCCACGTATGGCCGAGAAGGTTATTGGTGAAAAGGTATCCCTTGAGGAAATGGGTGGAGCACGCATGCATTGTACGATTAGTGGGTGTGGAGATCTCCTTGTTTCAACTGAAGAGGAAGCTATTACTGAAGCGCGTCGCTATTTAACTTATTTTCCCGCAAACTTTGCTGATAAGCCTGCGGTCGTTGAAGGAAAACATCCTAAACAAGGGCGCACATTAGAAGAAATAATTCCAGAAAACCAAAATGCGCCATTTGATATGTATGAAGCGATTGATCAATTAATTGATGAAGGAAGTTTTTTTGAAATAAAAAAACTATTTGCACAGGAATTGATAACTGGTTTGGCGCGTATGAATGGTCAAGTCGTGGGAATTATTGCGAACCAACCGAAGGCGAAGGGCGGCGTATTATTTGTTGATTCAGCAGATAAGGCGGCTAAGTTTATTAATTTATGTGATGCATTTTCAATTCCATTATTATTCTTAGCAGATGTGCCAGGGTTCATGATTGGTACAAAAGTTGAACGAGCGGGTATTATTCGCCATGGTGCAAAACTAATTTCTGCGATGAGCTCTGCAACGGTACCGAAAATTTCAGTAGTGGTGCGTAAAGCTTATGGAGCGGGATTATACGCTATGTGCGGTCCTGCATTTGAACCGGATGTCTGTATTGCTCTTCCAACTGCACAAATTGCGGTAATGGGTCCAGAGGCAGCAGTTAATGCTGTTTATTCAAATAAAATTGAAGCAATTGAAGATCCGAAAGAACGAATACAATTTGTTAAAGAAAAACATGATGAGTATAAAAAGGAAATCGATATTTACAAGATGGCTTCCGAAATGATTGTAGATGAAATCGTCACACCTAGTGATTTAAGAAAGGTCATAACAAAACGTTTGGCTTATTATGGCTCAAAACAAATCTTATTGCCATATCGAAAACATCCTGTTTATCCTGTATAATAAGTGTTGCTATTGAGGTCTACCTTTATTTGGTGGGCCTCAGTCTATTTTTATTTAAAGGAGATATCGATATGCAAATTGTTGTTGTAGGTGGAGGAGCGGTTGGGTTACTGCTAGCATCCTTGCTACAAAAAGATCACACCCAAATGAATATTCTTGTTCACCGAGAAGCTCAAGCAAGTGAACTTAATGACAAAGGGCTAAAGCAAATCGATGTCTTGCAACAGTCGTACCATACATATGTTAAAGCTTCGCAGGACTTTAAAGTATTTCCGACAGATGCAATATGGATAATTGCTGTAAAATATCTTCATCTTGAAAGTTTACAATCTCTATTTGATGCACTACCAGACAGTACGCCATTATTATTTATTCAAAATGGTGTGATGCATTTGCAATTTGCAAAAAGCTTGCATCAGAAGCAAATAGCTTTTAGTTCAGTGGAGTTTGGAGCTGAGAAGTTATCGGATTCAAGCGTTGTACATAGAGGAATTGGTAAGATGAAAATAGCTTTAGAAAGAGGCGATGGTGAACCTTTTAAGGAGCTTTTTCAATTATCAAGTGATAATCTACCGATCGAATGGGTGGAAAATGCAGAACAAATGCTAATACGAAAAGCACTATTAAATTGTTTTATTAATCCACTAACGACTATACTAAATGTAAAAAATGGTTCTCTTATTACGAATGAACATAGTTTAATATTATTAGAGCAATTGTATAAAGAACTCTTGGGAGCTTTCCCAGAACAACAAGATCGGCTTCATTTTGATGATGTACTTGCTTTATGTACAAAAACTGCAACAAATACATCTTCTATGCTTGCAGATCGTTTAAATGGAAGAATGATGGAAGTGGACACGATTGTTGGTGGGGTATTACAGATAGCTCGAAAACGTGGTTACGAAATGCCGATATTAGAGACACTTTATATGTTATTAATGGCATTGCAACAAGGCGGTGTAGAAAAATGATAGATATATTGTCAGTCTTTTTACATTTTATCTTACTTTGCCCAATTACCTTATTTATCATTATTTATTCGCTACTTAAAAAATTGTCTAAGAAGCGAGGAAAAGTATTTGGTAGAGCAGCGGATATGACGACGTTTTTATTGTTTTTTTCTGTTCCGGAGTCTGTTCGTTTTTTATGGGGGTATGATATCGGATTTATTACTTTTATCGTTGCAATCATAATTGCGATGATTGCAACGATAATTGAATGGCGTTCCACAAAAGAAATTGAAATACTACCGTTATTACGAAAAATTTGGCGTTTTTTATTTTTAGTATTAACCATTACGTATGTGGTTATTTGGATCATTATAATAATTCAAAGAATCATTTTATAAGCGATGATGAACTGAGCGTATTTTTTTCAATCCAACATATTAAAATGCTATACTCTATTGTAGTTAACAATATAGAGGAGTTTATACTAATATGAAACTGGAGCAAATAAATGTACCGGTAACGAATCAATTATTGGTAGATTATCGAAATCAAAAATCAACAATCTCGTCGTTTTTCCATTATAAAAATGAAGAAAAATCCTTTGAACAACGTTCAGAGGATCTAAAAAATCATCCGATTCGTCGAGCTGAGCTCGTAAAAGTAATCCGTGAGTTTATGGCGCCGTTAGAGAAATCGGTGAAAATGGAACAGCATTTACAAGAATTAGAAAACAATGCGGTAGTTGTTGTTGGTGGACAACAAGCAGGCTTATTAACAGGTCCGTTATATTCTGTTCATAAGGCTATTTCTGTTTTAATATTGGCTAGAGAGCAACGCGCCAAATTAGGTATTCCAGTTGTTCCGGTATTTTGGATTGCTGGCGAAGACCATGACATTGATGAAATAAATCATACATTTACAGCATTAAACGGTCGCTTGCAAAAGCTTATTCATCCTGACCGTTCAAAGAAAAAAACAATGGCTTCAACAACGACTTTAGATATTGAAGATACACGTAATTTTATAAAAAACGTCTTCCAACAATATGGAGAAACTGCTTATACTGATGAGTTGTTGGTGAAAGTTGATGCTATTCTTGTAAAGAGTCATACATATACTGACTTTTTCGCCCAATTAATGCACTGGTTATTCAGAGAAGAGGGATTACTTCTATTAGATGCGGCTGATCCGTTGCTTCGTGCATATGAGGCTCCGTATTTCGAGGAATTAGTCAATCGCTCTGATGAAATTGCAGCCGTCGTTTCAAATCGTGAGACGTTATTAGCTGAAAGTGGCTATGGTACCCCAATTGGTGCAACAAAAGAAAATGCTAATCTGTTTTATGTCAAGGAAGGCGAACGCTTCTTATTAGAACGTAAGGATGGCAAGTATATCAATAACGTAGCAAATGTCCAATTTACGAAAGAAGAGATGCTACAGATAGCAACAGAACAACCTGCTTGTTTAAGCAATAATGTTGTAACAAGACCGCTTATGCAAGATATGGTCTTGCCTGTACTTGCATTTGTTGGTGGGCCAGGAGAGCTTGCGTATTGGTCTACATTAAAAGACGCATTCGAGTTACTTGGTATGAAGGTGCCAGTTTTTGTACCCCGTATGAATATGACACTTGTTAATCGCCGAGTTGCTCACTTATTAGAGACACATGATTTAACTATTGCTGAAGTATTAAGTGGTAAGGTGGCACAAATGCATCAGGCCTTTGTTAATGAAGTATATGATGATGCTGCAAAAGAGACTATTGAAAAAACAAAAGCGTTGTTACAGCAGCAATATGTAGAATTGCAAAAGCATTTGCATAACAATGATGTTCACCTAGATAAACTAGTAATTAAAAACCTAGATATTCATGAAAATCAATTAGATTTCCTTTTGAAAAAAATTGAAGCAGAAGTATTACTTCAACATGATGTTACTATTCGAAGATTCATCGAAATGGAAGGGCAGCTAATTCCAGAAGGTAATTTGATGGAACGTATATTCAATCCATTCCAATATATGAATGAATATGGCGTGGCGTTAATTGATGATATTTTACAGTTACCACTAGAAGTAAATGAATTGCATCAAGTAATATATTTATAATTTGGAATAATGTAGATTATAAAAGTGGCGTTTTTTTAAAAAAAATAGAATTAATATTACCCTATTTTCATGGTATTAAAAGCTATCTCAATTGAGATAGCTTTTTTTTATTAAAAATATCAAATAAGTGCTACTTTATGACATTAAAATAATAAAATAATAATAAGAAGTATGAAGTTTTTTAAACAAAAAGGGAAAAATTAGTGGAAATACCGTTGTTGATAAGGACGATTTACGCATTTTAATGTAAACGCCCTTATTTTCCAATGAATTAGTGGTGGAATGTGGGGGGATGTGGTACATTAATTTCATATAGTGGGGTGAGTAATATGTTCATGGGAGAGTATCAACATAGTATTGATGCAAAGGGCCGCTTGATAATACCTGCTAAGTTCCGTGAACACCTTACGGAAGGCTTTGTTTTAACTCGAGGATTGGATAATTGCTTATTCGGGTATCCTATTTTGGAGTGGCGTAAGCTGGAAGAAAAACTGAAGCAATTACCTGTTACAAAGAAAGATGCCAGAGCTTTTACTCGTTTCTTCTTTTCAGGTGCTACAGAGGTGGAAGTGGATAAACAAGGCCGTATTAATATCCCAAGTAACTTACTAACACACGCTAATGTTCAAAAAGATTGTGTAGTACTCGGCGTTTCTAATCGTATTGAAATTTGGTCCAAAGAATCTTGGCAAAATTATTTTGCTGAATCTGAGGAATCTTTCAATGACATTGCTGAGAATATGATTGATTTTGATATATAACCAATTTAGAGGAGGGACAAACCTTGTTTAATCATACGACTGTATTATTGAAGGAAACCGTTGATGGATTGAACGTTCGTCCTGACGGCATTTATGTAGATTGTACTTTAGGTGGGGCTGGACACAGTGAATATTTAGTTAGCCAATTATCATCAGAAGGTAGACTTATTTGCTTTGATCAAGATACTTCAGCCATTGAAAATGCAAAAGAACGGTTAGCACCTTATTTAGATAAAATAACTTTCGTACATTCAAACTTCCGTTACTTGAAGGAAGAACTAGAAGCATTAGGCATAGATAAAGTTGACGGGATTTTATACGACTTAGGCGTATCATCTCCTCAATTAGACAACGCAGAACGAGGGTTTAGTTATCATCAAGATGCACCGCTTGATATGAGAATGGATACAACAGCAGAACTTTCCGCATTCAATGTTGTGAATGAATGGTCATTCGAAGACCTTGTACGTATTTTCTATCGATACGGTGAAGAAAAATTCTCGAAACAAATTGCCAGGAAAATTGAAGAAGCTAGAAAGACAAGCCCAATTGAAACAACGGGTGAACTAGTAGATTTAATTAAAGAAGGTATCCCAGCTGCAGCAAGACGTAAAGGCGGACACCCAGCGAAACGTGTATTCCAAGCCATTCGAATTGCTGTAAATGATGAACTTGGCGCAGCGGAAGATTCGCTATTACAAGCACTTGAAGTCATTAATGTAGGTGGACGAGTTAGCGTCATTACGTTCCACTCATTAGAGGATAGATTATGTAAAACTATCTTCAAAGAGGCATCCTCTTTACCTGAATTACCACCAGGTTTACCAGTCATTCCTGAAGAATTAGCTCCAGGGATAAAGCTTGTCACTCGTAAACCGATACTACCTTCAGAGCAAGAATTAGAAGAAAATAATCGAGCTCGCTCAGCAAAACTAAGAATAGCTGAAAAAATCAAAGAAAAGGGGAAGTGATTTAATGGCATTGCTTAATCGGCAACAAAAGCAAACGTACATCCAGCAGCCACAGCCAACAGTACCGGAGAGAACCGTCCAGCAGCCAACAACTAGACCTTCCAAAAGAATATTGTCTAAGGGGGAAAGAGTCCTCCTTGTGGCCATGGTGACAGTAATAGCATTATTGTCAGTTATGAACTTAAATACGCAATCTACAATAAATACGACATCTGTTGAAATTCAAAATATCGAAAATAAAATTGATGAAACGAAGAAACAAAATGCGGAATTGTCCATCGAGGTAAGTGAACTCTCTACATATGAGCGTATTTGGAATAAAGCGAAAGAATTAGGCTTGAAGCTAAACGAAAAAAACGTGAAAGTAGTGACTGGACAATGAAGAGAAAGTTTCGATTTCAATGGGGAGCCTTTCTAATGTTAATCGTTTATGGAGGGCTCTTTTTTGCTATGTTTTTCCGTGTATTTTTTATCCAAGCTTCAGGACAAGTAGAGGGGCAAGCTTTGGCGGCGAAAGCGGCAGCAAAATATGAAAGATCAAAAGTAATTACAGCTAATAGAGGCAACATTCTTGATCGGCAAGGACAAGTTATAGCAGAAGATACTATTAACTATCGGTTAGTAGCAGTAATTAGTCCAAAGGCTTCTGAAGGAACGAAAACTATTATGCATGTCGCAGATAAAGAGAAAACTGCAAAGATTTTAGCAAAATATATTCCTATTAGTGAAAAAGATATATTTGATAAATTAAATACTAAATCTAAGAATGCACAAGGAAATGAAATCCGCCAAGTAGAATTCGGTGCTGCTGGTCGTAATATTAGCCATGGTGTAATGGAGAAAATCAGGAGTGAAAAGCTACCAGGTATCATTTTGATGGAAGAAACAAAGCGGTTTTATCCAAATGGAATCTTTGCATCAAACTTAGTCGGCTTAGCACTAAAGGATACTCAGGAAGATGGACAGTCTAGAAATGTAGGGAAGATGGGCTTAGAATCCATCTATAATAAAGAATTATCCGGTACTGATGGAAGCGTTCAATATAAAAGTGATGTATGGGGGTATCTGCTACCTAATAGTGATAAGATGGTCAAACCCGCAAAAGATGGTGCTGATGTCTATCTAACAATTGATAAAACCATTCAAAACTTTTTAGAAGATTCTATGTCTAAAGTTTATAAAAAATACAAACCTGAATCGATGGTAGCGGTCGTGGCAAATCCGAAAACGGGAGAAATCCTAGCTGTTTCGCAAAGACCTACATATAACCCACAAGACGGTACAGGGCTTGAAAATAGCTGGTTAAACCAACTGACAGAGTTGACGATAGAGCCAGGTTCTACGATGAAAACTTTTACATTAGCAGCTGCAATTGAAGAAGGTAAATGGTTTCCGAATGCTATTTTCCAGTCTGGTCAATATACTGTTCTTGATCGAACTATTAGAGATAGTAACCAGGTAGGATGGGGGCCTATTTCCTATTTACAAGGAATACAACATTCTTCAAACGTAGGTATGGCTCATTTATTAAAGTTAATGGGTGATGATACTTTTATTTCATATATGAAAAAATTTGGTTTCGGTGAAAAAACAGGAATTGATTTACCTAATGAAGCAACTGGCCAAATTTTAGATAAATACCCGATTAATCGGGTAACAACTACTTATGGACAAGGTTCTACGGTTACTCCTATTCAATTGATTCAAGCAGTTTCTGCTGTAGCAAACGATGGTAAAATGATGCAACCGTACGTAATTGATAAAATCGTGAATCCAAATACGAAGAAAATCGTCAAAGAGAACACCCCGACAATTAAAGGCAATCCTATTTCGAAAAAAACGGCAAAAGAAGTTAGAAAAATTTTAGCCTCTACCATTTATTCCGAAATAGGTACAGGTCAAGACTTTGCGAGTAAGGAATATGAAGTAGCCGGTAAAACAGGGACAGCACAAATTCCGAAAGCATCAGGTGGTTACTATTGGGGGAAAAATCAGTTCTTGTATTCATTTTTAGGTATGGCTCCTGCAGATAATCCTCAGTTAGTTATGTACATTGCTGTGGAAAAACCTAAGCTTGGACTAACAGAGGTGGGCTCCGAGCCAACATCAACAGTGTTTAATACAGTTATGGGAAGTAGTTTAAAGTACTTAAATATTAAGCCTCAAAAAATTAAGAAAACAAAATCCCAAACGATGGAGAACTTAAAAGGCCAACTTGTTGAGGATGTTGAAAAAAAATTTGAAGAAAATGGCATCGAAACGGTTACTATAGGTAATGGTAAAAAAATTATTGATCAATATCCAGCAGAAAAAACAGAAGTCGTATCTAGTGGTTTTGTATTCTTGAAGACAGATGGAGATTCAATAGTACCTGATTTCACAGACTGGTCACTCCGGAACATTTTAACGTATCAAACAATGGCTGGTGCTAATATAGAAATTCAAGGTGAAGGCTATGTACAGAAACAAAGTATTAAAGCCGGTACTGTACTAAATGCAAACAAGAAAATTATTCTGAAAATGAAAAAACCAGAGGAACGTTACAAATAGTTCATGTGATTTCGCAAAGAATTTGAATAGTACGGAGAGTCATATCATACTTTGTAAGAAAAAAAGGTGTGATATGTCGAACAATGTGGGCCACTAAAAGTACAAAAAAAAGAATGCAGTGGATGTGGATTGTCTTTGTTGCTTTATTCCTCATGCTTATTGGAAAATTAGTACATGTACAATTTGTACAACATGATTTGTTAACAAAAAGGGCAGAAGAAAGTTGGGATCGTGAAATACCAGTTTCAAGTCTAAGAGGGAATATTGTAGATCGTAATGGTAAGTTGATTGTCGGTAATAAACTAGCCCCAACATTGTATTTTATGCCAGCTCAAAATGATAAACCTTTAGAAGCTGCAAAAGAGCTGGCAACTTTACTAGGAGTAGATGAGCAAGCATTGGCAAAAAAAATGCAACAAAGAGTTAATGTTATTAAGCTTGCTCCTGAAGCTAAAAACATATCTAAAGAGCTTGCCGAAAAAATACAACAAAAAAATATACCAGGACTCTACGCTGGGCTTGATTACATACGTTATTATCCGTATGATCAATTACTCTCTAGGCTAATCGGTTTCACAGGTTATGATCAGCAAGGATTAGCTGGATTAGAGTATCAGTACGATGATTTATTGATGGGAAAAGCTTCCGCAATCCGCCTGTTTACAGATGCGAAAGGTGCTGCATTACCTCATGTTCAAGATAGTTGGAAAGAAGGTAATGACGGTGCAACAATGGAGCTGACCATTGATGTTGATATTCAAAAGGTCGTAGAACGTGAGCTTGCTCAAGCAATGGTGAAATACGAGGCAGACCAAGCAATGGGTATTGCAATGAATCCTAAAACTGGTGAAATATTAGCGTTAGCATCCTATCCAACATTCTCTCCTCCTTCATTTTCCAAAGTTGATTCCAAAATTTATAACCGAAACCTACCGGTGTGGATGACATTTGAGCCAGGTTCTACATTTAAAATCATTACATTAAGTGCAGCGTTAGAAGAACAAGTAGTCGATTTGGATAAGGATCAATTCTTTGATCCGGGCTACTCTATGGTAGAAGGGGCTCGTCTGCGTTGTTGGAAGCGAGAAGGGCATGGAAGTGAAACGTTTCTAGAAGTTGTACAAAATTCTTGTAATCCAGGTTTTATTGAGTTAGGAAGAAGAGTAGGACCAACAAAACTTCAGAAATATATTCGGGATTTTGGCTTTGGGCAAAATACAGGATCGAATATGGCAGGAGAGTCTAGTGGGATATTGTTTTCTGAAAAGGCATATGGTCCAGTAGAGCATGCTACAACGTCATTCGGGCAAGGGATTTCTGTCACACCAATTCAACAAGTCCAGGCAGTATCAGCAGCTATTAATGGTGGCACGCTTTATCAACCATATATAGTAAAAAATCTAATCGATACTGATACAGGCAAAGTGTTGAAAAACTATAAACCAGTAAAAAAACGCCAAGTAATTAAGCCTGAGACGTCTAAAAAAGTCCGAGAAGCATTAGAATCGGTCGTTGCTCTAGGTTCCGGTCGCAATGCATTTAGAGATCATCTACGTATAGGTGGTAAAACTGGAACGGCTCAAAAAGTTGAAGATGGGCGATATAAGGATGGCGAGTACATTGTATCCTTTATCGGCTTCGCACCTGCAGATGATCCAGAAATCGTTGTTTATGTTGCAATAGATAACCCAAAAAACGTTACGCAATTCGGTGGAGTTATTGCAGCACCAATTGTAGGGCAAATTATTGAAGATGTTCATGATAAAGTGGGTATTACTGAACGTAAAGGACAATTAGAAAAGGAATACAAATGGGGGGATGTGGAGAAAGTGCGTGTTCCTAATTTGGTCGGTCAAACAAGAGAAAATATAGCAAAATTACAGTATCCGTTTCGTTTAGAATGGCATGGAAATGGCTCCAAAATTGCATCTCAACTGCCAAAAGCAGATGCACAAATCGGACTAGATGGCATAATTCACGTTTATTTAGAAAAATAGCGTGTGTTAGTCTTTAAAAATAGAATTGAAACTACTATGATAGTACATGTACTAAAGAAGGTTAGAAGGAGAATTTTCATGACAATTGCAACAACTTTAATCGTTTTGGCCACTTCGTTCGTCTTAACGGCTATTACAGCACCAGCTGTTATTCCGTTATTACGTCGAATGAAATTTGGTCAGAGTATTCGAGAAGAAGGACCAAAATCACATCAGAAAAAAGCGGGAACTCCAACGATGGGTGGCGTAATATTCTTATTCGCTATTATCGCAACAACAATTGTATTAGGTTTTCTAAATGATGCCTTTACTTCACAATCTGTTGTATTAATTCTTGTCTTATTCGGCTTTGGTTTAATCGGCTTTTTAGACGATGGTCTTAAAATTATTTTCAAACGTAATTTGGGTTTAACATCCCTCCAAAAGTTAATCGGACAAATCATTATTTCGATTGCTGCCTATTTCTTATTAGGTCTAGGCGTTTTCCATAATACAATTCAGATACCACTTACTGATTTCGCCTTAAACTTAGGTGGGTTTTATGTTTTATTCTTAATCTTTTGGTTAGTAGGTTTCTCTAACGCTGTCAACTTAACAGATGGGTTAGATGGTCTTGTATCAGGAACGGCTTCCATTGCTTTTACTGCATTTGGTGTTTTAGCACTTGTAAACAATCAAGTTGATATCGCGATATTCGCATTTGCTGTAACAGGTGCTTTACTTGGTTTCTTACTATTTAATGCAAATCCAGCAAAAGTGTTTATGGGGGATACAGGTTCACTTGCTTTAGGTGGGGCACTTGCAATGCTGTCAGTATTAGTTGGGCATGAAGTGTTATTACTATTGATTGGTATTATCTTTGTCGCTGAAACACTATCTGTTATTTTACAAGTAGCAAGTTTCAAATTGACAGGTAAACGAATTTTTAAAATGAGTCCACTACATCACCATTTTGAGTTATCAGGCTGGTCTGAATGGCGTATTGTTCTAACATTCTGGTTGACAGCAGTAGTTGCAGCGTTGATCGCAGTGGTTCCGGAGGTCTTGAAATGAAAAACATAAAAGGGATGGAACATAAAAAGGTACTTGTACTAGGATTAGCAAAAAGTGGCATCGCAGCTGCGGAATTACTGCATAAAATGGGCGCATTTGTTACAGTGAATGATGCTAAGCCTTTTGAAGAAAATACGGATGCCCAACGTCTTTTACAACAAGGAATTACAGTAATTTGCGGTCGTCATCCAGAGGATTTACTGGATGAGGGTTTCGAATTAGTTGTTAAAAACCCTGGTATTCCTTATACAAATATCTTAGTAGCAGATGCTGTAAAACGAGGTATTCCAATCTGGACAGAGATAGAGCTTGCTTACTTAATAAGTGATGCACCAATGATTGGTATTACGGGATCCAATGGTAAAACAACAACGACCACTTTGCTTTATCATATTTTAAATCAAGGTGGTTTAAATCCTCTGATTGCTGGAAATATAGGTACAGTAGCATGTGCAGTCACTGAAAATGCTACGGAGGAAAATGTAATTGTTACAGAATTATCTTCATTCCAATTAATGGGTACTGAACAATTTAAACCTAAAATTGCGATTTGGACAAATTTATACGAGGCGCATATTGACTATCACGGTTCGATGGAAGAATACAGTAATGCTAAATTTGCTGTAACACGTAATCAGGATGCATCAGACTATTTAATCTATAATGCAGATCAAGAAATAGTTGCTAGTTATGCAAATAAATCACATGCACATAAAATTCCATTCACAACAAAGGGTATCAATTATTTAGGAATTAGTGCAGATGATGACATGATTTACTGGTTAGGTAAACCATTTATCGAACGTAGTAAAATTGCTCTTCCTGGACAGCATAATTTAGAGAATGTTTTAGTAGCAGTAGCAACAGCAATCATTATGGATTGTCCGAAAGATAAGATTGAGCATGTTTTATTATCATTTACGGGTGTTAAGCACCGCACTCAATTTGTTCGAGAATGGCAAACTCGTAAAATCTTTAATGATTCTAAAGCAACTAATACACTGGCTACTCGCAGTGCATTAGCAGCGTTTAAACAGCCGATTGTTTTACTTGCAGGTGGTTTAGATCGAGGGCATTCATTCGAAGAACTACGTCCACATATGGGCAATGTTCATGCGGTTGTCGTAGCTGGGGAAACAGCTAAGCGATTTGCTGAATTCGCGGAATCATGTGGTGTTGCAAAAATAGCATATGCTGATCATATGGAGTCAGGTGTTAAACAAGCAGCGTATTTATCAAATGAAGGAGATGTTATCTTATTATCTCCTGCATGCGCAAGCTGGGATCAATACCCAACTTTCGAGGTGCGTGGTGATAAATTCATCGAAGCTGCTATGAAGTTGTAAGGAAATTTGAACAACAGGAAGGATGCCATAGCTGAATCAACGTGAACGCACGCTATTTATGAGTGCAATCATTTTATTGACATTGATAGGCATTGTTTTCGTCTATTCTGCAGGGACTTATTGGGGCAAGGTACACTATGGGAATACTGCCCCTTTTCTTTTCAAGCAGCTAATCTATTTAGGTGTGGCAGTCGCCGCATTTTACGTTGTTTCCAATAGTTCCCTACTAAGAATGGAAAAAAGTTGGTCAATACTGTACATATTTTCTCTCTTACTTTTAATTGCGGTATTGATTCCTGGAATAGGCGCCGTGCGAAATGGTTCTCAAAGTTGGATTGCTTTTGGACCCCTTAGTATTCAGCCCGCTGAATTTGCTAAGATTGCATTGCTAGTAAAATTAAGCTTTGTATTAGCACGTAAGAAAAGTACGGAAAGAACCATTCAATTAAATCACTTTGTATTGATTTTATTGCCAGCAGCGCTTATAATGCTGCAACCTGATTTTGGTTCTGCGTTTATTTTACTTGTATCATCCTTTGCCTTACTTTTTATAGCTGGTTATCCAATTCGTTTTTACGTTTTTCTAATGATGGTTGGTATAAGCGGTTTAGTTGGTTTAATCATGGCGGCTCCATATCGATTAAAGCGTATAGAGGCGTTTTTGGATCCTTGGTCAGACCCTTTAGGTAGTGGCTTCCAAGCAATTCAATCCTTACTTGCTATAGGTCCAGCGGGTTTGTTTGGACATGGTTTTGGGAACAGCCGTCAAAAGTATCTCTATTTACCCGAACCACAAAATGACTTTATCTTTTCTATCATTGCCGAAGAAACAGGCTTTATAGGCGCAGCATTGATCGTTATAACCTTTGCGGTAGCTTTATACTCTGGATATGCTTTAGCGGTCAGAACGCAGCAATTAAGCTATTATTACAGCGTTGCAGCATTGATTAGTATGCTCGGCTTTCAAGCATTTTTGAATATTGGTGTTGTTTCAGGATTACTACCTGTCACAGGGGTGACTTTGCCTTTTATAAGTTATGGTGGTTCTTCCTTAATGTCCGCTTGGCTTATAGTCGGTGTTATTTGGAATTTTACAAAAAGAGTTTAAAAAAAAGAGGAAGGAGTGCACAGTATGGAGAAAATTATAGATATAGAAGAACGTATTCCGACGCTTCGTGAACGTCGAAAAAAAAGGACGAATCAGCGGTTTACAATATTGCTAGCCATTTTCGGCATTATCTTACTGGCACTTCTTTATTTTCAATCATCATTAAGTCACGTAAGTGAAATTAAAGTTACCGGAGGTCAATTAAAAAATGCGGAATACTACACAAAGCATAGTAAGATCCGTGTAGGAGATTCTTTATGGGGGTTTAAAACAAAGAAAATTGAAGAGATTATTCAAAAGAAAGATTGGGTAGAGAGTATATCTGTTGAACGGAACTGGTTAAACACTGTAAATATAAAAGTGAAAGAGTATGATAAAAAAGCTTTTATTAAGAATGGTGGTCAATATAATCTAGTGATGCAAAATGGTGTAATCTACAGCTTAGATGAAATACCACATGATTTGAATTTACCAATTTTGGTTGGTTTTCAAGAAGACGCTTTATTACTTAAGATGATTAAACAGTTGGACAAAGTCGATAAAGAATTAATGACTTTAATATCTCAGATAAATGCTGTTCCAACAAAATCCAATCCGTATGCGATACGTTTATTTATGAATGATGGTTTTGAAGTTCGTGCAACTATTACGACATTGGCAGAAAAACTAGGTTATTATCCATCTATTATTTCGCAAGTCAAAAAAGGTGAAAAAGGGGTTATTGACTTAGAAGTAGGTTCATTCTATCGCTCGTATTCGAGTGAATATGGTAAACCAACTTCAAAGGAGGAAGTAGATGACCAAACAACCGGCCAATAAAAAACGCCATTCATTTAAACATCAATTTGCCTTTTTAGTAGTTTCGATTGCTTTGGGCTTTCTATTCGCATATGCCTATAATATGGCAAAGACTAAAGACAACTCGATGACTGAAATAGACTCTTCTGATTTTGAAAAAAAGGAGCAATTACGTGAGGGTTTAATTGCTCAACAAGAACGTAATAAAGAACTTGAAGAAGAAAAAATACTTTTACAACAAAAAATAAAGGATTACGAACAAGACTTTTCGGGTAATGAAGAGGGATATAGGGCTTTAGTAAAGCAGGCAGATGATTTACGTCTTTTACTTGGTAAAATATCTGGACATGGTACGGGTGTTACAGTAACACTGCAAGATGCTGAATATGATCCGAAATCGGTTAACCCGAATGACTATATCGTTCATGAAAGTCACGTCTTTAAAGTATTGAATGAATTAAAGATTTCTGGAGCTCAAGCTATTGCTATTAATGGTCATCGATTACAAGCTAATTCCTATATTAAATGTAATGGGCCAGTAATTACGATTGATGATGACCAATTCCCAGCACCATTTGTCATTGAAGCAGTAGGTGACCCAAAGGTATTATCTGCCGGTTTAACATTAGCAGGTGGGGTTTTTGACCAACTTACTGATGATAATATCGTTGTGACGATTGATGGGAGTAAGCAGCTTGTCATGCCTGCCGTCCAAGGAAATTCTTAATGGCCTTAAGTAAGGAGGCGACAGATTGAAGCGTAAAATGCATATACCTTTCATCAGCGTTTTGTTCATTATTGGATTTATGTTAGCGATGCAGTATAACACGGTGAAAAACCCACAACAACGTGATACACGTGATTTATGGGATATTCGCAGAGAATTATCGCTAGAAAAGCAACTTCATTCAGAACTGTTAGCAAACATTCAGCAGTTAAATGCAACGATAAGTAAATATGAGAATGTAGAAAATGATAGCCCAGATCGCATATTGAGGGAAACAGTTCAAGGACTGAAACAAGAAGCGGGATTAACGACAATAAAATCTCCTGGGTTAGTGCTAAGAGTTGATGCTTCAACAGAAGCGAAGATATTAGGACAAGCAGTGCCAAATATCTCACCGGATTTATTAGTGAAGCTTGTCAATGATATTAATCGTTTTAAGGGTAACGCAGTCGTAATTGATGGTAAGAGAATCGTACAAACAACAGCGATTCGTGATATTAATGGACATACAACTGTTAATAGTTTAGCTGTTCGAACACCACCATTTATGATAACTATTAGTACAAGTACTTTAGGGGATGCTAAAAAACTTGCAAGTTATCTGGACGCTTCATCTATTGCAGATGACTTTTATATTGATAATTTAACTTTATCAATTGGAAAACCACAAAATAAGGTAACATTAGGTGGATTTGATCAATCTTTTCACAATAAATATTTATCAGAAAAGACAAAGGGGGAATAGGATTTGTGGTTACCGTTACTTGGTTTACTATTAGGTATTTCCCTTGGTCTGTTAACTGATGTTCAAATACCTACTGTTTATGAAAGTTACTTATCCATTGCAGTCCTTGCTGCTTTAGATACTCTCTTTGGTGGGATAAGAGCACAATTACAACGAGTATATGATGATTATGTATTTGTGACAGGCTTTTTCTTTAATATTGCACTAGCAGCAGGATTGGCATTTTTAGGAGTTCACTTAGGTGTTGATCTTTATTTAGCAGCTGTTTTTGCTTTTGGAGTACGGCTTTTCCAAAATATTGCTATCATTAGAAGGATATTATTATCAAAATGGAATGATAAAAAAGCAAAATCATCTTAAAAAGCAGTCTAATAGAAGGAATTTTTTCGAAAAAACAGGAATTTATTTAGACAAGTTACTCAATTTACAATAGAATATTGTTAAGAGTTGTTGAAGGAGGTGCCACAGATTGAATCACTCAGAATTATATGTATCACTAGATATAGGATCATCATCCATTAAAGTCGTTATTGGAGAAGTAAATAATGAGACTTTACATGTAATAGGAGTAGGGAATGTAAAATCTACTGGCATTCGTAAAGGTAGTATTGTAGATATAGATGCTACAGTACAATCTATTAAAAAAGCGGTCGAACAAGCCGAAAGAATGATAGGGATGACTATTAATAAAGTTATTTTGGGTATTCCTGCCAATCAGGCTATGCTTCAGCCTGTTAAAGGGGTAGTTGCTGTTAATAGTGACAACCGTGAAATAGGAGATGAGGATTTAGATCGCGTTATGGAATCGGCACAAGTGATGTCAATTCCGCCAGAGAGAGAGCTAGTCAATTTAGTTCCTAGACAATTTATAGTAGATAATTTAGATGAAATCAAAGACCCTCGAGGTATGATTGGCATCCGATTAGAAATGGATGGTACATTAATTACTACTTCTAAAACGGTCCTGCATAATGTACTCCGGTGCGTTGAAAAAGCGGGATTGGATATACAACAAATTTACTTACAGTCACTTGCTGCAGGTGAATTTGCATTAACAGAAGATGAAAAGAACCGAGGCACTGCATTTATTGATATTGGCGGTGGTTCAACAACAATTGCTGTTTTCAAGGATGAACATTTCACACACACAGCTGTTATTCCAGTAGGTGGAGAACATATTACGAAAGATTTATCGATTGTATTAAAAACACCGACAGAACAAGCTGAGAAGATTAAAATTGACTATGGACATGCATTTTACGACGACGCTTCAGAAGATGAACTTTTTGAAGTGCCAGTTATTGATGGAGATACAAAGGAGCAATTTAGTCAGAGGTACATATCCGAAATTATCGGTGTTCGATTGGAAGAATTATTCGAATTGATAATCGACGAGTTGTATCGGATGGGTATTCAAGATTTACCAGGTGGCGTAGTATTAACTGGTGGCGTTGCCAAATTAGAAGGTATTTCTCAACTAGCTCGCCATGTGTTACAAACGAGAGTAAGAGTTTACACGCCTGAATATATTGGTGTAAGAGAACCTGAATTTACATCAGCAGTAAACTTAATCCGTTATGCATATATGGAATCTGAGTTTCTCGGAGATTATAGCGATGACAAACCGCTAGGACCAATTCAAAATACAGAGTCAAATACAAAAATACCAGCCGCTTATGATACACAAGAGCAAAAAGAAGGCGTAGTTGGTAAGGTTCGGAGTTTCTTAACCAAATTTTTAGAATAATATAGGCGGCTTTCTCTACACACAATGAGCTAAATTAGGAGGAATAGAGATGTTAGAATTTGATACAGATATCGAACAACTAGCAGTTATTAAAGTAATCGGCGTTGGCGGCGGCGGTAACAATGCAGTCAATCGTATGATTGAACATGGTGTACAAGGTGTAGAATTCATTGCCGTGAATACAGACTCACAAGCATTAAAACTATCGAAAGCTGATGTGAAATTACAGATTGGTAGTAAATTGACACGTGGTTTAGGTGCAGGAGCAAATCCAGAAGTAGGGAAAAAAGCTGCTGAAGAAAGCAAAGAACAATTAGAAGAAGCATTGAGCGGAGCAGATATGGTATTCGTCACTGCAGGTATGGGTGGCGGTACTGGTACAGGTGCAGCTCCTGTCGTTGCTCAAATTGCTCACGACTTAGGTGCATTAACAGTAGGGGTTGTAACACGACCATTCACCTTCGAAGGCCGTAAACGTCAATCGCAAGCATATGGCGGTACAACTGCAATGAAAGAAGCAGTTGACACTTTAATCGTTATTCCAAATGATCGTCTACTTGAAATTGTAGATAAAAACACGCCAATGTTAGAAGCATTCCGTGAAGTAGATAATGTACTTCGTCAAGGTGTACAAGGTATTTCTGATTTAATCGCAACGCCTGGTCTTATTAACTTAGACTTTGCAGATGTTAAATCTATCATGTCTGATAAAGGTTCAGCATTAATGGGAATCGGTATTGCATCTGGTGAAAACCGCGCAGCAGAGGCTGCTAAAAAAGCGATTTCAAGTCCATTACTTGAAACATCGATTCATGGAGCAAAAGGTGTCCTTATGAATATGACTGGTGGCTCGAACCTTGGTTTATATGAAGTAGGAGATGCTGCTGATATTGTAGCTGCTGCCTCAGATGAAGATGTGAACATTATTTTCGGTGCGGTTATTAATGAAAATTTAAAAGATGAAATAATCGTAACAGTTATTGCTACTGGATTCGCAGATGATGAAATGCCTGTAGACACGCGTTCAGCTGGTCGTGGAGGAATCGGTGCTGGTCGTCCTGCTACTGCTGCTCCTCAACAACAAAGTCGTGAAGTAAGACAAGAAGAAGTGAAAGTACATCAAGAGCCTGTGAGACAAACACAAACTTCACAATCTCAAGATGATGCTTTAGATATTCCTACATTCTTACGTAATCGACAAAAGAGACGTTAATTGAAAAATGGAACTTGCCCACACAACTTATTGTGTGGGCTTTTTATTTTGTGAAAAAATATCTAAAAAAAAATGTCAGTATACACTTTTTTCTGTCGCAAATTTTTTGCAAGTTCACTTCACGGTTTGACATTTTTTGAAGTTGTCGGATGTTAACCTTTCAGTAGGGAGGCGATGTCATGTACGGAGAAGTGATCTTAGCGCTCAATACAATTTTCAATTACATTGTCTTGTCCTTTACAAGTAAAATAGGTGCATTACAAGTGTCGAGAAAAAGATTGTTGTTAAGCGCGCTAATAGGTGCATGCGTCGTTGTCTTTATTGGTCAATCTGTTATACCTATGATTTTTGCTTTTGTCATGATGACAATTAGTGCTTTTGGATTTCACTTTAAGAAATGGTTCAAAAGTTCTATTATTTGCATTGTGGCTGCATTATTTGCAGGTGGTTTATTGACTGCGCTCGAGCCACTATTTTTCAAAATGCCAACTGTCTATTTCGCTTCGACAAGTAGCATTATCGCAGTTGCCGGGCTTGTTCTATTACAAAATAGATGGACGGTTAGTAAACAGCAATCGCTTGAGCGTGGGCTTGTATTTGATACGACAATGACGTTTCAAGGGGTAAGCTGGAAGTTAAGTGGATTTATCGATACAGGTAATAGTTGCATCGAACCATTAACTGGAAGGGCTGTTCATTTTATTGCTTGGCGCTCGTTAGAAGATCGTATTGATGTTGTGCTAAAAAATGCACTACAAAGTTGGCAATCATCTAATCCTTACAAATTATCGATGTTCCCGAAAGAGCTACAAAGTAAGCTAACGGTTATTCGATTCTCAACTGTACAAGAGCAAACGGTTTATGGAATCGCGTTCCGTTTTGATCAGTGGGAGGTACACGGGGAAGATGGTTTCTTTATCGCACCAGGTTTTTTTGTACTTACAAGGGAATCAGATCATTTCCCACAGCAGGTAGATGTCATTTTGAATGTCTCAACGCTTTGTCAATAATGATGGAAGGGGTTTTTTACATGATTCGTAAATTTTGGCACTGGCTACAGCAGAAGTTCGCTACTTGGAGAACGAAGGGTACTTTTTATATAGGAAGTCATGAATCGCTGCCTGTACCATTGAAAAAAGAGGAGGAGAAGGAAGTTATTGCGGCGTTTATGCGAGGAGATATGAGTGCTAGAGATACATTAATTGAACGTAATTTGCGTTTAGTAGTCTATATTGCTAGACGTTTTGATAATTCGAATACACCAATTGAAGATTTAATCAGTATAGGCTCAATTGGATTAATAAAGGCAATAGAAACATTTAATACAGAAAAAAATATCAAACTCGCTACATATGCTTCTAGATGTATCGAAAATGAAATTTTAATGCATTTGAGAAAAACTAGTCGAACTAAAGGTGAAGTGTCACTAGATGAACCGCTCAATTCAGATGCAGATGGTAATGAATTATTATTATCGGATATTTTAGGAACGGACGAGCATATTATTACGGATAATGTTGAAAAAAAAATCGAGCGCCAGCATATGTTTCAAGCGATTCATATATTGGAAGAACGCGAGCGCTATATTATGGAGTGCCGCTTCGGATTAAACGGCAGAGAAGAGATGACGCAAAAGGAAGTTGCTGATCATCTCGGTATTTCACAATCTTATATTTCTCGTTTAGAGAAGAAAATTATTCATGAATTACGTGAAAATTTAAATCAACCAACTATGTGATGGTTGAAATTGGTCATTTTTCCACCGCATATTCTGCGACTTAACGGACAAACTGAACTTACAACAAAGAAAGAAACGTCCGGAGGAAATGACTATGCGAACAAAAGTGGATTTATGCGGTGTAGATACTGCAAAGTTACCTGTATTAAAGCATGAGGAAATGCGTCAGTTATTTATCCAATTGCAAAGTGGCCAAGAGGAAGTAAGAGATCAGCTCGTTATGGGCAATCTACGTTTAGTGCTCAGTATTGTAGGGCGTTTTGCATATCGTGGTGAACAGGCTGATGACCTGTTTCAAGTCGGCTGTATTGGTTTATTGAAATCAATTGACCATTTTGATTTGTCTCATAATGTGCGATTTTCAACCTATGCAGTGCCTATGATTATTGGGGAGATTCGCAGGCATTTGCGGGACCATCACCCACTGCGTGTTGCTCGTTCCTTGCGTGATATTGCCTATAAGGCAATGCAGGCTAAAGAACAATTTATCAATGAGCAATTACGTGAACCTACTTTATCTGATTTAGCGCGTATGACAGGCTTGCCACAAGAAGATATTTTATTTGCTTTAGATGCAATTCAAGAACCAATGTCACTGCATGAACCGATTTATTCAGATGGTGGGGATCCAGTTTATATGATGGATCAACTTAAAGACAATGCAGTTTCTGAAGAACGATGGTTGACATATGTAACCATGAAAGAAAATGTGATGAAGCTAGATGAAAGGCAACAAAAAATCTTAGCAAAACGTTTTTATTATGGTGAAACGCAAACTGAAATTGCAAACGAATTAGGAATTTCGCAAGCGCAAATTTCAAGACTAGAAAAAAGTGCAATCAAAACAATTCAAAAGCAAATATCACAATACGATAATTAATAACTATGGCAAAGACGTATCAAACTCTAAAAGTTGATGCGTTTTTTGCTATTTCCCTTCATAGACTGTGTTAGGAGGGATGTAGATGAGATTTTCTGATATCCAAAGAAAAGAAATTATTGAAGCAGGCAATGGCCGTTTTTTAGGATTTGTACTAGATGCAGTATTGTCGGAGGAAACGGGCTTAATTGAAGCATTCGTAGTATCCGAACCGAAGAGATTCTTTCAATTTTCACAAAGTGATAATGATGGAATGAAAATTCGTATAGAAGATATTCTTGTAGTTGGGAAGGATGTCATATTAGTCAAAGCACGATAGTCAAATGTATGACAATTCATTGATAATTCATGCGTTGCTTGGTACAATAAGTTAACAAGTATCTTTGAAAAGATGGGAAAAAAATGACTTCAATTATAAATAACTTACAAGAAATTCAGCTAAAGATTGAAAAAGCAGCAAACAGGGGAGATAGACAAGTAGAGGGTGTATCAATTATCGCAGTTACAAAGCAAGTGTCTACTGAACGAGCTATTGAAGCGCTAGATGCAGGGTTAAATCAATTAGGCGAAAATCGACCGGAAGGCTTGTTAGAAAAGAGAGCAACAATTACCGATCGTGCTGTATGGCATTATATTGGGTCAATGCAAACACGGAAAGTTAAACAAGTCATCGATAAAATTGATTTTCTACACTCTTTAGATCGTCTTAGTTTAGCAGATGAAATTGAAAAAAGAGCAACTCGTATTGTGAATTGTTTTGTACAAGTAAATGTCTCAGGCGAAGAATCAAAGCATGGTCTACAACCGGAAGAAGTTATACTATTTATCGAGCAATTATCGCAATATTCTCATATCCGCGTAGTGGGTTTAATGACAATGGCCCCAAATACAGAAGATCTAGAAGTAGTTCGCAACGTTTTTAAAAATCTTAAAAAACTACAATTAGAAGTCGAAAATAACGGATATGCTCACGCACCATGTCACGATTTATCGATGGGAATGTCAAATGACTATGAAATCGCTGTCGAAGAGGGTGCAACATATGTTCGGATTGGTACGGCTCTAGTTGGCACCGAAAGAAGGGATTCTTAATGAGCATGAAGGATAAAATTAAGAACTTTTTTTTACTAGAAGAAGATGATGGAGACTACTATGAGCAATCACAACAATCGCAACCACAACAGCAAGAGCAACGCCAACAAAGAGTCATGTCACAACCTGTTCATCAAGCTGTAGTAAATCAACCTGCAGTTAAAAAAGTAAGCAACAAGGAGCGACGGAATGTGGCAACTGAACATACAAATACACCTAATTTAGTGAGTATTACACAAAAGTCTTCTAAGGTTGTCTTAGCTGAACCACGTGTCTATGCCGAAGCACAAGATATTGCTGAACATTTAAAAAGCAAGCGTGCAGTCGTTGTGAATTTACAGCGTATTGATAAAGAGCAAGGCATTCGTATTATTGATTTTTTGAGTGGTACAATCTGTGCGCTTGGTGGAGATATAAAACGAATTGGCACTGATATTTTCTTATGTACACCTGACAATGTTGAAGTTGATGGGAATATCTCTGAATATTATTATGAAGACTGATCAAACTGAGGAGTTTAATAATTTATGTTTATAATAGGTACAATAATAACAAAATTAATTTCATATTATTCAATTGCGCTTATCGTTTATATTTTGATGTCGTGGATTCCATCTGCATATGAGTCTAAATTCGGTCAAATTTTAGGTAAAATTTGTGATCCGTATTTAGATATATTTAGACGTTTTATTCCACCACTAGGTATGATTGATATTTCGCCAATCGTCGCAATTTTTGCATTGAATTTGGCAAATCAAGGAGTAATAAGTTTATTTAATGGATTTTTACTCTAATTTTTTAGTCAATCTCACTCTTCCCCACAATATGAATGTGGGGTTTTTTTGTCAAGAGAGGAGGGATGTTATGGAAGAGGTATTCCAGCATTTTCGCCCAGATGAGCGAGAATTTATTGACCAAGTTGGTGGCTGGCTTATAGAAGTAGAAAATCGTTATACCCCAAAGTTAACGGACTTTCTAGATCCGCGTCAACGATATATCGTACAGTCAATCATTGGGCATCAGGGTGATATTACAATGGCTTATTTTGGTGCATTTGATGAAGCTGAGCGTAGAAGAATACTTTTATACCCATCCTATTTCGAACCGGTAGAAGAAGACTATCAAATCACAGTATTTCATTTGCGTTATCCATCTAAGTTTGTTCAGCTTGAACATCCAGATGTTTTAGGGGCGCTACTATCACTTGGTTTGGGAAGAGAGAAATTTGGGGATATAAGATTAGACAGCTCTACAGCCCAATTTGCTATTACATCTGAGATTGAAGATTATGTAAGAGCTAATCTCACTTCAATTGGAAAAGTGAAAGTAAATGTAGAATCTCTAAATTCAACTGAAAAGTTATTACCGAATGAGGAAATTTGGACGGATGAAATGATGACAGTAAGTTCGTTACGTTTAGATACGGTTATTGCATCTGTGTTTAATATTTCTCGTCAGAAATCAGCAGCGCTTATAAATAGCGGGAAAGTGAAGGTTAACTTTACTATCAGAGAAAATATATCTTTTGAATTGCATGAACTCGATTTATTATCTATCCGAGGCTTTGGAAGATTTATCATTAAAGCTATTGAAGGACGAACAAAAAAAGATAAAATTCGCATTAATATTGGTCGAATGGAAAGAAAATCATAATATTTACATTAAATTTGTTGTTTTTTCGATGTATTTACCATTAATGACCTGTATAATAGTTTACAATATATATTATGCTATAAGGGAGAGTGTAGAAAATGCCATTATCGCCTGTTGATATACATAATAAAGAGTTTACTCGTGGTTTCAGAGGTTACAATGAAGATGAAGTCAATGAGTTTTTAATGCAAATCATTAAAGACTATGAAGTTATTTTAAAAGAGAAAAAAGAGCTAGAAAGCAAATTGCTAACTTCAAATGAGCAAATTGGTCACTATAACTCTATTGAGTCTACTCTTCAAAAATCAATCGTCATTGCACAAGAAGCTGCTGAAGAAGTACGACGTAATTCTACAAAAGAAGCAAAATTGATCGTTAAAGAAGCTGAGAAGAATGCTGATCGTATTGTTAACGAAGCTCTATCTAAAGCTCGTCGTATTGCATTAGAAATTGAAGAGTTGAAAAAACAATCTAAAGTATTCCGTAATCGTTTCAAAATGATTGTAGAAGCACAATTAGATATGATTGAATCAGATGATTGGGATCATTTATTGGAGTATGAAATTGATTCAACAGAATTAGAACGCCTGGATACACCAGTTGAGTAAACGATACTTGACTGAATGCTTTCAGTTTTCTATAATGTCAACATATCAATATAAAAGTTATGATGGAGACAGTATTTTTTGAGTGCTGGACAAGCGATTCGGGGACGGTGTAAGCTCGGACTAAATACTCAATGAGGAAAATCACTCCGGAACTAGATTGCTGAAAGCAGAGTAAGTAATCTCGGCTCACACCACGTTACGGTGTCTAAGAGGCGTATGATTTATTAATGATACGCAATTAGGGTGGTACCGCGAGATAACTCCTCCTCGTCCCTTTTTTGGGATGGGGAGTTTTTTATTTGTTTTAAAAAAGAGGAGGATTTTTATGGAATACAAAGATACGTTATTAATGCCAAAAACAGATTTCCCTATGCGTGGAAACTTACCGGCCAATGAACCGAAAATGCAAGAGAAATGGGAAGAGATGGACATCAATGCAATGGTGCTAGAACGCACTAAAGACCGTCCTGCTTTCATCCTACATGATGGTCCCCCATACGCAAACGGTGATCTTCACATGGGACACGCATTAAACAAAGTTTTAAAAGATATGATTAATCGTCACCGTTCAATGACTGGCTATTTTGCACCATATGTTCCAGGTTGGGATACACATGGTCTACCAATCGAGCAAGCATTAACAAATAAAGGTGTAAACCGTAAAGAAATGACAACTGCGGAATTCCGTAAACTTTGTGAAGAGTATGCTTACGAACAAGTTGATCGTCAACGTACTCAGTTCAAACGTATTGGTGTTCGCGGTGATTGGGATAATCCATACATCACCCTAAAACCTGAATTCGAAGCGCGTCAAATTAAAGTATTTGGTGCTATGGCTGAAAAAGGTTATATCTATAAAGGATTGAAACCAGTTTATTGGTCTCCATCAAGTGAATCAGCATTAGCTGAAGCGGAAATCGAATACCAAGATATCAAATCACCATCAATCTATGTTGCATTTAATGTGAAAGACGGTAAAGGTGTTGTAAATACTGATGAAAGTTTTATCATCTGGACAACAACTCCGTGGACGATTCCAGCTAACTTAGGTATTTCAGTGAACCCAGAATTCACATATGCTGTCGTAAAAGTAGCAGATAGGAAATTTATCGTTGCTAAAGGATTGCTTGAAAAAGTAGCAGAAACGTTAGAATGGGAAAACTACGAAATCGACCGTGAAATTGCTGGGCAAGATTTAGAGTATGTTGTTGCATCTCACCCATTATATGATCGTGATTCACTTATCATGTGCGGTGATCACGTGACGCTTGATGCAGGTACAGGTTGTGTTCATACAGCTCCTGGACATGGTGAAGATGATTTTAACATCGGTAAAAAATATGATATCGGTGTTTTAAGCCCAGTCAATAACCGCGGTGTATTAACTGAAGAAGCTCCTGGTTTTGAAGGATTGTTCTATAATGATGCCAATAAAGAGATTACAAAAGCTTTAGAAGAAAAAGGTGCTCTATTAAAACTTTCATTCTTCACGCACTCATATCCACATGACTGGCGTACAAAAAAACCAGTTATCTATCGTGCGACTGCCCAGTGGTTTGCTTCAATCGAAGCATTCCGTCCAGAATTATTACAAGCAATTCGCGATACAAACTTTACACCTGTTTGGGGTGAAACACGCCTATTCAATATGATTCGTGATCGTGGTGACTGGTGTATTTCTCGTCAACGTGCATGGGGTGTTCCAATTCCAGTATTCTATGCTGAAAATGATGAACCAATCATTACTGAAGAAACAATTGAACACGTTGCAAATCTATTTAAAGAACACGGTTCAAATATTTGGTTCGAAAGAGAAGCCAAAGATTTATTACCAGAAGGATTCACGCATCCGGGTAGTCCAAATGGTGAATTCACAAAAGAAAACGACATTATGGACGTTTGGTTTGACTCAGGATCAACACACCAAGGAGTATTAGATGAGCGTCCAGAATTACGCTACCCTGCAGACCTTTATTTAGAAGGGTCTGACCAATACCGTGGTTGGTTTAATTCTTCACTTATTACAAGTGTTGCAATGCATGGGTACGCGCCATATAAAGGATTACTTTCTCATGGCTTCGTTCTTGATGGCGATGGTCGTAAAATGAGTAAATCTTTAGGTAATATTATCGCCCCTATCAAAGTAATGAACCAATACGGTGGCGATATCCTGCGTCTATGGGTTGCATCAGTTGATTATACTGCTGACGTTCGTATTTCTATGGATATCATGAAGCAAGTTTCTGAAGTGTACCGTAAAATTCGCAACACGCTACGTTTCCTTCATGGTAACGTTAGTGACTTCAACCCTGAAACAGATCGTGTAGCATATGCAGATCTTCGTGAAGTGGATCGTTTTATGTTTATGAAGTTACAAGAGGTTATTAAAGCAGTTCGCACACATTATGATAACTATGAATTTGCGGGCGTGTATCACACAATCAATAACTTCGTAGCAACTGAATTAAGCTCATTCTACTTAGATATCGCAAAAGACGTTGTATATATCGAAGGTACTGATAATAAAGACCGTCGTGCAATGCAATCAGTTATGTATGATACATTACAAGCATTATTAAAATTATTAACACCAATCATTCCGCATACTACAGATGAAATGTGGTCATATTTAGCTGATACAGAAGTAGTAAGTGTTCAATTAACTGATATGCCTGAAGCTGTTGAACATGGAGATTTTGAAGCACTACGTATGAAATGGTCTCAAATCATTACTGTTCGTAATGCAATATTAAAAGCATTAGAAGAGGCGCGTAATGCTAAAACAATTGGTAAATCATTAGAAGCAAAAGTAACTGTCTTTGCAGATGAGGTGACTACTGCTTTACTTGCAGATCAAAACATTAACTTTGCTCAATTGAATATCGTTTCTGAATTTGTTGTAGGTAGCGAAATTGCACAAGCTCCAGCAAATGCAGTAGTCGTAGAAAATGTAGCAGTACTTGTAGAAAAAGCTACAGGTGAAAAATGTGAACGCTGTTGGTCAATTTCAGAAACAGTTGGACAAAGTGAGTCACACCCAACATTATGTGCACACTGTGCGGACGTTGTAGAAAAATACTATCCAGAAGCATAGTTTAGAAAATGAGCAGCCGATAAATTAATCGGACTGCTCATTTTTTTGAAGAATAATTCTTTCGTATTACCATAGCAATTGGAGTTATGCCTTCGTAACTTCAAGAATTTATTGAAAGAGACTTTTTGTTACAAAAAGAGGTATATTATTAGTAGTTTTTTTCATTCATAGCTCTGATATGTTAAAATGATTAAGATATAGAGTAAACGGAGGATATTGCAGTGTATAAATATTATGGGCTAGCAGCTTTTGTAGTTATTATCGATCAACTATCAAAATGGAATATCGTTAAAAACATGCAACTTGGTGAAAAAATTATGCTATGGGATCCTTATTTTGGACTTCTTTCGCATCGTAATCGCGGAGCAGCATGGGGAATGTTGCAAGGACAATTTTGGTTATTTGCACTTGTTACGGTAGCTGTAATAATCGGTATTCTTTATTATTTTCATAAAGAAGCAAAAGGTAAGCCATTATTTCAAGCGAGTTTAATGTTCATATTAGGTGGAGCGATTGGTAATTTTATTGATCGTGTGTTTCGCGGTGAAGTAGTGGATTTTGTAAATGTACTAATCCCAGTTGTTAATTATGATTTCCCGATTTTTAATATTGCAGATGCAGCGCTAACAATTGGCGTTGTGATGTTGATTATTTATATGCTCTTTGAAGAGAAACTCAATCAGAAAAAGGTGAAGCAATGACAGCAGTAAGTTATACAGTAATGCAAGAATTGAATGGTGAACGTATTGATAAAGCATTTGCAGCAATGCAACAAGATTGGTCACGTTCTCAAATTCAAACTTGGTTAAAAGACGGAATCGTTATGGTAAATGATGAGCCTGTTAAAACAAAATATAAAGTCAAAGAAGGGGACGTTATTTCAGTAACGCCACCTGAGACAGAACCACTTGAAATAGTGGCGGAAGATTTAAATTTAGAAATCGTCTATGAAGATAGTGATGTGATTGTAGTTAACAAACCAAAAGGTATGGTCGTACACCCAGCACCAGGTCATGCAACTGGTACACTTGTGAATGGTCTAATGTATCACTGTCAAGATTTGTCAGGTATTAATGGCGTTGCACGACCAGGTATCGTACACCGTATTGATAAAGATACTTCTGGTTTATTAATGGTTGCCAAAAACGATAAGGCACATGAATCATTAGTACAACAACTTGTGGATAAAACAGTAACTCGTCGCTATACGGCGCTAGTTCATGGTCATATTCCACACGATAAAGGGACAATAGATGCACCGATTGGCCGTGATTCACGCGATCGTCAAAAAATGGGTGTTGTTGATAATGGAAAGCACGCTGTGACGCATTTTGCTGTTATCGACCGTTTGGGAGTGGATTACACTCTAGTCCAATGTAGACTTGAAACAGGGCGTACGCACCAAATCCGTGTCCATATGAACTATATTGGTTACCCATTAGCAGGTGATCCTAAATATGGACCGAGAAAAACACTCGACTTTGGTGGACAAGTTCTACACGCTGGTGTATTAGGCTTTATACATCCTTCAACTAGTGAATATTTAGAATTTGAAGCGCCATTACCAGCGGATTATGAAGAATTATTAAAAGAATTGAAAAGTAACTATTGACATTTTAAGTCCTAGAGTAATATACTTGTCGTAGTAAAAAATTAAATATTCACCTTTAAAGACAGTCCAGAGAGGCTGAGAAGGTATGCGTGAAATGTGGAAAATCCTTGTGATGCAAGTTTTTTTGACATATCTTAAGTACACCTATATCCTCTTGGGCTAATTGCTCAAGAGGTTTTTTTATGCCCATAATGAAAGGAGGAAAAATAATGACACAGAAGGCAGTATTGCTTGATGAACCCGCAATGAATCGTGCATTGACTCGAATAGCTCATGAAATTATTGAACGCAATGAAGGTATTGATGAGTGTATTCTAGTCGGCATTAAAACGAGAGGCGCATATTTAGCAAGAAGGCTAGCGCAAAAGATTAATAGAATTGAAGGTAAGGAAATTCGCACCGGAGAACTTGATATCACACTATACCGTGATGATTTATCAACGAAAACAGATAACGAAGAGCCACTTGTACAGCAAGTTGATATTACAGACAACGTATCAGAGCAAAAAATCATACTTGTAGATGATGTGCTATACACAGGTCGAACAGTAAGGTCAGCAATGGATGCGGTCATGGATTTAGGAAGACCCTCACAAATCCAATTAGCTGTATTAGTCGATCGAGGTCATAGAGAACTACCTATTCGTGCTGATTATGTAGGGAAGAACATTCCGACATCAGGAAATGAAAGAATCGTAGTAAACATGGTTGAAGTTGATGCTACAGATTGCGTCACAATTCACGAATAAGTAAGGAAAAGAATGTGAGGATAACAGGATATGACAAACGCAGTATTAGATATAAATGAAAAACCAAAAGCACTCCAACTTGTTACACTAAGTGCTCAACATATGTTTGCGATGTTCGGCTCAACAATATTAGTACCTAAACTTACTGGTTTGAGCCCAGCGATGGCCCTTTTAACAAGTGGTATCGCAACGCTAATATTCTTATTAGTAACAAGATTTCAAGTCCCAGCTTACTTAGGTTCTTCATTCGCATTTATCACACCAATTATCTTTGTATCAAACACGGGTGGTGTTGGTAGTGCGATGATTGGAGCGATGTTCGTCGGTTTAACTTACGGTATTGTCTCATTACTCATTTGGAAAACGGGCTATAAATGGATTATGAAGATATTACCACCCATCGTAGTAGCACCGGTTATTATGGTTATCGGCCTCGGGCTTGCAACGGTCGCAGTTGATATGGCGATGAATATTCCAGATGGTAACGGCGGGAAGATATATAGCTTCCCAGACTTCTCTGCAGCATTAGTTACGTTAGCAGCAGCCATTATTTGTACAATCTTCTTCAAAAATATCATTAGCACAATGCCGATTCTTATCGGTTTAGTAGTTGGTTATATATACTCAGCAGCAATCGGTATTATTGATTATACTGCAATTGGACAAGCAAAATGGTTTGCACTTCCTGACTTCTTAATCCCAGGAATAGATTATGAATTCAAAGTGACAAGTACATTACTTCTAGCGATGGTACCAATCGTGATTGTTACGATTTCAGAACATATTGGGCACCAATTAGTATTAGGTAAAGTTGTAAATCGTAACTATATTAAAGAACCAGGTTTACATCGTTCACTATTAGGTGATGGATTAGGAACGCTTATTAGCGCTTTCATCGGCGGACCACCGAAAACAACTTACGGTGAAAATATCGGTGTCCTAGTATTAACGAGAGTATATAGTGTGTATGTCATCGGTGGCGCAGCAGTCTTAGCGATAGTCATGGCATTCTTCTCGAAAGCAATGGCAGTTATCGAAACAATCCCAACTTCAGTGTTGGGCGGTGTATCAATTCTACTTTTCGGAATCATCGCTTCTAGTGGTCTACGAATGCTAGTTGAAAATAAAGTTGACTTTGATGATAAACGTAATTTAGTTATTGCATCCGTCATCTTGATCTTTGGTATCGGTGGCGCAATGTTGAAAATCCCGCAAGTTTCAGACACATTCGCAATTGAAGGCATGGCCCTAGCAGCCATTGTTGGTGTCATATTAAACTTAGTACTACCAGGTCGCGATAAAGATGTCGCTGATTTGGATGAGTAATATTTAAATACTGTACCTTTTAACAGATTGCCCAGAGAGGCAAAGAAGGGTTATATAGATTTGAAAGCATGTGCGAAAGCGCTATGCTTATCCTGTCATATCCTTCCTCAGCCTCCCTACAATTTAGGGAGGCTTTATTTATACACTAGGAGGCTCATGATGAAAAACTTACTATCAATCGAACATATTTCTAACGAGCAAATTGCTACTATTTTAAACCGTGCGTCAGAGTTAGAAGCCGGTGCACCATCACAACTTGACCAATCATACAACGTAGCGAATCTATTTTTCGAGCCGAGTACAAGAACGAAAACAAGCTTTGAAATGGCAGAGCGCAAAATAGGGGTAACAGTTATCCCATTCGAGACAGGTTTTTCAAGCACCCTAAAAGGTGAATCATTGTACGATACTGTGAAAACGTTGGAATCTATTGGACTTGATGCAGTAGTGATTCGTCATAAGATGGATGCTTACTATGAGGAACTACTGGAGGGAATTAACCTATCAGTGATTAATGCAGGTGATGGCGCTGGTCAACACCCATCTCAATCATTACTTGATTTATACACAATACAAAAAGAATTCGGAAGATTCAAAGGATTGAACATTACAATTGCAGGGGATGTTTCACATAGCCGCGTGGCAAAATCAGATGCTTATGCATTGCGCAGTCTAGGTGCAAATGTCAACTTCGTTTGTCCAAAAGAATGGCAAGGAGAGTTTGAAGCACACCAAAGTTGGGATGATTTAATCGAGACAAGTGACGTCATTATGTTGCTACGTGTACAGCACGAGAGACATGAAGGAAATGCGAACTTCTCTAAGGAAAACTACCATGCACAATACGGCTTAACAAGTGAACGTGAAAAACAAATGAAGGATGGTGCAATCATAATGCACCCTGCACCGGTTAATCGTGGTGTTGAAATTGACTCTACTTTAGTAGAGTGCGAACGTTCAAGAATTTTTGACCAAGTAAGTAATGGGGTATTCATTCGAATGGCTATTTTAGAAACGATCCTGAAAGGAAGAATGTAAAATGACAAAGCTTATTCAAAACGTACAAATACTTAATGAGCAAGGTGAACTTAAAAAAACTGAAATTTTCATTGAAGATGGTAAAATTGCTGCTATCGGAAAAGCCTTAAACAAAACAGCTAACAAAGTCATCGATGGTCAAGGGAAAATTGTAGCTCCAGGCTTTGTGGATGTCCATGTACATCTTCGTGAGCCAGGCTTCGAACATAAAGAAACGATTGCGACGGGCACAGCATCTGCAGCAAAAGGCGGTTTCACAACAATTTGTGCAATGCCTAACACAAAGCCAGTACCAGATTCAATTGAAAATCTGGACTACATAAATAGTTTGATTGAAGATAGTGCAGTCATTCGTGTTTTACCTTATGGGTCTTTAACAGTCGCACAATCTGGGGATAAGCGTACAAACTTAACAGACTTAAAAGCTCATGGTGCAGTTGCATTCTCTGATGATGGTGTTGGTGTACAAGAAGCTGCAACAATGTTTGAGCAAATGCAAGATGCAGCAAAAATTGGTATGACAGTTGTTGCACACTGCGAAGATAATTCATTAATCTACGACGGTGTAATGCATGAAGGACGTCGAAATCATGAACTTGGATTACCAGGTATTCCATCAATTTGTGAATCTGTTCAAATTGCTCGTGACGTTCTACTAGCTGAGGCAGCAGGTGCACATTATCATGTATGTCACGTATCAACAAAAGAATCGGTACGTGTAGTACGCGATGCAAAAGCAGCAGGCATAAACGTAACTGCCGAAGTTTGTCCGCACCACCTTCTATTAGAAGAAATGGACATTCCATCAGATGATGCAAACTGGAAAATGAATCCTCCATTACGTGCGAATGATGACTTACAAGCATTACATGAAGCTTTACTAGATGGCACGATTGACTGTATCGCAACAGACCACGCTCCACACACAGTTGAAGAAAAATGTTGTGGCATGGTAGGTGCTCCATTCGGGATTGTCGGTTTTGAAACAGCATTCCCACTACTGTATACAAAGTTTGTTGAAACAGGTAAGTGGACATTAAAACAATTAATCGATTGGATGGCTGCAAAACCAGCTGAGTTATTCAACTTACCATATGGCAAGATTGAAGTTGGTACATCAGCGGATTTAATCTTACTTGATCTGGATAAGGAACAAACAATTGATGCTGAGGGTTTCGTATCAAAAGGTAGAAACACGCCATTCAATGGATGGACAGCAAAAGGCTGGCCAGTTATGACAATCTTTGAAGGAAACATCGTATGGGAGGAAGTACAATGACAAACAGAAAGTTAATTCTAGAAAATGGTATCGTATTTGAAGGAGAAGCCTTTGGTAGTGACTTAGCGTCAAACGGAGAAGTTGTATTTACAACAGGAATGACAGGCTATCAAGAAACGTTGTCTGACCCATCATTTGCAGGACAAATTGTAACAATGACATATCCCTTAATCGGTAACTATGGTATTAATCGAGACGATTTTGAAACAATCGATCCTTCAATAAAAGGGTTTGTAGTTCGCGAATTAGCTCAAACACCATCAAATTTCCGTTGTGACACAACACTAGATGAATTTTTCAAAATGAAAAGAATCCCTGGTATCGAAGGAATCGATACAAGAAAGTTAACTCGTTTGATTCGTGAAGAAGGTTCAATTAAAGCTGCACTAACTGCTGCAGGTGAAGATGTGGATGTTGAAGCAGTAGTGGCAAAACTTAAAGCAACTACATTCCCTACAAACCAAGTAGAACAAGTTTCTACAAAAACACCATATCCAAGCCCAGGTCGTGGTAAAAAGGTCGTATTAATTGACTTCGGTATGAAGCATGGTATTTTGCGAGAGTTAAACAAACGTGACTGTGACGTTGTTGTAGTGCCTTACAATATGCCAGCGGACGAGATTTTAGCATTATATCCAGATGGTATTATGTTATCAAACGGACCTGGAGATCCAAAAGATGTACCAGTAGCGATTGAAACAATTAAAAATCTAATCGGAAAAGTGCCAATGTTCGGTATTTGCTTAGGGCATCAACTTTTCGCACTAGCTTGTGGCGCAGATTCATTCAAGCTTAAATTTGGACACCGTGGTGCTAATCATCCAGTAAAAGAACTAAAAACGGGACGTACTGAACTAACATCACAAAACCATGGATATGCAATCGATCCAGCTTCCCTAGAAGGAACTGGGTTAGAAGTTACGCACCTTGCATTAAATGACGGAACAATCGAAGGTCTAAAACATAAAGAACACCCAGTATTCACAGTACAATATCATCCAGAAGCATCACCAGGACCAGAAGATTCAAACCATTTATTTGATGAATTTATCGAGTTAATGAATGTAGATACTAGAAAGGAGCAACACCATGCCTAAACGTCAAGATATCAAAACCATTTTAGTAATCGGCTCAGGCCCAATCGTAATTGGACAAGCTGCAGAATTCGACTATGCAGGAACACAAGCTTGTCTATCATTAAAAGAAGAGGGCTACCGTGTCATTTTAATTAACTCAAATCCAGCAACAATTATGACGGATACTGAAATCGCTGATAAAGTGTACATCGAACCAATAACATTGGAGTTTGTTTCACGTATTATTCGTAAAGAACGCCCAGATGCAGTCCTACCAACTTTAGGAGGCCAAACAGGCTTGAATATGGCTATCGAATTACATGAATCAGGCATTTTAGATGAATTAAACATCGAAATTCTTGGTACAAAACTTGATGCTATCAATAAAGCGGAAGACCGTGACTTATTCCGTAACTTAATGTACGAGTTAGGGGTTCCAGTACCAGAATCAGACATTATCCACAACTTAGAAGAAGCACATGCTTTTGTTGATAAAATAGGTTATCCAGTAATCGTTCGTCCAGCATTCACACTAGGTGGAACTGGTGGTGGTATTTGTCATAACGAGCAAGATTTAAACGAAATCGTGACATCAGGTTTAAAATATAGCCCGGTAACACAATGTTTATTAGAAAAATCAATCGCGGGTTTCAAAGAAATTGAATATGAAGTAATGCGTGACTCGAATGACAATGCAATCGTAGTTTGTAACATGGAAAATGTTGACCCAGTTGGGATTCATACAGGTGATTCAATTGTAGTTGCACCATCTCAAACTTTATCAGATCGCGAATATCATATGCTTCGTAATGTATCACTTAAAATCATTCGTGCACTTAAAATCGAAGGTGGTTGTAACGTTCAACTAGCCCTTGATCCACATAGTTTCAATTACTACATTATTGAAGTAAACCCACGTGTATCACGATCATCAGCACTTGCTTCAAAAGCAACTGGTTACCCAATTGCGAAGCTTGCTGCGAAAATCGCAGTTGGTCTAACACTTGATGAAATGATGAACCCTGTTACAGGTAAAACTTACGCTTGCTTCGAACCGGCACTTGACTATGTTGTTGCAAAAATTCCACGCTGGCCTTTCGATAAATTCGAAAATGCAAAACGTAACTTAGGAACTCAAATGAAAGCAACTGGTGAAGTTATGGCAATCGGCCGCAACTTCGAGGAAGCTATGTTAAAAGCAGTTCGTTCACTTGAAACTGGCCATAAACATATTGAAATGAAGAATTCTGAAGATCTATCAGATCAATGGATTGAAAAACGTATCCGTAAAGCTGGAGATGAGCGATTATTTTTCCTAGGAGAAGCGTTACGTAGAGGTGTGACAATCGAAACAATCCATGACTGGAGCCAAATCGATTTATTTTTCTTAAATAAATTTAAAAACATTGTCGATTATGAAACTGTATTAAAAGATAATCCTCATGACAAAGCAGTATTGCGACAAGCAAAACGTATTGGATTTGCTGATGAAACAGTTGCGAAAATTTGGAATACAACAGCAGATGTAGTCTATGATTTCCGTAAAGAAAATGGCATCGTGCCAGTTTACAAAATGGTAGACACATGTGCTGCAGAATTTGAGTCAGAAACACCATACTTCTACGGCACATACGAAGAAGAGAACGAATCAAACAAATCAGATCGTGAATCTGTAATCGTGCTTGGGTCAGGTCCAATTCGTATCGGACAAGGGGTAGAGTTTGACTACGCAACAGTACACTCAGTATGGGCGATTAAAGAAGCAGGTTATGAGGCGATCATTATTAACTCAAACCCAGAAACAGTTTCAACAGACTTCTCAATCTCTGATAAGCTTTACTTTGAACCATTAACAATTGAAGATGTTATGCACATCATTGATCTTGAACAACCAAAAGGTGTTGTAGTGCAATTCGGTGGTCAAACAGCGATTAACCTAGCAGATAAATTAGAAGCACGAGGCGTGAAAATCCTAGGAACATCACTAGATGCAATAGACCGCGCTGAATCACGTGATCGCTTCGAGGAAGCATTAAATGAAATCGGCATCCCACAACCAATGGGTAAAACGGCGACTTCTGCGGAGGAAGCAATAGTTATTGCTAAGAGAATTGGATTCCCAGTTTTAGTGAGACCATCATATGTACTTGGTGGACGCGCAATGGAAATCGTTTATAACGAAGAAGAACTACAATATTACATGGAGCATGCAGTTGAGGCTAGTCCAGAGCACCCAGTATTAGTCGACAGATATTTAACGGGTACAGAAATTGAAGTAGATGCGATTTGTGACGGTGAAAACGTCTTAATTCCAGGTATTATGGAACATATCGAACGTGCAGGTGTTCACTCAGGTGACTCGATTGCAGTATATCCTCCTCAACAACTGTCTCAAAAACATATTGATACATTAACTGACTATACAACTCGTTTAGCAAAAGGGTTGGAAATCAAAGGGTTAATGAACATCCAATATGTAATTTCTGAAGACGAAGTATATGTTATTGAAGTAAACCCGCGTGCATCTCGTACAGTACCGTTCTTAAGCAAAATTACGAACTTACCAATGGCGAATATTGCAACAAAAGCGATACTTGGCCAATCAATTGTTGAACAAGGTTACCCTACTGGCTTAGCGCCGATTCAACAAGGTGTTTACGTGAAGGTACCTGTATTCAGCTTTGCGAAACTACGTCGTGTAGACATTACATTAGGACCTGAAATGAAATCAACAGGTGAAGTAATGGGTAAAGACAGCACATTAGAAAAAGCACTATATAAAGGTCTAGTAGCAGCGGGTATGGATATTAAGGATCACGGGTCAGTATTAATGACGGTAGCAGACAAAGATAAAGACGAAGCAATTGCTTTAGCTAAACGCTTTACAAATATCGGATACAGCATCTTAGCAACACCAGGAACTGCGAAAGCGATTGAGGAAGCAGGTTTAAAAGTAAGCGTTGTTGATAAAATCGGATCGAATGGTCCTACTTTACTTGACGTTATCCAAAATGGCGGTGCGCAATTAATCGTCAATACATTAACAAAAGGAAAACAACCTGCACGTGACGGCTTCCGTATCCGCCGTGAATCAGTAGAAAATGGGGTTCCATGCTTAACATCTCTTGATACTGCAGAGGCAATGCTTCGAGTAATCGAATCTATGACCTTCACAGCTGAAGAAATGCCTAAGCAGGAGGTGCGAGGATGATTCACCAAGAACGTATGCAAGTTGTACGCCACCAGAAAATCGCAGAGGATATTTTTGAGCTGACCTTAACTGGTCAGTTGGTCCTTGATATGAAACAACCAGGTCAATTTGTCCATGTACGTGTAACGGATACATTTGAACCATTACTGAGAAGACCGATTAGTATTGCATCCATTAATCATGAACTATTGCAGTTCACAATGATTTACCGTGCAGAAGGGCGTGGAACAACAATCTTATCGGCAAAACGACTAGGTGAAGAAGTGGATATACTTGGACCGCTAGGACACGGTTTCCCTGTAGAAGAAGCAGAACCAGGTCAAACAGCACTTTTAGTTGGTGGTGGTATTGGGGTTCCTCCTTTGTATCAGCTTTCAAAAGAATTACATGCAAAGGGAGTACGTACAATTCACGTACTAGGCTTCCAATCTGAAAACAACGTCTTTTATGAAAAACAGTTTTCCGAGTTAGATGACACATATATCGTAACAGCTGATGGTAGTCAGGGGACAAAAGGATTTGTCACAGACTTTTTAAAAGATAAAGCACCTTCTTTTGATGTTTTTTATAGCTGTGGACCAACGCCAATGCTAGCAGCATTAGAGCAAACTTATCCAGATAAAAAAGGTTTCCTATCCTTTGAAGAACGCATGGGCTGCGGTATTGGAGCTTGTTTCGCCTGCGTATGTAATACCACAGATACAACTGATAAAGAATACTTGAAGATCTGTTCTGACGGTCCAGTCTTCCCGAGAGGAGTTGTGAAGCTATGAATAGATTACAAATCGAATTACCAGGATTATCATTAAAAAACCCAATTATCCCAGCTTCAGGGTGCTTCGGATTTGGACAAGAATATGCACAACTTTATGATCTATCTCAGTTAGGTGCAATCATGATTAAAGCTACAACATTAGAAACGCGCTCGGGTAACCCAACACCACGTGTTGCTGAAACAGCAGCGGGTATGTTGAATGCCATTGGCTTACAAAATCCAGGGCTAAAGCATGTGTTAACACATGAACTTCCTTGGTTAGAAAAATATGATGTACCGATTATTGCAAATGTTGCTGGAACAGAGACTGCTGATTATGTAGCAGTAGCAGAAGCTATTTCAAAAGCACCAAATGTACATGCATTAGAGTTGAATATTTCTTGTCCAAATGTTAAATGTGGCGGGATTCAATTCGGTACAGATCCACAATCAGCAAGTGACTTAACGGCTGCAGTAAAGGCTGTGTCAGATGTACCAGTCTATGTAAAGCTATCACCAAATGTAACGAATATTTCTGAAGTTGCTAAAGCTGTAGAAGCAGGCGGAGCAGATGGTATTACGATGATTAATACATTGATCGGTATGCGTCTACATCCGAAAACGGGAAAACCGATTATTGCTAATGGTACCGGAGGTTTATCAGGTCCGGCTGTAAAACCAGTAGCAATTCGCATGGTCCATGAAGTAAGTCGAAATGTCAATATTCCTATTATTGGAATGGGTGGAGTTGCAACTGCAGAGGATGTTATCGACTTCCTATCTGTGGGGGCGAGTGCTGTAGCAGTAGGTACTGCCAACTTTGTGGATCCATTTGTATGCCCAAATATCATTGAAGCATTACCACAAAAGCTAGATGAATTAGGTTATGACAAAATAACAGATGTAATTGGAAGGAGCCACCGCTAAATGAATGATAAGCCTATTATCGCGTTAGATTTTTCAGATGAACAGAAAGTAATGACATTTCTTTCTCAGTTCAACGAGCCACTATTTGTGAAGGTGGGTCTTGAGCTTTATTTACAAGAAGGGCCAGACATCATTCGCAAAATTAAAGCGCAAGGTCACGACATATTTTTAGATTTAAAACTGCATGATATTCCAAATACGGTGAAATCAGCGATGAAAGGCTTAGCAAAACTAGGTGTAGATCTAGTCAATGTCCATGCTGCAGGCGGCTCCAATATGATGACGGCTGCTCTTGAAGGTCTAATAGAGGGAACGGAGGCTGGTAAAGAGCGACCAGCTTTAATTGCGGTAACTCAGTTAACTTCAACGACTGAAGAGCAAATGCAAAACGAGCAAAAAATCAATTTATCATTAGATCAATCAGTACTGCATTATGCCAAGTTAGCACAATCAGCGGGTTTAGATGGTATAGTTTGCTCTGTACTTGAAGCAAAAGCAATCAGCGAAATATGTGGAGAAAGCTTCTTAAAAGTAACACCAGGAATTCGTATGGCTGGTGGTGCAGCACATGATCAAAAACGTGTTGCTACACCTGATTTCGCACGTCAAGAAAGCTCGACGCAAATCGTAGTAGGGCGTGCAATAACTCAAGCAGAAAATCCAGTTGAATCGTACCATGCTGTACAACAATTATGGGGAGGACAACAATAATGACAATTCAAAAAGAAGTAGCACAAGGCATGTTAGAAGTAGGAGCGGTAGAACTAAGTCCGAATGATCCATTTACTTGGGCTTCAGGTATTAAATCACCAATCTACTGTGATACACGTTTAACGATTTCTTATCCAAAAGTACGTACAACAATCGCAAACGGTCTTGCAGCGCTTATTAAAGAAAACTTCCCAGAAACAGACGTAGTAGCTGGTACAGCAACAGCAGGGATTCCGCATGCAGCATGGGTAAGTGATATTTTAGACTTACCAATGGTATATGTACGTTCAAAACCAAAAGACCATGGTCGTGGTAACCAAACAGAAGGGAAACTTTCAACAGGTCAAAAGGTAGTTGTAGTAGAAGATATCATTTCAACAGGTGGCTCAAGCATTACAGCTGTAGAAGCACTTCGTCGTGAAGGGGCAGAAGTACTTGGTGTTGTTTCAGTGTATTCATATAAATTACCGCGTGCTGAACAAGCCTTTGAAGAAGTTGGTGTTCCTTACTATAGCCTATCAAACTTCGAAGCGTTAGTTGAAGCGGCAAAAGAATCAGGTGCTATTGATGAATCAGACATTCCAGGTTTACTGCAATGGCATAAGGATTTAAAAGCAGGGAAATTAAAATAATATATTTAATTTAGGCATTCAAAAAAACTAGCATGAGAATCGGAATTCTCTCATGCTAGTTTTTTATTGTTCAAAATTCTAATTCGAATTAAGGAATTATTTTTCATGGAAATAAAATAATTGGGAAAAAATGTTGCTAAATTATAGAAAATGTTTTAAAATCAATTAAACCAATAAGTTAACTAGGAATATTAACTGAATTTCTTATCTTGAGAAACTGAGGGAATTGGCCCGTTGAAGTTTCAGCAACCCCTATTGTTTAGGAAGGTGCTAACTCCAACATGATTGCATGAAATCATGAGAGATAAGAGTTGAATTAGCTCCCCTCAACTCTCTTTCTAGATTATGTAGAAAGAGCGTTTTTTATTAGAAGTTGTTTATTCCGTAATTGGTTAATAAAAAAGAGAGAGGTTTTAAGATGGTACAAAGAATTGATGGAAAACAAGAGAAGTTTGTATTGAATGGAGCGACACAAGTAGGAAGTGTTATTTTAAAAGTAAAGGATCTGGAGCGTCAAATTGCATTTTATGAAAATGTAGTTGGTCTTGATGTATTAGAGAGAAATACACAACATGCTAAGTTTGGTGGAAAAGGTAGTAACACAGTTATTTTTGAATTAGAAAAAACAGCAGAAAAATTACAACCGGCTAAAAGCACAGGTTTATTCCATACAGCATTTTTATTACCAAGTAGAGAAGCATTTGCAACGAAATTTTTCGAAATTCTGCGTAATAAGGAAACGATTGATAGTCCAGTAGAACAAGCTTCACGTTTCCCGCACTTTGAACGCTTCATCCCAATTGCTAGATTAGATAGTGCGAGTGATCATGGATATAGTGAGGCATTTTATTTGTATGATATTGAAGGAAATGGTATTGAGATATATGCTGATCGTAATCGTGAAGATTGGGATAAGTATCCAGGCGGTAGTAATCCACTTAACTTTAAAGAATTAGCACCGTTAGCTGATTTTGAAACAGATGGTAAATTACCAACAGAAACAATTGTTGGCCATGTCCATTTACGAGTGGCTAATATCGAGGAATCGGTAGGTTTTTACGTCAATACGTTAGGTTTTGAGGAACAGGTAATTATTGATACAGCATTCTTTATTTCGACAGGTGGCTATCATCATCATATTGCGGGAAATGTATGGTCGGGTGAGGGGCTACAAAAGGCGGCGGAAAATGAATCAGGATTGAAAGAAGTAAGGTTTAAATTACCAACAACAGAAAATTTTGAAACAGCAAAAAAATATATTAAACAACAAACACAAATTCAAGATTTGGGAAATAAGTTTGCGGTAGAAGATCCAAGTGGTAATCGTATTGTTTTTGAAATTGCATAAAACAAATAAAGTAAAATCGTTATAGAAGGTGACAAAATGAAGTTTGATTTTATGTATTTTTTAGAGTCGTTACCACAGTTATTGAAGTATGTATATATCACATTAGGTGTTTCTATGGTATCCATGATTATTTCATTCCTTATTAGTATTATGCTTGTTCTCATTGATCGTAATCGAATGAAAGTGTTATATCCATTATCTCGATTATATATTTCATTTTTTAGAGGGACACCATTACTTGTGCAGTTATTCGTTTTATATTTTGGACTTCCTCAGATTTTCCCAGAGATGGCTGTTATAACGTCCTTACAAGCAGCCTTAATCGGTCTAAGCTTAAATAATGCAGCGTATTTATCTGAAATTTTACGTGGTTCTTTAAATGGAGTTGAGAGCAATCAAATGGACGCTTGTTTGTCTGTAGGAATGACAAAAATGCAAGCCATGAGAAAGGTGATTTTTCCGCAGGCTATTCGAGTAGCAGTTCCTGCACTTGGTAATAATTTTATTGGGCTAATTAAAGAATCATCTTTAACGTTTGTATTAGGCTTAGCAGAAATTTTAGCTCATGCTAAAATGCTTGCTGCAGAGTCTTATCTTTATATGGAAAGTTACTTAGCTGTTGCAATTATCTACTGGGGATTAACCATTATTATTGGTTGGCTACAGAGACGATTAGAATATCGCTTGGAAGTACCTTACCTGTAATTAAGGAGTGAAAAAGGATGATAAGTGTTCAGAATCTTCATAAATCATATAAAGATAACGAAGTATTAAAAGGAATTTCTTTAACTGTGGAAAAGGGTCAAGTTGTAGCGATAATAGGGCCATCTGGATCAGGTAAGTCGACTCTATTAAGATGCTTAAATGTTTTAGAACAAGCGGATAAAGGGCAAATAATAATTGATGACGTAACAATAGATGTCGCCAATCTAACAAATAAAAAGGCACAATTATTAAGGCATAAAACTGCTATGGTTTTTCAAAACTATAGCTTATTTAAGAACAAAACTGTAAAAGAAAATATTACATTGCCGTTAATTACTGTACAGAAAAAGTCGCAAGTGGAAGCTGAAAGTATTGCGAAAAAATTACTATTACAAGTTGGTTTATCTGAAAAAGAAAACTATTATCCAAATAGTTTGTCGGGTGGTCAGCAACAACGCGTAGGGATTGCTAGAGCTATCGCTCTAAATCCTTATGCAATTTTGTTCGATGAACCTACTTCAGCACTCGATCCAGAACTAGTAGGAGAAGTTCTACAAGTAATTCAAAGCCTAGCGCTTTCGAATATGACTATGATTGTAGTAACTCATGAAATGTCATTTGCAAGACAAGTGGCTGATCATGTTGTTTTTATGGCGGAGGGTTCTATTATTGAACAAGGAACTCCTGAAGAGATTTTTAATAATCCAAAGCAGGAAAGAACACAGAAGTTTTTACAACAATTAAGTAGTAGAAATCAGTTAGTGGATAAGGAGTTGGTAGTATGAAATCTAAAAAAATATTGTCATTTATAATGGTTTTTACAGTGGTTGTGGTATTAGCGGCATGTAGTTCAAAGGATTCTTCTAAAAGAGAGAATTCTGTGAAAGCAGATGAAAAAGTTCTTAATGTTGGGACAGCTGCTGGGAGAAGTCCATTTATCTATCAAAAGGACAATAAAGTAATTGGTTATGATGCGGATATTATTGAAGCGGCTGCAAAAAAAGCAGGATACAAAGTAAATTGGACAACAGCTGATTTTGAAGGATTATTTGGATCATTAGATTCAGGTCGTATTGATACAATTGCAAATCAATTATCAGTGACAACTGAGAGAGAAGAAAAATATACATTTACCGTACCGTACCTATATTCAGGGTCAGTATTTGCGGTAAAGGCAAATAATGATAATATAAATTCGATTGATGATTTAAAAGGTAAAGTGGTTGGGGTAGGTTTAGGGACAGCTGCTGAAAAAGAATTAAAAGATATAAATAAAAACAATGACTTTACGATTAAAACATTTTCTGAGGACCCTACAGCGGAATTGAAGGAAGTATCATTAGGACGTGTTGACGCGTATTATAATGATCAAGTACAAGTGAAAACGACGATTGAAAAAGCTAAATTGGATGATGTGAAAATAGGGTTTGGTCCTACATCATGGGGAAATATTGCATTTCCATTTACTACTGATAGTAAAAAGGTAGAAGATATCTCGAAAGCTTTAGAAGAATTAACAAATGACGGTACATTAAAAGAAATTTCAGAGAAATGGTTAGGCATAGATGCAACGAAGAAGCAATAAAAGTCATATGAGTAAAAGGAGATGTCTAAAAGTACCTATAATAAAAGTACCGATGGAAAACAATTTGTTTTTTCATCGGTACTTTTTTATTTGTCTTGTTTTTGGTGAAAGTGGCTGGAGAATTCCAGCTGCTTTCAGTAGATTTGGGCTATTGCCACAATTCCAAACTCCATTATGACTTTACTTAAGTCACAGAGTGAGAAGAAGAACAACGACCAATTGGATTAATGCGTTAAATTTTTGTTTCACTGCGTATAAATAGTGTTTTCACTTCCGTAACCTGCATCAGCATCGATGTTTTTTGAGGAAATAGTAATGATGGACCTTTTAACGTCACTTTATGTGGTATAAAACATCAAGTATCGTTTGGTCGTTGATGCATTGTCTAGCCTAGTTAAGTGGAAAAGTTTGATAAATATCCTGTTGAATGCAGGGTTTTATCTTATTTCACTATAGTTGCAGGATTCTTTAAAAAGGATTCTACTAATTAGTTGTTTTTTTGTTTGCTACTAATAACGGGTTGACTGTTTCCTTTTTATCAAATTTATTCAAAAGCTACACCGCTTTGTTCATGAGTCTAAATTTTTTTAAAAACAACTGGCCATGACCCAAAACCTCCTGGGAGTAGCTCACATAGGCCGTTTTTGAAATCATGGACAGCATCACCTTGAATTAGTCCTTTAATTATAAAGGGTTAGGTGTGAATCGGAAAGAATGAAAAACTCAGTAAAACGATAAAACGAGTTGATTGGAATGCAGGCGGCGACTCCTTGGGGAATTTGCGAACATTTTGAGACCCTACAGGAGCGTTAGCGACGAGGAGGCTCAAGGTTCGTCCCCCAGGAAAGCGTCCGCCGGAACGGAAATTAACGGCATCGAAGAAAAAGCCATGACAGAAACGATTAATCGTTTCTATCATGGCTAAAATTCATTTTATGGACTTTTTCAGTGCCCTCGTTTTTTATACGAGTTTTTTGGAGGCTTATTAAAAGCAGCCCCCTTTTATTTGTTCTTAAAAGTTATTTTAACTTCATAATCAGTTCTTCATCAGGCGTAACATAAAGAGTTTTTTGCTCAAAGTAGATAACAAAGCCGGGTTTTGACCCATTTGGTTTTTTCACCTGACGTATTTCAGTGTAATCGACAGGTACTGATGAAGATTCACGTGCTTTACTAAAATAGGCTGATAAAGTTGCGGCTTCTAGTAAAGTTTGTTCATCTGGTTCAGATGAGTGAATAACGACGTGAGAGCCTGGGATATCCTTAGTATGCAACCAAATTTCAGATTTACGTGCGATTTTAAATGTTAAATAATCATTTTGTTTATTGTTTTTGCCAACTGAAATATCAATACCTGTAGAAGATTTGAATTTTTCTGGAGCTGGTTTAGTTGGCTTTTTACGTCGTTTAGAAGCACGTAGTTTTAAGTAGCCCTGTTCCGCTAACTCTTCACGAATCTCCTCTATATCAGCAGGTGCAGCTTGTTGTACTTGTTGCGAAAGCATTTCAAAGTAAGTTAAATCTTCCTTTGTTTTATCAAGTTGCTCCTGAACCATTATAAGAGCGTTTTTTGCTTTATTGTACTTAGTATAATAACTCTGTGCATTTTCAACAGGTGTTTTTCGTTCACTAATTGGGATCGTGATTTCTTCACTGTCTTCGCTATAATAATTAACAACAGTGACTACTTTTTGCCCTTTTTCAAAAGCATATAAGTTGGCCATTAATAGCTCGCCGTATAATTGGAATTGGTCTAAATTATTAGCTCGATCTAAATCTTTTTGCAGTTTTTTTAATTTTAATTTGAGCTTGCTTATTTCATTTTGTAACCAACGCTCTAAATCCCCAGCTTGTTGTTTTACGCGGTCCCTCTCAGCTCTTGCAAAGAATACGCGGTCCAGTAGAGTACTTAACGTTGAATAGCTTGTATGTTCACCAACTAAATGTGTTAATGCCACTGGTGAAAAGTATGTTTTTCCATTTGCTTCAGTATAGGTTGGTGAATTTCCACCAATTTCAAATTCCTCTATAAATGATGGGAAGATGTCGGCTATCGGTTGCTCCTTAGTTTCACTTCTAAATAATAACTCAGTAGCGTGTAATGGGGAGAAGCCGGTAAAATGCTGTACAATTTCTTGTGTATTCTTTTCTTTGGCAAAGAATAGTTGCAATGCTTCAGAACTTACTGTTTTAGGATCTTCCTTATCCTGTTCAGGTGGTGTGATAAAAGGTTGACCAGGTAAGACTGTACGGTAGCTATTCATAGCAGGTGGTAGATGCTTTAAGCTATCAACGATTTTGTCTGTTTCTTTGTCGACTAAAATTAAATTGCTATGACGTCCCATGATTTCTGCGTGTAATTCTCGCGTAATTGGATCACCAATTTCATTTTTACTAGCAATTTTAAAAATGAGGATTCGATCGGCACCTTCTTGGCGGATTGATTCAATAAATCCACCCTCTATATGTTTACGAAGTAGAGAGCAAAACATAGGTGGTTCCTGTGGGTTTTCGATTGTTTGTTCTGTGATATGAACACGTGCATAGGAAGGATGAATTGAAAATAGTAATTTATGATTTCCTCCATTAGCACGAATATGTAAAATGATTTCTTGGGTGTTCGGTTGATGCACTTTCGCGATTCGGCCCGTTACTAACTGTTGTAACTCTTTTGCCATTGCGATTGTAAATAAACCATCATAAGCCATAAGTGATTCCTCTTTCAAAACGTTTTGTTCTATCTTACCATTTTTTTTGTCTAAATAGGTAAGCAGAGCTTTTGTAAAATATAGTTCTTCGTGACCGATGACTATTAATTCTAATCATTTTTTTGTTCCATTAAGTTAACTTCTAACAAATCTGCAAGCCAAAACTTGTTTTCATATGTTATAATTAAAAATCAGTATGCAAAGAAGGATGTGACTGACCTTGGTGCGTAGTATGACTGGATTTGGCAGGGGTGTCACAACAACGGAACAATTTCAGCTTACTGTAGAAATTCGATCGGTAAATCATCGCTTTTTAGAAGTTACAACACGTTTTCCGAAAGAGTGGATGGAAGCGGAAGTTCATACAAAAAAATTGCTTTCCTCATTAGTTTCAAGAGGTAAGTTAGATGTTTCCGTATATGTGAAAGAATTGTCACAGCAACAGCAAGTTGTACAAGTGAATTGGCCTCTAGTCAATGCTTATAAAGAAGCAAGAGAAGAATTGCAAAAACAGATATTGCTTGACGAGAAGTGGTCGATGACAGAACTTTTGAATTTAGAGCAAGCATTAACTGTCAAAGTGCAAGAGACATCAAAAGAAGAAATTTTAACAGCTGTTGATCAAGCTGTACAACAAGCAGCAAAGGCATTGATCCAAATGCGCGAAAGAGAAGGTCAGGAATTGCAAGGGGCGGTAGTAGGTTTCAAAACGGATTTAGCAGAGCAAATAAAGTTAGTTCGTAAAGTTGCCGATCAAGCCGTACAAAAGTATCGCGATAAGCTCGTTACGAGAATTGCAGAACTTACAGACATTAGCGCATTAGATGAACGATTATTAGCAGAAGTTGCGATTTTTGCTGAAAAAGCAGATATTGCAGAGGAATTAGACCGCTTAGCAAGCCATTTTGTCCAGCTTGATGAAACGCTTCAAGATGACATTTCTATCGGACGAAAACTCGATTTCTTATTGCAAGAAATTCATCGTGAAATTAATACGATTGGTTCTAAAAATCAATCTGTTGAAGCTTCAGCTGCAGTTGTCCAAGCGAAAACGATTCTTGAAAAAATGCGAGAACAAGTTCAAAATATTGAATAATTGTGTTTACTAAATGTACTATTAATATATTGTAATGATGAGGGAGAAAGCATGAGAAGAGAACGTGGATTATTGATTGTCCTATCTGGCCCTTCAGGTGTCGGAAAAGGTACTGTGCGAAAAGCACTTTTTTCACAACCAGATACTAATTATGAGTATTCTATTTCCATGACTACACGTCTACCACGTGAAGGCGAAGTTGATGGAGTTGATTACTTCTTTAAATCAAAAGAGGATTTTGAAAGTTTAATCGAACAAGGACAACTCCTTGAATATGCACAGTATGTAGGAAACTATTACGGTACACCTCTGGAATATGTAAACAAAACTTTGGATGCTGGACGCGATGTATTTTTAGAAATTGAAGTACAAGGTGCAGCTCAAATTCGTGACAAGGTTCCAGATGGTTTATTCATCTTCCTTGCACCACCTAGTATTTCAGCATTGCAGCAACGTTTAGTTGGGCGTGGTACTGAAACAGAAGATGTGATTGCAACGCGTATTGCTGCTGCAAATCAAGAATTAGAAATGATGAATTTGTACGATTATGTCGTTGAGAACGATGAAGTACAATTAGCTTGTGATCGTGTCAATGCAATCGTAGTTGCGGAACATTGTCGACGTGAAAGAGTAGAAAAACAATACTTAGCTATGCTGAGAGGAGAATAAATAGATGTTATACCCATCTGTTGACGTATTAAAACAAAAAATCGATTCAAAATATTCATTAGTGAGTCTTGCTTCAAAAAGAGCGCGTGCAATGCAAGAAGGTAGTGACTATAGGCTTTCATCTTACAAATCACATAAAAATGTAGGGAAAGCACTTGAAGAAGTTTCTGCTGGTGTCTTAAGTCAAGTAGCTCAAGACGAATCAGCTATTTACGAAGACGAAGTTTAATGACATGACAACGTAGAGGCTCCTGAGGAAATTTAACATTTCTTTGGGAGCTTGTCGTTTTGAAAGGAAGAAAAAAATGCTTGCAAATAAAAACATTTTACTTTGTGTTTCGGGCGGAATTGCCGTCTACAAAGCAGTAGCATTAGTTAGTAAACTATCTCAAGCTGGTGCAAATGTTAAAGTAATGATGACTGAATCTGCAACACGTTTTGTAACACCTTTAAGCTTTCAAGTAATGTCTAAAAATGATGTTTATACAGACACTTTTGATGAAAAAGATTCAAGTGTCATTGCTCATATCGATTTAGCAGATTGGGCGGATCTAATCATCGTAGCGCCCGCAACTGCAAATGTAATTGGAAAGCTTGCCAATGGCATTGCAGATGAAATGGTAACAACAACATTATTAGCAACAACTGCAAAAGTGTGGATTGCACCGGCAATGAATGTTCATATGTATGACAATCTAGCAGTTAAACGCAATATTGCCCAGTTAGCTGAAGATGGCTATGAGTTTATAGAACCATCTGAGGGCTTTTTAGCCTGCGGATATGTTGGCAAAGGTCGTTTAGAAGAACCCGAGAAAATTACAGCATTAGCCGCAAGTTTTTTCAAATCTAAAAGTGGGCTTTTAAAAGGAAAGAAAGTTGTTATTTCTGCAGGGCCTACACGTGAAAGAATTGACCCTGTACGTTATTTGACCAATTTCTCAACTGGAAAAATGGGTTACGCCATGGCTGCAGCAGCACATGAACTAGGTGCTGAAACAGTGCTTGTATCTGGTGTGGTAGCAATAGAGCCTCCAGCTGGTGTGCGAGTAGTACATGTGGAAAGTGCTGAGGACATGCTCCGAGCTATGTTAGTTGAATATGATGACGCCAATATTGTTGTAAAAACAGCAGCGGTAGCGGATTATCGTCCGAAAACAGCACATATGCAAAAAATGAAAAAACAGCCAGGTAATGCAACTATTGATTTAGAGCGCACAACTGATATTTTACTGACATTAGGGGAACATAAAAAAGATCAACTACTAATTGGTTTTGCTGCGGAAACCAATGACGTATTAAAATATGCAAAAGGCAAACTAGAAAAGAAAAATGCAAATTATATTGTTGCTAATGATGTAACGCAAGATGGAGCAGGTTTTGGTACTGACACAAATACGGTTACACTCGTTGGTCAAAATGATTTCGAAAAAACATTCGTTCATCTTCCGAAAAAAGAGTTGGCACTTGAATTATTTAAAACCATTTTAGCTAGGGAAGAAAATTCAATATGATAGCACAAGTCATCGTAGACGTAGCGGCATATCCAGTGGATCGACCGTTTGACTACGCTGTTCCCTATGAATGGCAAGCGCTTGTTGAAGCTGGATGCCGTGTGAAAGTGCCATTCGGTCCTCGCAATGTGCTTGGTTTCATCACTGCTTTAAAGGAAGAAACGGATGTCCCACTAGAAAAATTAAAACCACTATCTCAGTTACTCGATATTGAACCTGTTTTAACAGGTGAAATGCTACAGCTTGCCCAGTGGATGACAAACCACACTTTATGCTTTGAAATTGATGCATTACAAGTTATGTTACCCTCGGCATTACGAGCGAAATATGAAAAAACCATTCATCTCACAGGCTCTTTAGGAGACCTGCCAGCTGAATTACAAAACCTTTTTGGTAATAAGACATCAATCCCATATAAGAAAGTAGAAATTGCTGGATTTCTAAGGTCACTGAAATACTGTATTGGACAAGGAACTGTCCAAATAAAAACAGTCGTTAAACAGCAAGGTCAAGTAAAGGCTGTTCGTAAGATTCAAATTTTGGATGATAAAGAGAAATTGCAACAAATTGCAGTTGATATTCCAAAAAGAGCAAAAAAACAAGTTATGGTCGCTGAATGGATGGTGGATCATCAAAGTGCTATTTTTGTACCGGAAGAACTTTGCCAAACACTTAATATTACAACTGCCGTTCTTAGTGCAATCATTGAAAAAGGTGCTGCAACGTATATTCAAGAAGAGGTATACCGTGACCCATTTACAAAGGATGCAGTGAAAACGAAGCCACTTCCACTAACTGATGAACAAGAAGTGGCATTACAGCAAATATTAGCAGCGATGAGACATAAACTACCTACAACTTTTTTGCTACATGGTATTACAGGTAGTGGGAAAACAGAAGTGTATTTACAGGCTATTCAAAGTACCCTTGAAAAAGGGAAGGAAGCGATTGTGCTAGTACCGGAAATATCTTTAACACCTCAAATGTCAGAGCGATTTCGTTCGCGTTTTGGGGAACAAGTTGCTGTTCTGCATAGTGGACTATCTAAAGGCGAAAAATATGATGAATGGCGAAAGATTCAAAGAGGAGAAGTAAAGGTGGTAGTAGGTGCTCGATCTGCTGTTTTTGCTCCCTTCACAAATGTTGGCCTATTCATATTAGATGAAGAGCATGAATCGACATATAAGCAAGAGGATTCACCACGTTACCATGCAAGAGATGTAGCTATTTGGCGTAGTGAATACCATCATTGTCCTGTCATATTAGGTAGTGCAACGCCTTCTTTAGAATCTTTTGCTAGAGCAAAGAAGAAAGTATATACATTATTAACACTGAAAAAACGTGCAATGCAGCAATCCTTACCAACAGTTGAAATTATCGATATGCGTGAACAATTGAAAAAAGGGAATCGCTCAATGTTTTCAGAGGAATTAGCCGAAGCAATGCGTATGCGACTTGAAAAAAAAGAGCAGATGGTATTATTCCTCAATCGTAGAGGCTTTTCTTCTTTTGTATTATGCAGAGATTGTGGTACCGTTGTGCAATGTAAAAACTGTGATATTTCCATGACCTATCATCGTTCCCAAGAAAAACTGAAATGTCATTATTGCGGCTATGAAGAACAAGTGCCACATGAATGCCCTGAATGTCAAAGTGAACATATCCGTTTTTTCGGTACCGGAACGCAAAAGATTGAAAGTGAAATATATAAACTCTTTCCTGAAGCAAGAGTACTTCGAATGGACGTAGATACAACGAGACAAAAGGGTTCGCATGAGCGTATATTAGATTCCTATGGTCGAGGGGAAGCTGATATTCTACTAGGAACACAGATGATTGCTAAAGGGCTTGATTTCCCGAATATTACGTTGGTTGGTGTTTTGAGTGCAGATACTTCATTAAATTTACCGGATTTTCGAGCTGCTGAGCGTACATTTCAATTACTTACACAAGTAAGTGGTCGTGCAGGGCGCCATGAAAAGCCTGGAGAAGTATTTATCCAAACATATACACCTGAGCATTATGCAATCGAACTTTCAAAAGAACAAGATTATGAGCCGTTTTATGTGCAGGAAATGCATATAAGACAGCGTTTCGCCTATCCACCGTATTATTTCGTTGTACTTATTCAAGTGACGCATGAAGATGTACTAATGGCAGCAGAATATACAGGTAAGGCAGTGGATTGGTTACGAATGCAACTATCACAAAATGTTGGTATTATTGGTCCGACAGCAGCGTCTATCAGTCGGGTGCAAAATAGATATCGTTATCAATGTTTGATAAAATATAAAAAAGAGCCTAATTTAACGGCTACATTACAACAATTAATTCGCATGTATCGAACAGACTGGGTGAAAAAAGGTATTCAATTAACCGTCGATTTAGATCCTTCATCCATTTAGATATAATCGCAAGAAAAGAGGGCATTATGGCAGTATTAGAAATTATAAAAAACCCAGCAAAAGTGTTAGAAGCTAAAGCGGCACCTGTAACTAAATTTGATGCAGAGTTAGCACAGTTACTTGATGATATGTATGATACAATGCTTGAGCATGATGGAGTAGGTATTGCAGCACCTCAAGTGAATAAAAGCATTCAAGCAGCCATTGTAGAAATGGGGGAGGAAAGAGCCATTCTTGAAATCATTAATCCTACTATTTTAACAACGGACGGTTCAGCTATAGAAATTGAAGGTTGTTTAAGTTTCCCTGAACTTTATGGTGATGTAGAGCGTCCTGATTATGTTCATATAAAAGCACAAGACCGTAATGGAGAATGGTATGAAGTCGAAGCAGCAGGTTTCGATGCTCGTGTAATTCAACATGAAATTGACCATTTATTTGGTGTGTTATTTGATAAGAAAATTACTCGTGTTTATACGCTTGAAGAATTAGATGAAATGGCGGAAGAAGAGGAGGAACAGGAATGATTTCCATTGTATTTATGGGGACACCTGCCTTTTCGGTACCAGTTTTACGTATGCTGCATGAAGAAGGCTATAATATTAAAGCGGTAGTTACACAACCAGATCGTCCTGTTGGTCGTAAACGTGTGTTAACACCACCACCTGTCAAAGAAGAAGCTGTTCGTTTAGGATTACCAGTAATTCAACCAGAAAAACTTCGTGGTTCTGATGAGTTGCAAGAAATCATAGGTTTAAATCCAGATTTAATTGTTACAGCAGCTTTTGGTCAAATTTTACCTAAGGAATTATTAGATACACCTAGACTTGGTTGTGTGAATGTGCATGCATCATTACTACCAGCATATCGCGGTGGAGCACCTATTCACCAATGCTTAATCGATGGGCAAGAAAAAACAGGTGTTACGATAATGTATATGGCAGTTAAACTTGATGCAGGTGATATTATTTCACAAGCAGAGCTTACAATAGAAGAACAAGATTATACAGGTCTATTATTTGATAAATTAAGTATTATTGGTAGAGACTTATTAAAAGAAACGTTACCATCTATTATCGAGGGCACTAATAGTCGTATCCCACAAGATGAAACAAAAGTGACTTTTGCTCATAATATTTCACGTGATCAAGAGCTAGTTAATTGGCAGCAAAACAGTACAGATATATATAACCAAGTACGAGGTTTGCATCCATGGCCAGTAGCATACACGAAATTAAATGGCGATAATGTGAAAATTTGGTGGGCACAAAAGTCCGATAAAAAACATAGCGAAGTACCTGGGACTGTCATTGCTATTGATAGAGAATATTTTACAGTAGCAACAGGTAACGGAGAAGCAATAAATATTTTAGATTTACAACCAGCTGGCAAAAAGCGTATGACTGCGATGGATTACTTAAGAGGTACCGGGTCAAAATTACAGATTGGGGACCGTTTTGAATGACAAAAAAGAAAGTTAAAATTTGGGATGGTAATGTTCGTGACGCAGCATTAACTATCCTTCTTGCAGTAGATAAACAGCAAGCATATAGTAATTTACTTCTTCATCAAACAATTGAAAAATATAATATTAAACCGAAAGACCGTGCCCTTTTGACGGAACTTACTTACGGAACACTTCAATATAAAATGACTTTAGATTATTATTTAGAGCCATTTGTTCGCGGGAAATTGGATGATTGGGTGAGATGGTTATTACGCTTGTCTTTATATCAAATTGCAAACTTGTCGAAAATTCCGGATCATGCAGCAGTAAATGAAGCTGTTGAAATTGCTAAACATCGAGCACGCCACCAAGGTGTCTCTAAAACAGTAAACGGTATTTTACGTTCGATCCTACGTGACGGCATTCGAGATACGACCGATATTAAAGATCCGGTTGAACGACTTTCTATAGAAACAAGTCATCCAATTTGGTTAGTACGACGTTATGTTGAAGCTTACGGCGTTGAAAAATCATCTGATATGCTGTTTGAAAATAATCTACCACCACAACAAACTATTCGAGTGAACACAGCTAAAGTGACAACAGATCAAGCGCTTGAAAGTTTATGGGGCGAAAAGTATGAAGTTGTACGAAGTAAAGTGTTACCGGAAGCTTTGCATTTATTAACTGGTCAAGCTGCACGAACAGAATCGTACAAAAATGGTCTAATCACCATTCAAGATGAAAGCTCTATGATTCCAGCTTACGCTCTGCAAGTAGAACCAGGCATGAGAGTATTAGATATGTGTGCAGCACCAGGCGGTAAAACAACACATATTGCTGAGAAAATGAAAAACGAAGGCGAGTTAATCGCTACCGATTTACATGCTCATAAACTAAAACTTATTAATAGTAATGCCGAACGTCTAGGTCTAACTATTATTGACGCACAAGTATTAGATGGTCGAAAAGCAACTAAGCAATTTGAAAAGCAATCATTCGATCGGATTTTAGTCGATGCTCCTTGTAGTGGATTAGGGGTTATTAGACGTAAACCGGATATTAAATATACGAAAAAAGAAGAAGACTTTGCATCACTACAACCAATACAATTACAATTACTGGATTCAGCTTATGAGTTATTAAAGAATGAAGGCAAAATGGTTTACAGTACTTGCACAATTGATAAAATTGAAAATGATGGAACAGTTGCTGCATTTTTAGAGAAGTATCCGGATATGGAGCTTGAACCTGTACCAAATGTGCCAGACGTACTTAAAGAGCTTCAAACAAATGGAATGATGCAAGTCTTTCCACAAGACTTTAGCAGTGATGGCTTTTTCGTTGCTGCCTTTAGAAAAAAAGGAGAATTTACAAACTAATGGATCAAGAAATACAAAAACCAGTAAGAGTAAAAAAAGAAAAACCACAATTACGCCAATCGATTTATTCATTATTACCGGAAGAAATGCAAACTTGGTTAAAGGACAACGGTGAAAAACCGTTCCGTGCTGGCCAAATTTTTGACTGGTTATATGTAAAACGTGTAACAACTTTCGATGAAATGTCTAACCTCTCAAAAGAATTACGCGATAAATTAGCTGCTGACTTTGAACTTAGTACATTAGGTACTTTAATCAAACAAGAATCTAAAGATGGTACAATTAAATTCTTGTTCCAATTACAAGACGGTTATTCAATTGAAACTGTATTAATGCGCCATGAATATGGGAACTCTGTTTGTGTAACGACACAAGTGGGTTGTCGTATTGGATGTACATTCTGTGCATCTACTTTAGGCGGATTAAAACGTCATTTATTAGCAGGAGAAATTGTTGAGCAAGTTGTCAACGTTCAAAAAGCATTAGATGAAGTAGGCGAACGAGTAAGTCATGTCGTTATTATGGGAATCGGCGAACCGTTTGACAACTATGATGCCATGATGAGCTTCTTAAAAGTAATCAATCATGAAAAAGGTTTGAACATTGGAGCACGCCATATCACAGTTTCAACTAGTGGTATTATTCCTTCAATTTATAAATTTGCGGATGAACAATTACAAATCAACTTTGCCTTGTCATTACACGCACCTAACCAAGAATTACGTCAACGTTTAATGCCAATCGCAAAAGCGTATAAATTACCAGATCTAATTGAAGCCATTCGTTATTACACCGAGAAAACTGGTCGTCGAGTTAGTTTTGAATATGGTCTATTTGGCGGAGTAAATGACCAAGTAGAACATGCTGAAGAGTTAGCAAAATTAATCAAAGGTATTAAATGTCACGTGAACTTGATTCCAGTAAACTATGTTCCAGAACGTGACTATGTGCGAACACCAAAAAATGACATCTTCTCGTTTGAAAAAACGTTAAAAAATCATGGTATTAATGTAACAATTCGACGCGAACACGGTTCAGATATTGATGCTGCATGTGGTCAATTACGTGCGAAGGAGAGAAAGCAAGAAACGACGAATTAATGGGGTGACTGGCTGTGGAATATATAGTAGCGAGTGATATCGGAAGAAAAAGAACGGTAAATGAGGACCGAGCTATATTCATTGAACGCGAAGATGCATTTAAACTTGCTATTGTCGCTGATGGTATGGGTGGACACAATGCTGGAGATATAGCGAGTGGTATGGCGGTTTCTGGATTTGAACAGTTATTTTTGCAAGCAGATGTGGGATCCTTTCAATCAATTGAATTAAAAAAAGAATGGCTGTTAACATCTGTTCAAGAACTCAATGCATCGATATATCAATATTCTTTATCACACGAAAATTGTCACGGCATGGGAACAACTTTAATAGCCGTTTTGATTGATGCTGACGAATGTATCATTTGCCACGTCGGAGATAGTCGTGTGTATTTTAGCACGGAAACAAATTTGCAACTTATTACAAGAGATCATTCTTATGTGAATGTACTCGTCGATAATGGGGAAATTAGTGAAGAAGAAGCCGAAAGTCATCCTAAGAAAAATTACATTATTAAATCTTTAGGAACAGAAGCAACAATTGCACCAGATTTTTATATGGTGCAATTCGTTGCTGATTCCTATTTATTAGTTTGTTCGGATGGACTTAGTAATAAATTAACGAAGCAAGAAATGCAATCAATTATTCATCTGCCACTACCGATTCAGGAAAAAGGTGAACAACTGATACAACTGGCAAATGAAAATGGCGGTGAAGATAATATCTCGCTTATTTTATTTGCAAATAATATTAAGGAGGTGTAAGAATGCTTGTTGGAAAAAGATTAAGTGGCCGTTATAAAGTTCTTGAATGGATTGGCGGCGGCGGTATGTCCAATGTTTATCTTGCACATGATATGATTTTAGATAGAGATGTAGCAATTAAAGTGCTACGATATAGCTTTTCTGATGAGGAGGAGCTTCATCGACGTTTCCAAAGGGAAGCGCTATCTGCCACAAGTCTTACACACCCTAATATTGTGAGTATTTATGATGTTGGTGAAGATGGTGATATGCATTATTTAGTAATGGAATACGTTGAAGGCAAAACTTTAAAGCAATACATACAAGAATTTGCACCATTATCACCAATGAAGTGTGTCATGATAATGGAGCAATTAACGTCAGCTATTGCACATGCTCACCAAAATCAAATTGTTCATCGTGATATTAAGCCTCAAAATATTTTAATGGATCAAAAAGGTAATGTGAAAATTACAGATTTTGGTATCGCTATTGCGTTAACAGCCACGTCTTTTACACAGACGAATTCGGTTTTAGGCACAGTTCACTATTTGTCACCTGAGCAAGCACGTGGAGGAACAGCGACAAAGAAATCGGATATTTATGCCTTGGGAATTGTGCTATATGAATTATTAACAGGCAAGTTACCGTTTTTGGGTGAATCAGCCGTTTCGATTGCACTTAAGCATCTACAATCTGAAACGCCATCTGTTAGAGCTATTGTACCCTCTATCCCACAAAGCTTAGAAAATGTCGTGTTTAAGGCAACTGCAAAAGACCCGACTCACCGCTATTCTACTGTTGAAGAACTTCAAGAAGATTTATCGACAGTTCTTGAAGAAAATCGAAGTCAGGAATCTAAATTTATGCCTCCAGTTGACCACGATGAGACAAAAGCAATGCCAGCCATTACAAAGTCGCAAATGATTCAAAATGCGGACATAGAAAAAACAAAGGCAATGCCAGTGGTAAAAGATAATAAAAAGAAAGAAAAAAAGAGCAATAAAAAGAAATCGAAGAAAAGCAAATTACTGCTACTTGTAAGCGGTATAATTACTTTCCTTTTATTGTTTATATTAGCCCTATTCTTATTCCCTAATTTATTCCAAGAAAAGAAAGTGGAAGTTCCGGATGTTGCTGGACAAGAGGTAGCGAAAGTTATTGATTTACTTGAAGAGAAAGGTTTTGAGGTAGGAAGACAAACCGAAGAATCTTCTGATGAAATTAAAGAAGGACATGTTATTTCAACGAATCCTGCTGCTGGAAAAGAGCTGAAAAAAGGTTCTGAAATTGATATCATGATAAGTTTGGGACAGAAAAAAATAACATTGATTGATTATAAAGGTCGTGACATAGAACTAGTAAAAAAGTTACTATCCAAGTATAAATTTAAAGAGGACATCCAAATAAAAACAAAGCACTCTGATCAAGCACCTGGCACTATTATAGACCAGACACCTGAGGCAGGTGATTCTGTTGTACCTGCTGACACAGTTATTGTTTTTACTGTAAGTGAGGGTCTAGAGCAGTCGCAAGTTTCAAATTTACTAGGATATGATCAAGCTTCTTTAAATAATTATGCAAAATCCTCTGGTTTTAACGTTCATATTGCAAAAGAGGATTACTCGGAAACTGTTTCAAAAGGACAAGTTATCTCTCAAACTCCTCAAGCAGGTAATATGGCTAGTATCGGCTCTACAATTAATGTAGTTATTTCAAAAGGACCGCGAGAAAAACATGTTCAAGTATACATTCCTACAATTGATATTCCATACGAACCTGAAGAAGAGGGCGTGGAGCAAGAAGTAAAAATTTACATCCAAGATCATAAGAACTCAATTGCTGATGTTGAACATCAGTTTAAAATTTCTGAATCAAAGAAAATGCGACTTCAATTAGAAATTGAAGAAGGGCAAAAAGCAATTTATCGCGTTGTCCGTGATGATAAAATAATTATAGATAAAACTATAACTTATGAACAATTACAAAAAATGAAGAAATCGCAATAAGGAGGAATCGCATGGCGAAAGGTCAGATCCGAAAAGCGTTAAGCGGATTTTATTATGTTCACTCAGATGGTGAACAAATTCAATGTCGCGGTCGTGGTGTATTCCGAAATAGAGGTATTTCACCACTTGTTGGTGACTTTGTGGACTTTGTGGTTGAAGGAGATAATGATGGTACAATTACAGCTGTTCATGAGCGTCATAACGAGCTTGTACGCCCACCAGTGGCCAATATTGACCAAGCTATACTTGTCTTCTCAGCGAAGGAGCCAGCGTTTAATACAATTTTGTTAGATAAATTTTTAGTGGCTTTAGAATCTTTCCATATCCACCCGATTATTTGCTTAACAAAAACGGATTTATTAACTTCAGAAGAAAATGATGTAATTCAACAGTATATAAAAGATTATGAAGAAATAGGTTATGAAGTGATTCAAACCTTTAAAAGTGATCCGGAAATAATGGTGAAAATTCAACAGGTATTGGAAAGTAAAACAACTGTATTAGCAGGACAATCAGGTGTTGGGAAGTCTACTTTATTAAATACAATTATGCCATCATTAGAATTAAAAACAGGGGTTATATCAGAAGCACTAGGGCGAGGAAAGCATACGACAAGACATGTTGAGCTAATCCCTCTTGCTGGAGGTTTAATCGCTGATACACCAGGATTTAGTTCTTTTGATTTCGATACACTTGAAAAAGAAGAGTTAACTTCTTGTTTCCCGGAATTACAGCGTTTATCGGAAGATTGTAAATTCCGTGGTTGCTTGCATTTAAAAGAACCCAAATGTGCTGTGAAAGCTGCTGTAGAAAATGAAGAAATTATGCGATATCGCTATGACCATTACTTGCAATTTTTGCAAGAAATAATTGATAGGAAGCCGAGGTACTAATGATGATTCAAATCGCACCATCTATATTAGCCGCTAACTTTTCAAAATTAGCTGATGAAGTAAAAGAAGTTGAAGCAGCAGGAGCTAAATTGATTCATATTGATGTTATGGACGGACATTTCGTACCGAATATTACAATGGGCCCGATCGTAGTGGAAGCGCTACGTCCGGTTACAGATCTACCGCTTGATGTACATTTAATGATTGAAAATCCAGACCAATATATTGAAGACTTTGCAAAAGCCGGTGCAGACTATATTACAGTGCATGTAGAAGCATGTCGTCATTTACATCGTACTATTCAATTGATTCGTTCATATGGCGTGAAACCAGGTGTTGTCTTAAATCCTCATACACCTATCGAATCAATTCAACATGTTTTAGAAGATATTGATATGGTACTATTCATGACAGTAAATCCAGGCTTTGGTGGACAAAAATTCATCCATTCGGTAGTGCCTAAAATTGAACAACTTTCAATAATTATTAAAGAAAAAGGCTTGAATGTTGAAATTGAGATCGATGGTGGTATTAACGCAGAAACAATCGTTCCTTGTGCAAAAGCAGGAGCAACAATATTTGTAGCTGGCTCAGCAATATATGGTAAAGACGACCGTTCAAAAGCGTTGCAAGAGATTCAATTAGCGGGAGAACAAGCAATACAATGAAAACTGTTGTGATTTGCGCTGGAGGCCCTGAGCAAGAAATCGTGTCCAACGATTTCTTGCACTCTTTTTCTGATGCTATTTTTATTGGTACTGACCATGGTACGATGTATTTATTGCATAGGGGAATTGTTCCAGATATAGCTGTTGGTGATTTTGATTCGATAACCAAAGAAGAGTGGCAAGAAATTTCCGAGCGAGTGCCTTATATAGAACGTTACTCACCAGAAAAGAATGAGACAGATACTGAACTCGCAATTATTAAAGCGCTATCATTAGAGCCAATTACAGTGTATATTACTGGGGTAACGGGTGGTCGTTTAGATCATTACGAGGCAAATTTGCACACAGTATACCAATTACAATTAGCGCATCCACAACTACATATAAAAATAGTAAATCGTTCAAATGAACTACAATTTTTACTCCCTGGTGAACATACAATGGTACAGGATGATCATTATAAATATATGTCCTTTTTTGCTTTCAAAGGCCCTGTAGAGAATATGACGTTGCGCGGTGTTTTATATGAAACCACCAATGAAGTAATTGAAGTAGGAACCTCTCGTTTTACAAGTAATGAAATATCTGACGGAATTGCGTCTATTTCATTCACAGCAGGCATATGCTTAATGATAAGAAGTATAGATGACTAAGCGAGGAGTGGAGAGTTGAAAGTATACACGTTCCAATTGCCTAAATTCGTCAGTGGGTTTGCGAGGGTTTGTTTACAAGCATTTCAAAAAGAATCATCATCAACTGCAACAGCTAAACAGCGAAAGAAAAAAGAAAAAATGCCAGGGTGACGATAAGTCAACCTGGCATTTATTATGAGTGCATTATACGCGCTCAACTTTTCCTGATTTCAAAGCTCGTGCAGAAACCCATACACGTTTCGGTTTACCGTCAACTAGAATACGGACCTTTTGTAGGTTTGCACCCCATGTACGCTTGTTAGCGTTCATTGCGTGGGAACGAGCGTTGCCGGAACGAGTTCTACGTCCAGTAATTACGCATTTTTTTGGCATTTTTATATTCCCTCCTCACAAAAAGAAGCTGAAAGATTATAATTTCAGTTCGGTATTTCACATACTTTAATAATTTAACATACACTTTTATGCATTGCAACTGATTTCGATAGACTTTCAAGAAAAAAACCTTTACAGTCTATACTAGACGAATATATAGGTTTTCTTTTATAATCGAATTTTGTATAGTACAATAAGAGTTAGTCAAAATGGAGTCAGGAGGCATTTTTATGTCAGTTGAATTTAAAAACGAATTCGGAAACATTGATATTTCTAATGATGTTGTCGCACAAATGGCTGGTGGAGCTGCTATTGAATGTTACGGCATTGTAGGTATGGCAAGTAAACACCAAATTCGTGATGGACTAACAGACATTTTACGCAAAGAGAATTTTGCAAAAGGTGTTCTTGTACGCCAACAGGGCGAAGATTTACATATTGATATGTATGTAATCGTTAGCTACGGCACTAAAATCTCAGAAGTAGCATACCAAGTCCAATCAAAAGTAAAATATACACTAGATAAAACACTCGGAATGGCAGTGAAATCAGTCAATATCTATGTGCAAGGTGTTCGCGTAGCGAACGTGTAAGAGGAGGAACTCATTCAAATGAAGTCATTAGACGGGATTAAATTTGCCGAAATGGTGCAAATGGGATCACATCACCTATTCCAAAATGCAGATTATGTGGATTCTTTAAACGTATTCCCTGTGCCAGACGGTGATACAGGTACAAATATGAATTTATCGATGACATCAGGTGCAAAGGAAACTGAAGCAAATGCTGTTGAACATATCGGTAAAACAGCCCAAGCCTTATCAAAAGGATTATTAATGGGAGCACGTGGTAACTCAGGTGTTATCCTATCACAATTATTCCGTGGCTTTGGTAAAGCGATCGAAAAAGAAGCTACAGTCGATGCCATCCAATTCGCGCAAGCATTCCAATACGGCGTTGATACCGCTTATAAAGCGGTTATGAAACCTGTAGAAGGTACTATTTTAACAGTTGCAAGAGAAGCTGCAGCACATGCAGTGGAAGTAGCCAAGACAGAACAAGATATTATCGTTTTGATGGACGAGTTAGTTAAATCTGCTAAAGCATCACTAGCTAACACACCTGAATTACTACCTGTACTAAAAGAAGTTGGAGTAGTAGATAGTGGTGGTCAAGGCTTAGTATATGTTTATGAAGGCTTTGTGGCATCACTTAAAGGTGAAGCGCTTCCAGAAAAAACTGTAGCTTCTTCAATGGACGATTTAGTAAATGCTGAACATCATAAAGTACAAGACTTCATGGATACATCAGAAATTGTGTACGGTTACTGTACTGAATTCATGGTTCGTTTCGAAGACGAGAAATTAGGCAGTAAACCTTTTGATGAAGCGAAATTTCGAGAAGATTTAAGTCATTATGGAGACTCTTTGCTAGTTATTTCAGATGATGAAGTCGTGAAAATTCACATTCACTCGGAACAACCAGGTGAAGTAATTGCTTACGGACACCAATTTGGTAGCTTGATAAAAGTGAAAGTCGACAATATGCGTCAGCAACATACAGATATCGTTGGTGAAGGGCATACTAATGAAACGGCTAAAAAAGCACAGAAAAAACATCCATATGCAATCGTTACAGTAGCAATGGGTTCTGGTGTTGCTGAGCTTCTAGAGAGTGTTGGCGCTTCTTATGTTATCGAAGGTGGACAAACAATGAATCCATCAACAGAAGACATTGTTAATGCCATTAAAGCAGTAGGTGCAGAACGCGTACTAATTTTACCGAATAATAAAAACATCGTAATGGCAGCAGAACAGGCAGCTGAAGTATTAGATATTGAAGCTGCAGTCGTACCTACAAAATCAGTTCCTCAAGGAATGGCAGCAGTTCTTGCATTTAATCCTGATGTTTCAATAGAAGAGAATAAATCGAATATGACATCAGCATTTGCTCATGTGAAAACAGGTCAAGTAACATTTGCCGTTCGCGATACTTCAATTGATGGTGTTGAAATCCATAAAGACGACTTTATGGCTATTTCTGAAGGTAAAATTGTAGAAGCAACAACTTCACTTGCATCAGCTTCGGAGACTTTAATTCGATCAATGATTGATGAGGATTCGGAAATTGTAACAGTTCTTTATGGACAAGATGCTGATAAAGCAGCAGTTGATACATTTACAAGTTTTATCGAAGAAAACTATCCAGATGTAGAAGTGGAAGTTTATAATGGTAAACAACCATTATATCCATTTATTATTTCTGTTGAATAATATATTTCGAGACGTTTCTTATAAAGTTTGAGTTTTTTATTTGAAGAATTATGCAAAAGTAGCGCGCTATTAAAGTGTGCTACTTTTTTGCGCTGTATCAAATACTTGGTACGGACTTAAATTATCATGTAGAATGGTGATACGACTAACAACGACTATGCAAGGGGGCAAATTTTTATGAAATATACATCGGTATTCGATATTATCGGCCCGGTTATGATTGGGCCGTCTTCGTCACATACGGCCGGTGCTGCACGAATTGGTCGCGTGGCACGTGATTTGTTTGGCCGCCAACCAAAATGGGCGAAAATACACCTATATGGCTCTTTTGCAGAGACTTATAAAGGGCATGGGACAGATGTTGCAATTATCGGAGGTCTACTAGACTACGATACCTTTGATGAACGTATTAAAACAGCTTTTGCAGATGCTGAAAAAGCTAACTTAACGTTTGAGTTTATTCCAGAAACTGCGCATACAGAACACCCAAATACAGCTCGTCTAGTAATTGGAGACGACGAAACAGAAATGTCGATGGTAGGTATTTCAATTGGTGGAGGAAGCATTGAAATTATAGAATTAAATGGCTTCCCACTTAGGTTATCTGGGGGGATGCCGGCAATTCTTGTTGTGCATGATGACCGAGCAGGCTGTATAGCAGCAGTTGCAAACTGTTTAGCAGGTTATAACATTAATATTGGTCATATGGAGGTTTCACGAAAAGAACGTGGCAATATGGCATTAATGGTTATTGAAGTTGACCAGAATATCGACAAATCCATTTTAGATGAAATGTCAACTCTACCGAATATTACTAAAGTAACGCGCATTAAAAACTAGGAGGTAGAAAAATGGAAGTATTATTTCATAATGTTAGAGAATTAGTAGCATTATCTGAGAGCGAAAACAAGCAAATTTCAGAAATTATGATAGAGCAAGAGATGATAATAACTGAACGTACACGTGAAGAAATTATGACTCAAATGACACGCAACTTAACTGTCATGGAAGAAGCTGTTGAACGCGGTCTAAAAGGTGTGCATTCTGTAACGGGATTAACTGGAGGAGATGCAGTTTTACTTCAGAAATACATTGCAACAGGAAAATCTTTAGCGGGGGATCTTTTATTAGATGCTGTTAGTAAAGCAGTTGCAACGAACGAAGTGAATGCAGCGATGGGTACTATTTGTGCAACACCTACAGCAGGCTCTGCAGGAGTTGTGCCAGGTACACTTTTCGCTGTAAAAAATAAATTGAATCCTACGAAGGACCAAATGATTCGTTATTTATTTACTTCAGGGGCATTCGGTTTTGTCGTAGCAAATAATGCATCCATCTCAGGTGCAGCAGGTGGATGTCAGGCAGAAGTAGGTTCTGCTGCCGCAATGGCTGCAGCTGCAATCGTTGAAATGGCAGGAGGAACTCCTCAACAAAGTGCGCATGCTTTTTCAATTTCATTAAAAAATATGCTTGGACTTGTTTGTGATCCTGTAGCAGGATTGGTAGAAGTACCTTGCGTTAAACGTAATGCTATGGGGGCAGCTAATGCAATTGTTGCTGCTGATATGGCATTAGCTGGTGTAACAAGTCGAATTCCAACGGATGAAGTCATTGATGCTATGTACCGTATTGGTCGTACTATGCCTTCTGCACTAAGAGAAACTGGACAAGGTGGCCTAGCAGCTACTCCAACAGGAAGAGCATTGGAGGCTAAAATCTTCGGAGGGGCAGTGCTGCAAAGTGAATGATCTTTTGCTCCAGCCTGTTACGAATTTAAAAGGTGTCGGAAAAGGAATGGGAGAAGCGCTTCATAGTATGGGTATTGAGACTTTCAATGACTTGCTATGGACCTTTCCTTATCGACATGAAGATTTTCGATTAAAGGATTTAGCAGAAACACCACATAATGAACGTGTTACGGTTGAAGGGCGTATTGAAAGTGAACCAGCTGCCCTTTTTTTAGGCAAAAACAAATCGCGCCTACAAGTGCAAATGCTTGTAGGGCGTCATTTAATAAAGGTCGTTTTCTTCAACCAATTATACTTAAAAAATAAAATGATACCTGGTTCTATTGCAACAGTAACAGGGAAATGGGACCGCGGTCGCCAAGTCATTAACGGCACCCAAATTACATTTGGTCCGAAAGTAGATCATGCTGACTTTGAGCCAGTTTATAGTTTGAAGAGCGGTATGCATCAAAAAAAATTCCGTAATTATATGCGTCAAGTACTAGATGAAGCGACGTCAGAAATTGTAGAAACTTTGCCAAATCGTTTACGTGCAGCCTATAAATTATTACCTATTGCAGAAGCGTTGGAAGGAGTACATTTTCCTGTAGATGCAAACCATTCTAAGCAAGCGAGAAGGCGATTTGTATATGAGGAGCTGTTGCAGTTTCAATTACGAATACAAGCACTACGTAAAATTCGTAAAGAACAAGAGCACGGTTTATCAATTCACTATGATTTGGAGAAACTAAAAGAATTCTTTCAAACTTTACCATATGAATTAACGAATGCGCAAAAACGTGTTGTCAACGAAATATGTCGAGATTTATTAGAGCCTCATCGCATGAATCGCCTGTTACAAGGGGATGTTGGTTCTGGGAAAACAGTTGTAGCGGCCATTGCATTATACGCTGCTGTGACAGCGGGTTTCCAAGGTGCTCTAATGGCTCCAACAGAAATTTTAGCAGAGCAACACGGAGAGTCACTCGATGAATGGCTGAGACCATTAGGAGTGGAAGTGGCGCTTCTATCTGGCTCAACGAAAACAAAGGCTCGTCGAATACTTTTGGAACAATTAAAAAATGGTGATATTGATATTTTAATTGGAACACACGCCTTAATTCAGCCTGATGTAGAATTTTATAAGCTTGGCCTAGTAATTACCGATGAACAACATCGATTCGGTGTAGAACAACGTCGTATTTTACGTGATAAAGGAGAAAGTCCGGATGTGCTCTTTATGACAGCAACACCGATTCCTCGGACTTTGTCGATTACTGCGTTCGGTGAAATGGATGTATCGATAATTGACGAATTACCTGCAGGGCGAAAAGAAATTCAGACAAATTGGGCTAAAAAAGAACAATTTAATCAAGTGTTGTCTCAGATGACTAAAGAACTGGCTATGGGGCGCCAAGCATATGTTATCTGCCCCTTAATTGAAGAATCAGATAAGCTAGATGTGCAAAATGCAGTTGATGTATACACGCAACTGACAACATTATTCCGCGAGAAATATAAAGTCGGACTTATGCATGGGCGTTTACCGGCAGAGGAAAAAGATGCGGTAATGCGAGAATTTAGTGAAGGAAAGTTGCACGTTCTAGTGTCAACAACAGTTGTAGAAGTTGGTGTGAACGTACCGAATGCAACATTCATGATAGTCTATGATGCAGAACGTTTTGGTTTAGCTCAGCTTCATCAACTTCGAGGTCGTGTTGGTCGAGGAGAATATCAATCCTATTGCGTGTTATTAGCAGATCCGAAGTCCGAAGATGGCAAAGAGCGAATGATTTCAATGACGGAAACAAATGACGGTTTCCGTTTGGCGGAAAAAGATTTAGAATTACGTGGCCCAGGTGATTTCTTTGGTAAAAAACAAAGTGGTCTGCCTGAATTTAAAATGGCCGATCTCGTACATGATTACCGAGCGTTAGAAGTAGCGAGACAAGACGCAGAGAAGCTCCTATCAACTGAAGAATTTTGGCAAGCAGATGACTGTGAACAGCTACGTATTATGTTAGCGGAGTCTGGTGTATTAAATGGCGATCGTATCGATTGATATGAATTTTTTATGTTGAAAAAGGAGAGAATGCTAAAAAGAGTTAAAAACAACTCTTGCATTCTCTTTTTTTAATTTATATACTGATGTTAGTACCAAGTGCTAATTTTTGAAAGGTGGCGAAAAAAATGAAGTACTCTAAAAAAGAACGACAAAAATTATTGCAGCAAACAATAATCGATAATCCATTCGTCACCGATGAACAGCTAGCTAGTCAATTTAATGTGAGCGTACAAACGATTCGGTTAGATCGAATGGAATTATCGATACCGGAATTACGAGAACGAATTAAAGGCGTGGCTGCTCATAATTTTGAAAATGATGTAAAATCTTTACCAATTGATGAAGTGATTGGTGACATAATAGATATCGAATTAGATGAAAGAGCCCTTTCCATTTTTGACGTAAAAGAAGAGCATGTCTTCCAGCGTAATGGCATTGCAAGGGGGCATCATCTGTTTGCCCAAGCAAACTCACTTGCAGTAGCAGTGATTGATGATGATTTAGCCCTTACTGTGCATTCAGAAATCCACTTTGTAAAACCAGTGCGAGCAGGTGACAGAGTAATTTCAAAAGCACTTGTCACAGGCAAGGATGACAGCAAAAGTCGAACATTTATCGAATTAACCTCTACTGTTGAAAACGAAGTTGTTTTCGCTGGGAAGTTCGAAATGTACCGTACGAAAGAAAAAGGTGAAAAATAAATGAGAATCGCAATAGACGGCATGGGTGGAGACAATGCACCACAAGCCATTATCGAAGGCGTATATAAAGCGTTAGAAGCTTCTGCAGATATCGAAATCCAATTATATGGTCAACAACAGGCGATGCAACCTTTCTTAAAAGGTCATGCACGCTTAACTGTAGTTAACTGTGAAGAAGTAATTGAAGGTGACGACGAACCAGTTCGTGCAGTACGCCGTAAAAAAGATGCTTCAATGGTTAAGATGGCGGAGGCAGTAAAAAATGGTGAAGCAGATGCTTGCGTATCAGCAGGGAATACAGGTGCTTTAATGGCTGCTGGATTATTTGTAGTTGGTCGTATTAAAGGTATTGATCGGCCTGCATTATCAACAACTTTGCCAACTTTAGATGGTAAAGGGTTTGATATGCTAGATCTTGGCTCGAATGCCGATGCAAAACCTGAAAACTTAGCTCAATTTGCAATTATGGCTAGTATTTATGCACAACAAGTACGTGATATTCCAAATCCAACTGTCGGATTATTGAATATTGGTACTGAAGATAAAAAAGGGAACGAGCTTACGAAAGAGGCTTTTGGTTTATTACAAGAAGCACCAATTAACTTTATCGGTAATGTAGAAGCGCGTGAATTATTAAATAGTGCCGCAGACGTTGTCGTCACTGACGGATTTACGGGTAATATGGTGTTAAAGACAATCGAAGGTACAGCTGGTAGCATCTTTTCTATGCTAAAAGAAGCATTTATGGCTTCTGGTAAAACTAAAGTTGCTGCGTTAATGATGAAAAGTAATTTAAAAGAAATTAAAACAAAAATGGACTACACAGAGTATGGTGGAGCCGCGTTATTCGGTTTGAAAGCACCAGTAGTAAAAGCGCACGGTTCATCAAATGCCAATGCTTTTGCAAGTGCTATTCGCCAAGCAAATATTATGGTTAAACACAACGTATGTGCAACGATTGATTCTACAATTTCAAAGGAGAACTAATCATGACGAAAATCGCTTTTATCTTTCCAGGACAAGGTTCACAATCAGTTGGTATGGGGGCAGAATTTGTAGCTGAGCAACCAGCATGCAAAGCCTACTATAACAAGGCAGATGAATTATTAGGTTATTCATTATCAAAGTTAATGCTCGAAGGACCGGCCGAAGATCTGACGTTGACATACAACGCCCAGCCTGCATTGTTAACGACAAGTGCTATGATAGTAGATAAACTAACAAGAGCAGGGATTACACCAGATTACACAGCAGGACATAGCTTAGGTGAATATACAGCACTAGTGGCATCTGGTGTAATGTCATTCGAGGATGGCGTACAAGCCGTACATAGTCGAGGAATGTTCATGAACGAAGCGGTACCAGCAGGTAAAGGCGCTATGGCTGCTATTTTAGGCTTAGATCGCGATGCGCTGAAGGCTGTGACGGATGAAGTTACGGCATCAGGAGAAGTTGTACAGCTTGCCAACTTAAATTGCCCAGGGCAAATTGTTATTTCTGGTACAAAGGCTGGGGTAGATGAGGCAAGTGTGAAGGCGAAGGAAGCAGGTGCAAAACGTGCTCTTCCTTTAGTTGTAAGTGGACCTTTCCATTCGGAATTAATGCGTCCAGCGGCTAGCAAGTTGCAGGAAAATTTACAACGAAAAGAAATGAAAGATGCTGAAATACCAGTAATCTCAAATGTTACGGCTAAACCTGTGACAAAACAAACTGAAATTCAACAACTATTAGTTGAACAATTATACTCACCTGTATTGTGGGAAGATTCTATTCGAAAAATGATCGACTTAGGTGTGGACGTATTTATCGAATGTGGTCCTGGAAAAGTATTAAGCGGACTTGTAAAAAAAGTAGACCGTCAAGTGAAAACGTATTGTGTATATGATGAAGTAACGTTTGAACAGGTTGTAGAAGCGTCGAAGGAGTGGGCTCATGAAGAAGCTAGAGGGTAAAACAGCTGTTGTAACAGGTGCTTCAAGAGGAATAGGTCGTGCAATTGCATTAACATTAGCAGAACAAGGTGCACGAGTTGTTGTCAACTACAGTGGAAGCCAATCAAAAGCTGAAGAAGTAGTAGCAGAAATTACTGAAAATGGTGGAGAAGCAATTGCTGTACAGGCAAATGTGGCTGATGCTGACGAAGTAACAGCTTTAATGAAAGTTGCAACAGAGACATTTGGTTCATTAGATATTCTCGTAAATAATGCTGGGATAACACGCGATAATTTATTAATGCGTATGAAAGAACAGGACTGGGATGACGTGATGAATACTAACCTAAAAGGTGTATTCTTATGTACGAAGGCTGTCTCACGTCAAATGATGAAGCAACGTGCAGGTCGCATTATTAATGTTGCATCAATTGTTGGTGTTTCTGGTAATGCTGGTCAAGCGAACTATGTTGCAGCAAAAGCAGGTGTTATTGGTTTAACAAAAACATCTGCAAAAGAATTAGCAGCACGTAATATTTATGTTAATGCTGTAGCACCTGGTTTTATTGCGACAGAAATGACAGATGAACTGCCAACTGAAGTAAAAGATCAAATGCTTGGACAAATTCCATTAGCGAAACTAGGGGATCCAAAAGACGTTGCAAAAGTTGTACTATTTTTAGCGTCGGATGATGCAAGTTATATTACAGGACAAACAATCCATGTAGATGGTGGAATGGTTATGTAATTTATATCTATGAACAAACGGGCTTTTTATGTATAATCATTGAGGGGAGGTGACAGATTTGGCAACTGTTATAGAACGTGTAACTAAAGTTGTTGTTGACCGTTTAGGTGTCGACGAGAGCGAAGTGAAATTAGAAGCTTCTTTCCGTGATGATTTAGGTGCGGATTCACTAGATGTAGTAGAACTAGTTATGGAACTTGAAGAAGAATTTGATATGCAAATTGACGACGAGGATGCAGAGAAAATTGCAACTGTTGGTAACGCGGTATCATTCATCGAAAGCAAAATTGGCTAATTATACATTGCTAGGGGCACTTCTTTCATATTTTTGAAGGAAGTGTCTCTTTTTGCTTTTGCACATTGTTGTAGAAAAAGGTAAACTAAACAGGAGTATCAAAAGGAAAATAAGAAGGTTGATGACGATGATGAAAAAAAAGGGACTCTCACACAAAAATGGTGCAATTTCAGAGAAAGCACGCCTCCAATTTGAGGAGTTATTAAATAATTTAGGATTGCATTTTGAAAATGCAAGTTTACTTTACAATGCATTTACGCATTCATCATATGTGAATGAGCATCGTCGTAAACTATTTGAAGATAACGAACGACTAGAGTTTTTAGGAGATGCAGTGTTAGAACTATCTGTCTCTAAATTTCTTTTCCTTAAATTCCCGAAAATGAGCGAAGGTGAACTGACAAAATTGCGTGCAGCAATCGTTTGTGAACCATCACTAGTTATTTTTGCAAATGAATTAAATTTCGGGAAATACGTTTTACTAGGAAAAGGTGAAGAATTAACAGGTGGCCGAGAAAGACCTGCTCTTCTTGCAGACTGTTTTGAAGCATTTGTTGGTGCACTATATTTAGACCAAGGATTAGAAACAGTCGTTGGATTTTTAGAACGTGTCGTTTATCCAAAAGTAGAAATCGGTGCTTTTTCGCATGTGATGGATTTCAAAAGTCAGCTACAAGAAATGGTGCAACAAGCCAATTCTGGTGCGCTTCAATATGAGATTATTAATGAAAACGGACCAGCACATAACCGCACATTCGTATCACATGTTTTATTGGATGAACGCGAATTAGGCGTTGGTCATGGAAAATCGAAGAAAGAAGCTGAACAAAGAGCTGCTCAAAGCGCAATGATTAAATTGCAAAAACAGTCAGCTGACAATCAGGAGGTATAATTTTGTTTCTTAAACGGCTTGAAGTGATTGGTTTTAAATCTTTCGCCGATCGTATTGGTATTGATTTTGTGCCTGGAGTTACTGCTGTCGTTGGTCCAAATGGCAGTGGGAAAAGTAACGTAACGGATGCAATTCGATGGGTACTCGGGGAACAATCCGCAAAATCTCTTCGTGGTGCAAAAATGGAAGATGTCATTTTTGCTGGAAGTGACTCGCGCAAACCGCTTAACTTTGCAGAAGTATCATTGGTATTAGACAACGAGGATGAACGATTACCAATCCCGTATAACGAAGTAAATGTCACTCGTCGAGTATACCGGTCGGGCGATAGCGAATATCTATTAAACAAACAACAATGTAGATTAAAAGATATAACGGATTTGTTCTTAGACTCAGGTCTAGGAAAAGAAGCTTTCTCGATTATTTCACAAGGTCGAGTAGATGAAATTTTAAACAGTCGTCCGGATGATAGACGCTCTATTTTCGAAGAAGCTGCTGGAGTATTAAAATATAAGCAACGTAAGAAAAAAGCTGAGCATAAATTATTCGAAACAGAGGATAACTTGCATCGAGTGCATGATATATTGCATGAGTTAGACAATCGTATTGAACCTTTAAAAATACAAGCGTCTGCTGCAACAGATTATTTAAAGATGTCCAAAGAATTAAAAGACATTGACATAGCGGTTATCGTCCATGATTTACGTGTGTTGCAACAAGCACTTGAAACAATCATAGAGGATAAAAAGCAATTTACTGTAACTGAGCAAGAGCATATACACAATATGGAGAGTAAAGAGGCGCAAGTAGCTTCTATTCGAAAACAAATTACTAAGCTAGATGATTTGTTAGATCAAGCCCAACACCAACTTGTTGAAGCAAGTTCTGAAGTAGAGCGATGGGAAGGCCGTAAAGTATTGATGGCTGAAAAACGCCATAATGCTAGTGCTCAATTAGAAAAATTACAGCAATCACTTGAAAAAGCTCAAATCGCGGAGCGAGAGTGGCGTGTACAACAAGTAGATAAACAAGAACAATTAAAATTAAGACAAAGCACATTCCAATTATTAAAAAAAAGTGTAAAACAGCTTGAAGATAACTTAAATCGTTCTTCAACGGACATTGAAAAAGATATCGAAAATTGGAAGAACACATATATTGATCGCCTCAATGAGGAAGCGTCGGTTAAAAATGAATATAAAAATATTACACAACAGCTGGAGCAACAAGAACAAGCTTCGTTCAAAATTACTAACCAATCTTCAGAAATGGCTGAAGAATTAGCTCAGTTAACGAAAGAACAGCAGGTAATTGAAAGTAAATTAAACGTTGTGAAGAAACAGCTGGAAGAAAAACTGGCTGCTTATTCAGCTTGTCAATTAGAACTAGCGAGTGCGACGAAACAATTTGAAAGTAAACAAGATATGCTTTTTAAAGGTTATCAACATTTACAGCAATTAAAGTCACGTAAAGAAACGTTAGCGGAACTTGAGGCAGACTTCTCAGGGTTTTTCCAAGGTGTAAAAGAAATTTTAATTGCCAGAGAAAACAAAAAGCTATCTGGAATTCACGGAGCGGTTGCCGAGCTTATTCAAGTAAGTGGTGAATATACAAAAGCACTTGAAACAGCATTAGGTGCAACTTCGCAACATATTGTAACCGAGACACAACAGGATGCTCAAAAAGCAATTGCTTGGCTAAAAGAAAAACGAGCTGGCCGCGCAACGTTTTTACCGAAAAATGTTATGAAGTCCCGTAAAATATCTCGGGATGCGCTTGGAGCCGCTGCAACACATCCTTCGTTTATTAATACAGCAGATGAATTAGCGACATTTGACCCGGCATTCAAAACAATTGCAGAAAACTTATTAGGTAATGTATTAGTTGCAAAGGATTTACAAAGTGCAACACAAATCGCTAAATCATGTAATTATCGATATCGCGTCGTAACTTTAGATGGTGATATAGTAAATGCCGGCGGTTCACTTACAGGTGGTTCTACTAAACAACAAACATCGTTATTTAGTCGTAAAGCAGAACTTGAAGATCTAACTAGCCAGCTTGAGCAAATGCAAACTACAATCGAACAAGCTGAAAAAGTTGTTGCTGAGCAAAAAAACTCTGTTTCTGCTAGAACGGTAATGCTTGAAGACTTACGTAAGCAAGGTGAAGTATTACGTGATGAAGAGTTTGAACTTAGTGGGCATTTCCGTGAATTAGAAGCAACGACAAAACGACTTGCTCTACGTGTTACTTTAGTGGCTACTGAACAAGAAGATGCTACTGACCGTTCTTCAAACCTACAAGAAAATCAAATTTCTGCTAAGAAGCGTTTACAAGAATTAACAGAAGAACTAGCTGAGATTAATACTACAATAGAACAATTAAACAGACTTAAAGTACAAAGTGAAACAGCTCAAGATGCATTGAAAGAACAATATGCAGAGAAACGTTCAGAGCTTGCCGTAATTCAAGAACAAGTATCGCAATTAAAACAAGCTTCCGAAGAAGTAACAGTGCAATATGACAAGGCGAAACTGGAAGTCAATAATATCAGTCAAGAAATCAAATGGTTAACGAATGACGAAAGTCAAAATGGACCATCTGATGAAGAAATAACAACAAGTATTACTACTTGGCAGCTTAAAAAGACTGACCTAATTACGACCATTGCTGTAAGCAAGGAAGAAAGAACTCAGCTACAAGTTACTTTGGATAGCTGTGAAGTGGAACTGAAGGAATTGCAACGAGTGCATAAAGGCTTATTAGATGGCTTGCGCAATTATGATGTAAAACTTTCTCAACTTGAGTTTTCGAAGCAAGCTTTGTTAAATCAGTTAGCTGAAGATTATGAGCTTTCTTTAGACGAAGCTATACGGGGAGTAAATGAAGATATAGATGTTGAGATATCCAGAAGAAAAGTAAAATTATTAAAGCAATCTATTATAGAACTTGGTCCCGTTAACTTAAATGCTATAGAGGAATTCGAAACCGTTTCAGAACGACATACTTTTTTAACAGATCAAAGAACAGATCTTATGGAAGCGAAGGAAACGTTACATGAGGCGATTCGTGAAATGGATGAAGAAATGTCAGCACGCTTTAGTGAGACATTCTTGAAAATCCGTGAACACTTCCAAATTGTTTTCCGAGAATTATTCGGAGGTGGGCATGCAGATTTACAACTAGTTGATCCTGACGACTTGCTTGAAACAGGAATTGAAATTGTTGCACAGCCACCTGGTAAGAAGTTGCAAAGTCTGAGTTTACTATCAGGTGGAGAACGTGCTTTAACTGCAATTGCGCTACTCTTTTCTATTTTAAAAACTCGTCCTGTACCATTCTGTATACTAGATGAAGTAGAAGCTGCTCTTGATGAATCGAATGTTACTCGCTATAGTCAGTATTTGAAAAAGTTTAGCCAAGAAACACAATTCATCGTAATTACGCATCGCAAAGGTACGATGGAAGGTGCGGATGTATTGTATGGTATTACGATGCAAGAATCGGGTGTATCAAAACTAGTATCTGTAAAATTAGAACAAGAAGAACCTGTTCTAGTAGGATAAAGGAGCGAATAACAATGAGCTTTTTAAAGCGTATGAAAGAAAAACTAATGGGTACTAAGCCTGAAGAGATTGAAGTAAAACAGACAGAAAAAAAAATTGGAAATCAGGTTGATGATGTAGTCGAGACTACAGAGCAAGAATCGACTGTTCCATCTGTAGAATCTTCTAAAATTGTGGAAGAGCCTATAGTATCTGAACAATCTCTTCAGGTAGAGAAATTGCAACCTAGAGAACTGACTGCAGTTGAAGAAACAACTACTGAAGTTGTAGAATGCGTAGAACCTCAAGAAGAGAAAAAGACAAAATGGGGATTCTCAGCACTTTCAATTACAGAGAAATTTAAAGCGGGCTTAGAAAAAACACGTGATTCATTCACGTCAAAAGTTAATGATTTAGTAGCGCGTTACCGTACTGTTGATGAAGATTTTTTTGAAGAGTTGGAAGACTTGTTACTGCAAGCGGACGTTGGTTTTGAAACTGTGATGGAGCTAATGGATAAATTACGCTTTGAAGTTCAGCGCCAAAACATTAAAGATACGGCTGGTATCCAATCTGTTATTTCAGAAAAGCTTGTTGAAATTTACGAATCCAACGATGAAGAATCAATAGAGCTAAATATACAAGATGGTGAGTTAACAGTTATTCTTTTTGTTGGAGTTAATGGTGTTGGTAAAACAACGACAATTGGGAAATTGGCTCATCGCCTAAAACAAGAAGGGAAATCAGTAATACTTGCAGCGGGTGATACGTTCCGTGCTGGTGCAATAGATCAACTTCAAGTTTGGGGAGACCGCGTCGGTGTGGAAGTTATTAAGCAGGCAGAAGGATCAGATCCTGCTGCAGTAATGTATGACGCCATTCGTGCAGCCAAAAACCGTGGAGCGGATGTCCTTATTTGTGATACAGCCGGACGACTGCAAAATAAAGTTAATTTAATGAATGAATTAGAAAAGGTACATCGTGTGATTTCCCGGGAAATTCCGAATGCTCCGCATGAAGTTTTATTAGCGCTAGATGCAACTACCGGTCAAAATGCACTAGTACAGGCACAGACATTTAAAGAAGCAACAAATGTGACCGGTATTGTATTAACAAAACTAGACGGTACTGCAAAAGGCGGTATAGTACTTGCTATTCGTAACAAATTGCATATTCCAGTAAAATTTGTTGGTTTGGGTGAGAAAATGGATGATTTACAACCGTTTGATACAGAACGCTATGTATATGGTTTATTTGCGGATGCACTTGATCAACAGCTAGCAAAAGAAGAAGAATCAAGCGAGCAATAAATAGATAGATGAAGGATGCGTAGCTATTTTGGCTATGCATTTTTCGTCAATGCATATTTGTAATAAAAAAGAGTTTAAATGCATTTGGACAAGTATTTTTACTTGACAGAAAACCGATTATTCCTTATGATACTAAAAGAATGTGTAAAACAGGGGAGAGATTTCTTATGCTACTTGAAAAAACGACACGCATGAACTTTCTCTTCGACTTTTATCAAGCATTGTTGACAGATAAACAACGTAGCTATATGCAACTTTATTACCTAGATGACCATTCACTTGGTGAAATTGCTGAAGCTTATGAAGTATCGCGTCAAGCAGTTTACGATAATATTCGTAGAACAGAAGCTATGCTTGAAGAATATGAAGACAAACTTCGATTATTCGAGAAATTTCAAAACAGACAACAAATAATTGCAGAGCTATCAAAAAAAATTACTGATAATAGTTCCCCGCAAACTGTGTGGCTAGAACTTATTGAACAGTTAAAGCAATGGGATTAGGAGGCGGCATGCATGGCATTTGAAGGATTAGCGGAGCGACTCCAAGGTACGATTTCGAAGATTAAAGGCAAAGGGAAAGTGACGGAACAAGACGTTAAAGAAATGATGCGTGAAGTCCGTTTTGCCTTGATAGAAGCGGACGTTAACTTAAAAGTTGTAAAATCTTTTATTAAGCGCGTTAGTGAACGAGCAATCGGTCAAGACGTCATGAAAAGTCTAACACCCGGTCAACAAGTTATTAAAATCGTAAAAGATGAACTGACAGAATTAATGGGAGGAGAACAAAGTCCTATTAAGTTCTCTCAAAAACCACCAACTGTTATCTTAATGGTAGGTTTACAAGGTGCCGGTAAAACAACAACTACTGGTAAAGTTGCCAATGTTTTACGCAAAAAATACAATCGTAAACCATTGCTTGTAGCAGCGGATGTCTATCGTCCAGCAGCGATTAAGCAATTGCAAACATTAGGTGATCAGTTATCTTTGCCAGTATTTGCTCTTGGTACGGAAGTATCTCCGGTGGATATTGTCCGCCAAGCGCTGGAACACGCAAAAGAAGAGCATCATGATGTCGTATTAATTGATACAGCAGGTCGACTTCATATTGATGAAAACTTAATGCAAGAGTTGAAAGATATTCGCGGATTAAGAGAACCAGATGAAGTCTTCTTAGTTGTCGATTCTATGACAGGTCAAGATGCTGTAAACGTAGCTAATAGCTTCAATGAAGCAGTAGGTATTACGGGTGTTGTTCTAACGAAGTTAGATGGGGATACACGTGGTGGTGCGGCTTTATCAATCCGCTCTGTTACAGAAAAACCAATTAAATTTGTCGGTATGGGTGAGAAAATGGATGCTTTAGAGCCATTCCATCCAGAACGTATGGCTTCTCGTATTCTTGGTATGGGAGACATGATGTCTTTAATTGAGAAAGCGCAAGCGAACGTCGACGAAGAAAAAGCAAAAGAAATGGAAGAAAAGTTCAGAACACAGAGCTTTACTTTCGATGATTTCTTAGATCAAATGAGCCAAGTAAAAAAAATGGGACCTTTGGATGAAATTTTAAAAATGCTTCCAGGTGCCAATAAAATTAAAGGCTTAGAAAATGCGAAAATCGATGATAAACAAATTGGTCATATAGAGGCCATTATTCTATCGATGACTCCAGCTGAAAAAACGAATCCTGAGATCATCAACTCAAGTCGTAAAAAACGAATTGCAAAAGGGTCGGGTTGCTCTGTTCAAGAAATAAATCGACTTTTAAAACAATTTGAAGATATGAAGAAAATGATGAAACAAATGACGGGTATGACGCAAAAAGGGAAGAAAAAAATGAAACTTCCTGGCTTAGATTCATTGTTTAAATAATTTTTCAAACTAAAAATTAGTGTGTTAAGAAAAAACACTTTACAAACAATCCAAAGCTTGCTATTATACTATCTTGTGTGAAACTATTCGGAGGTGCAATTAAAATGGCAGTAAAAATTCGCTTAAAACGTATCGGGGCAAAAAAAGCTCCTTTCTATCGTATTGTAGTAGCAGACGCTCGCGCACCACGCGACGGCCGCTCAATTGAAACAATTGGTACATTCAATCCTTTAACTACTCCAGAAGAAGTTAAGATTGATGAAGAAAAAGCATTAGCATGGTTAGCAAATGGTGCAAAACCATCTGATACAGTACGTAACTTGTTCTCATCACAAGGCATTATGGAAAAATTCCATAACTCAAAAATGAGTAAATAATCGGAGGTGACAGCATGAAGCAGCTGATTGAAACAATCGTTAAACCTTTAGTCGATTATCCAGAAGAAGTTCATATTACAACCGAGGAGAGTACGAATCGAATTGTATATAAACTTTCTGTTCACCCTAGTGATATGGGAAAAGTAATTGGTAAACAGGGCCGTGTTGCAAAAGCAATGCGTACAATTGTTTATTCAGCAGCGGGCAGTCATCATAAGAAGAAGACATATGTCGATATTCTAGATTAGTCAAAAAGGAGGGAGCTTTTGTTCCTTCCTTTTTTGTTACGATTAAAATCAAATTCATCCTATAATAATGTATTAAGGATGTTCACATATTTATAAAGAGGTGATTTAGATGGAATGGTATAACGTAGGTAAAATCGTTAATACACATGGTATAAGAGGTGAGGTGCGTGTTATCTCACAAACGGACTTCCCTGAAGAACGCTATGTAGTAGGAGAACAAATTGCACTTTTTAAAAAAGATTCTAAAAAACCATTAAGACTAACAATCGCATCAGCACGTGCTCATAAAAATTTTATTCTACTATCATTTGAGGGATATCCAAATATTAATGATGTAGAAGACTTCCGTGACGGTATTTTAAAAGTATCTGAAAAGCAACTAAGTGAATTAGAAGATGATGAATACTATTACCATGAAATCATTGGCTGTACTGTTTTTGATGAAGAAGGTACAGAAATTGGACAAGTAAAAGAAATTTTCGAAACTGGTGCCAATGATGTTTGGACACTAAAAGGTGTCAATGGTAAGGATCAGTATATTCCGGTAATAGACGACGTCATTAAAGAAATCGATGTTGATGAGAAGAAAATCATCATTCATGTCATGGATGGTTTGTTATCATGATGAATATCCAAGTACTATCGCTATTCCCTAATATGTTTGAAGGCGTATTTGGTTCTTCTATTTTAAAAAAGGCTCAAGAAAAAGGGGCCGTTACGTTAGGTGTAACAGATTTTCGCGAATTTTCGATTAACAAGCACAACCAAGTGGACGATTATCCGTACGGCGGTGGAGCAGGTATGATATTAAAGCCGGAACCCCTTTTTAACGCCGTAGAAGCGCTTGTAAGCGAAGGTAAAAAGCCGCGTATCATTTTGATGTGTCCACAAGGAGAACGCTATACACAAGCTAAAGCAGAGGAATTAGCGCAAGAGGAAGACTTGATCTTCCTTTGTGGTCATTATGAAGGTTATGATGAGCGAATTCGACAGCATCTTGTAACGGATGAAATTTCTATTGGGGATTATGTCTTAACAGGCGGTGAGTTGGGGGCGATGACAGTGATTGATAGTGTCGTTCGTCTATTGCCTGGAGTTTTAGGAAATAACGATTCACCAGTATTGGATTCTTTTTCAACCGGTTTACTAGAGCACCCACATTATACTCGTCCTGCTGAATTCCGTGGTATGAGAGTACCGGATGTTTTACTTTCTGGTAACCATGCGAAAATTGACGAATGGCGTGAGCAACAATCTATTAAAAGAACGTTTGAGAGACGCCCGGATCTGCTTGATAAAATGGAGTTAAATCCAAAGCAACAAAAATACTTGAATATATTGAAATCGGGTAAATAATTATTGCACAGTAACGCAATTTATGATAATATTTAAAATGCATTTCTATGAGAAATGCCGAATTACGGTGTTCCGCTGTTTCATCAAGAAGAGTTACAAGAACATCTGTCTAAGGAGAGAAAATAATGTCAAACATCATTACAGAAATCACTAAAGAACAACTTCGCACAGACATTCCTGCGTTCCGCGCTGGAGATACTGTAAAAATCGACGTTAAAGTAGTCGAAGGAACTCGCGAACGTATTCAAGTATACGAAGGAGTAGTTATTAAACGTCGTGGTGGCGGTATTAGCGAAACTTTCACAGTTCGTAAAATTTCTTACGGCGTAGGTGTTGAGCGTACGTTCCCAGTTAACACTCCAAAAATCGCTAACTTACAAGTAGTACGTCGCGGTAAAGTACGTCGCGCTAAATTATACTACCTACGTAACTTACGCGGTAAAGCGGCTCGTATTAAAGAAATTCGATAATACATTTTTTTGCCGAAGAGAGAGCTTGTTTTACAAGCTCTCTTTCTTTTTGCTTGAAATGATAAATCCTTGTACAATAAGAACAGAATAGTCAAGGGGGACATCGAAATGGAAAAAACAAAAAAAGAGAAAAATGAGTTATGGGAATGGACAAAGGCATTAGTCATTGCTTTTGCATTAGCTGCAATTATCCGTTATTTTTTATTCACTCCTATTGTAGTAGATGGCGACTCTATGATGCCAACCCTTGAAAATGGCGACCGCATGATTGTAAATAAGATTGGCTATAAAATCGGTGACTTGCACCGTTTTGATATAGTTGTATTCCACGCACCGGAAAAGAAAGATTATATTAAACGTATTATTGGTTTACCAGGAGATCAGCTAAAATATAAAAATGATCAGCTTTATATCAATGGCAAGGCAATTGCGGAGCCTTACTTACAACAATATAAAGATGAACTTACAGATGAAGGTACATTAACTGAAGACTTTACACTTGCGGATATCGAACAGCTGGATAAAATTCCAGATGGTTATGTTTTTGTAATGGGAGATAATCGTCGTTATAGTAAAGATAGTCGTGTCATTGGGGTTGTATCAGTAGATGAAATTATCGGTAAAACAAGTATTGTTTTTTGGCCTTATGATCAAATTGGTACCGTGAAATAACGAATAGGAGTGAAACAAATGACCATTCAATGGTTTCCGGGACATATGGCGAAGGCTCGTCGTGAAGTAACTGAAAAACTGAAATTGGTTGATATTATTTTTGAATTGATTGATGCACGCTTGCCATTATCTTCAAGAAATCCAATGCTAGATGAAGTAATTCATCAAAAAACACGTTTACTTATTTTGAACAAAGCGGATATGGCTGATGAAGTTCAAACACGTAAATGGATAGATTATTTTGAATCAAAAGGGCACCGTGCTGTAGCTATTAATTCATTAGATGGTAAGGGACTTAACAAAGTAACAAAAGCTGCACAAGAGTTATTAGCTGAGAAATGGGATCGTATGCGCTCAAAAGGTATGAAACCACGTGCAATTCGTGCGATGATTGTGGGTATACCGAACGTAGGGAAATCGACATTGATTAATCGACTTGCCAAAAAGAATATTGCTAAAACAGGCAATACACCTGGTGTAACAAAATCGCAACAGTGGATTAAATTTGGCAAAGAACTTGAACTATTAGATACACCAGGAATTCTATGGCCGAAATTCGAAGATCAAGAAGTAGGCTATAAGCTTGCCTTAACTGGTGCTATCAAAGATACCATTACAAATATGGACGACCTAGCTGTATACGGGTTAAACTTCTTGAGTAAGCATTATAAAGGTCGTATGGAAGAGCGTTATAAATTTTCAGAAGTCAGCGAAGATCTTGTAGAGACATATAATCATATCGGTCAATTACGTAGAGTATATACAACAGGCGGTGAAATTGACTACGACCAAGTTGCTGAACTAATTGTACGAGATATTCGTAATCAGCAATTAGGTAAGCTGACATTCGACTTTGTAGAAGATATAATCGAAGAATAAAAAAGAACCTTTTTTACCTTATGGTGAAAAAGGTTTTTTTCTAGATTTTTTAGCAATAGTGCCGATAGTATAAATAGATACAAAAGGGAGTTCTAGTTTTGAAAACAATAAAAGACATTAAAGAAGTATTAAATAATGAGCAGCAATACCAATCTTGGATGGCGGAGGTAGAAGCGGATGAACGCTTGGGTGTACAAAAAGTGTGGCAACAATGGCTTAGAAAAAAAGCGAAGCTAGACAAACTATTAGCCGAGCATCAAGAGAAACTACAATTTGATAACTCTTATCGTACTCATCCATCTGCCTATATTGCAGGTACAGATGAAGCAGGTAGGGGTCCATTAGCGGGTCCTGTTGTTACCGCAGCGGTTATTTTACCAAATGATTGCCCAGAGCTTGTTGGATTAAATGATTCCAAACAGTTATCGAAAGAAACAAGAGAGTCATTTATTGCGAAAATTATGGAATGTGCTATCACGACTTCTATTCATTTTCAGTCTGCAGAAGTAATTGATAACCTCAATATTTACGAAGCGACAAAACAGTCCATGAAGGCCTCTATAGAAACGCTACAAGTGAAACCTGATTTTGTTTTAGCAGATGCAATGACTTTGCCAATTGATATTCCTCAAGATTCCATCATTAAAGGTGATGCTAAAAGCTTAGCTATCGCAGCTGCTTCTATATTGGCGAAAACTGCACGTGATTACTACATGGAAGAAATGGATGCTAAATACCCGCAATACGGTTTTGCGCAACATGCGGGTTACGGTACAAAACAACATCTAGAAGCTTTACGTGAATTTGGACCTACAGACATTCATAGAACAACATTTGAACCAATCAAATCAATGATTCTTGAGAAAGGGTGAAGAGTATTGGCTTATACTTCGTTTTCGTCCATACAAATGCAACAAAATCAAAGTATAAATACACAACAGCCAGTGGCCTTAAAACAAGGTCAAGTATTTCACGGCACGATTAAACAGCTTTTTCCTGACAACCAAGCAGAGGTACAGTTGGGTGGGCATCGTTTTATGGCAAAGTTAGAAGTGCCAATGCAAGCTGGCAATGCACATTATTTTCAAGTCACTGGCATAGAGCCGGACTTACAACTGAAAGTCGTATCTGGCCCAATCAATCAAACAGGTACATTAACACAACAAATTAATCAATTATTAGATTCTATGCAACTTCCGAAAACATCCGAAATGCAACAAATTGCTGCCTATTTCTTAAAAGAAAACGTACCGATGTCTAAAGAACAGCTAACGCAAGCAGAACAGTTAGTAAAACAATTACCTGCGGGTATTACGATGAAAGATGCCTTACAAGCCTTGCAAAAAATAATTGACTTAAAAATGCCTATGCAACAAGACACATTCCAAGCGCTAATACAAGGTGGGATGAAAGAAGGTTTCACTCAAACGTTAGATGCTTTACGGCAACTATTACAACAGGATACATCTTTATCGCCAGCTGTTCGTGAGAAATTGCTACAACAACTTCAATTGCTAGCTAAACCATTTGAAACTGAAACAGGTGGTGCAATTTTAGCGAAAATTATTCAATCTCTAACAGACGCAAATGCATCACCGACTGATAAGAACATTTTAATCCAAATGCTAAAAGAAGTGGGTATATTACCGAAAAACGCCAATATTTTTAACTGGACGACTAATGCTATGCAAGGGCCATCTGTATCAAATTTCAACTCACTAGGACAATTATTACAACAAATACAAATGGCAACACCAAAAGAAGCAGTGGTACTAATTCAGCAATTACAAACTGCCATTACGAAAAATGATAATTTGACAGATACACAAAAAGCAGAACTGCAACAGATTTTGACTAAATTCAATGCTGGTCAAACTTCACAGCAGACGTTACAAACGCTTGTGAAGGATGTTCAGGGACAATTAGGGAGAATGAGTCAAACACACTTTACAGAACCTTCTACGACGCAATTACTGCAAAATATTCAGCCTGGTAGTCAAAAGGACATGCCAGAGTTCATTGCACAGCTAAAAGGATCAATTGAATCACAAAGTTTAATGTCAGCACCACAGAAAGAAGCGCTTATTAATACCCTTGCAAATAGTACACAGCAATCTATGCAAGTCTTAGTTAAGGAATTACATGGTCAACTTATGAAAGTATTTAGCCAAATAGCTGAGCAACAGCCCTTCAAAACCGATGAACAAAATATAACAGCCAAACAACATTTAATGACATTAATGAATGTGGCTAATGCAACGGATGATATGAAACTTAGAGAATTAACACAAATCGCAAGTAAATCAGCAGAGCCTTTCATTCAGCAATTAGTATCACAAGCTGAGCAGAATGTTCATAATGCAATAGATAGTAAAGCTTTAGAATCAGCTATGAAACAAACTTTGCAACATCTAGGATTAAGCTATGAAGCAAAATTACTTAATAAAACAGCGGATATTCAGCAGCTTGCTGGGCAATTGAAACCGCAGTTATTATCATTACTACAAGATCCATCAGCTTCAGATACTACAAAAGCTGTGGCTGAGCAAATTGTTGCGCGTATGAATGGAATGCAATACTTATCTGGAGAAAATGGACCACAACATCAAATAATCATGCAAATTCCTTTGGAGTTTTTTGGGCGTAAAACAGATGCCACGTTACAATGGAATGGCCGTATGAAGGACGATGGTAAAATTGACGCAGATTATGCGAGGGTTTTATTCTATTTGCAATTGAATTCTCTACAAGAAACGGTAATTGATATGCAGGTTCAGAGTCGCGTCGTCACAGTAACTATTTATAACGAGAAAAATCAGTTGAAAGAATTAGCAGAGCCTCTTAAAAATGCGTTAAAAAAAGGATTATTATCTCATGATTATCAATTATCTGGTGTCTTTATGAAAAAATTCGCAGAAAATCAACCGATGAAATCAACGCTAACTGCAAAAAACTCAAAGGATGATAACGGGGGAGTTGATATTCGCATATGATTGAAGAAAAACAGTCACATGAACGCAAAGAAGCTGTTGCTCTTTCCTTTAATCCAAATGGGTTTGAAGCCCCAAAAGTGATTGCGAAGGGTAAAGGGAAAATAGCAGAAAATATTTTAGAACAGGCAAAAGATAATGATATTCCTATTCAAGAAGATCCAACCCTTGTCCAATTATTGGGACAGCTAGATTTAAATGAGTCGATTCCTGAGGAACTTTATCAGGCGGTTGCTGAGGTATTTGCGTTTATTTATCATTTAGATAAAAATTATGAAAATTCTAAATAATAGTCAAAAAAAGTCGATATTAGTCGCATTAAATCCGTTGGTACATGTATATTTCGAGCATATTTGCGGATAATTAAAGCGGAAAGTCGAAATAACAAGAATGTAGACATAGAGGATCAGATTATATACAATGGTTATGTAGTAGTAAAACTCTATGGGATTTTGATAGGAGGAAGTTAGATGAATATCCATGAGTACCAAGGAAAGGAAATTCTAAGACAATACGGGGTGTCAGTTCCAAATGGCCGAGTAGCGTTTTCACCAGAGGAAGCTGTAAAAGTAGCAAAAGAATTAAGTACAAGTGTAGTAGTTGTTAAAGCACAGATCCATGCAGGTGGAAGAGGTAAAGCAGGTGGCGTTAAAATTGCCAAAAATTTGGACGAGGTACGTTCGTATTCGAAAGAATTATTAGGTAAAATCCTGGTCACTCACCAAACTGGTCCAGAAGGTAAAGAAGTAAAGCGCCTCTACATAGAAGAAGGCTCTGATATTAAAAAAGAGTACTACTTAGGCTTTGTAGTTGATCGTGCAACTTCTAGAATTACTTTGATGGGATCTGAAGAGGGCGGAATGGACATTGAAGAGGTTGCTGAAGCAACCCCTGAGAAAATTTTCAAAGAAGTAGTTGATCCAGCTATTGGACTAACAGGTTTCCAAGCACGTCGTCTTGCGTTTAATATGAATATTCCAGACAAATTAATAAATAAAGCTGCATCACTTATGCTTGGAATTTACAAAGCATTTACTGAAAAAGATGCATCTATTTTAGAAATCAACCCACTTGTCGTGACAGGTGATGGTAATGTAGTGGCGTTAGATGCAAAGTTCAACTTCGATGGAAACGCTTTATATCGCCATAAGGATGTTGTTGAATTACGAGATTTCGAAGAAGAAGATCCAAAGGAAATTGAAGCTTCAAAATATGATTTAAGCTATATTTCATTAGAGGGTAGCATTGGTTGTATGGTCAATGGTGCTGGACTTGCTATGGCTACAATGGACACCATTAGTTATTATGGCGGATCACCCGCAAACTTCCTGGACGTTGGGGGCGGTGCAACTGCTGAAAAAGTAACAGAAGCCTTCAAAATCATTCTTTCTGATGCAAGTGTAAAAGGTATATTCGTTAACATTTTCGGGGGTATCATGAAATGTGATATTATCGCAGAAGGTGTTATTACAGCGGCCAAAGAGGTTGGCTTAAATGTACCATTAGTTGTTCGCTTGGAAGGTACGAATGTTGAACTTGGTAAAGCATTGTTAAATGAATCGGGTATTAATATCGTTACAGCAGATTCAATGGCTGATGGTGCAAGAAAAATTGTAGAACTTGTAGGCTAAGAAGGGCAGGGACTTGAAATGAGCGTTTATATTAATAAAGAAACTAAAGTGCTTGTACAAGGGATTACAGGGTCAACGGCTCTATTCCATACAAAGCAAATGCTAGAATATGGTACGAAAGTTGTAGCGGGAGTTACGCCTGGTAAAGGTGGTACAACTGTTGAAGGCGTATCGGTTTTTAACACGGTGGTTGACGCTGTTGAAGCAACAGGCTGTAATGTTTCTGTCATCTACGTACCAGCACCATTTGCAGCAGACGCAATTTTAGAAGCTGTAGATGCTAATTTAGATTTAGTTATTTGTATTACTGAGCATATCCCAGTATTAGATATGATTAAAGTGAAACGTTATATGGAAGGTAAGAAAACACGTCTTATTGGTCCGAACTGTCCAGGTGTTATTACTGCAGATGAATGTAAAATTGGTATCATGCCAGGTTATATCCATAAAAAAGGCCATGTAGGGGTAGTGTCACGCTCTGGTACTTTAACATATGAAGCAGTTCATCAACTTTCTCAAGAAGGTATCGGTCAAACAACGGCTGTTGGGATTGGTGGCGACCCAGTTAATGGTACAAACTTCATTGATGTTTTAAAAGAATTCAATGAAGACCCTGAAACTTATGGTGTCGTTATGATTGGTGAGATTGGCGGTACGGCAGAAGAAGAAGCAGCAGAGTGGATCAAAGCAAATATGACAAAACCAGTTGTAGGTTTCATTGGTGGACAAACTGCACCTCCTGGAAAGCGTATGGGCCATGCTGGTGCTATTATTTCAGGTGGTAAAGGTACAGCTGCTGATAAAATTAAAGCAATGAATGCAGCTGGAATTCAAGTAGCAGAGACACCATCTGTTATCGGTGAAACATTTATTAAAGTTATAAAAGAACAGGGCTTGTACGAAAAATGTAAAACTCATTAATATTGAAGGTGTAGCAAAGTCCTAATAGACAATGCTACACCTTTTAAGTAGTTATGAATGGAGGGCAATGATGAATGAAGCACTATTGACTCAGAGACTCTTGGCATTGCATTATGTATTTCCTGTACCTCTTAACAGGTTAGCACCCTTATTCAAAGAGGATATAGAACTTGTAGATATTGAACAAATGTCCACACAACAAATTGCAAAATTATTAAAACTCTCCTATGAAAAAGCTAATAGTTTAAAAACCGCTTATATAGAAGCAATGGAAACCCCCTTACTCCAAGCGTATGAGCAAAAGTCGATAACTCCTATCCCGTTCTTTCATCCCTTATTCCCTAAAACGTTATTCGAACTATATGATTCTCCTACATGTCTCTATGTAAAAGGAAAAGTAGATTTATTAGCTAATAAAAAGAAGATAGCTATAGTTGGCTCTAGAAAGGCGACGGTTTATACAGAAAATGCATTACAGTATATTATGCCAGCATTAGTGGAACATGATTATATCATCGTCAGTGGCCTTGCAAAGGGAGCCGACCGAATGGCCCATGAAAGTGCAATTGCAAACGGAGGAAAAACAATCGCAGTACTTGGACATGGATTATTTCACCTATATCCGAAAGAAAATGCAAAATTAGCCGAAATAATTGGCAAAGATCATTTGTTAATTACAGAATATCCGCCATATATCGAGCCGAAACGATGGTATTTTCCAATGCGAAATCGTATTATTAGCGGTATATCAAAGGCAATACTAGTCACAGAAGCTGCTGAAAAAAGCGGTACATCCAGCACAATGGACCACGCCTTAGAGCATGGGAAAGAAATTTTCATAGTTCCTGGAGATATTACATCAAAACTTTCTTTAGGACCTCATAAATTGCTTGCAGAGGGTGCTACACCAGTCTGGAATGGTTATCAAATAATTGCAGAATTAGAAAGATATTTTATTTGAAGATGAAATATAACTTGCAAAAATTTCTTTTCTGTTATACATTTTGCAACAGGTATTCTTTTGTAAACGCTTAGAAAAAAAGTTATAGTTGAATGGTAAGGTTTTTAACCATATTTACATGCACCTATTCAATTTTAACAAGTGAAACTAAAGAAAATGAAACTTCACCTCTATAAGGGGGAACTCACATGTCGGATTATTTAGTAATAGTAGAATCGCCCGCAAAAGCAAAAACTATCGAGCGATATTTAGGAAAAAAATATAAAGTGAAAGCGTCAATTGGTCACGTTCGTGATTTACCTAGAAGTACAATGGGAATTGACACGGAAAATAATTTTGAACCAAGATACATTACCATTCGTGGTAAAGGTCCTGTTTTACAAGATTTAAAATCCGCAGCTAAAAAAGCTAAGAAAATCTATCTCGCGGCCGATCCAGATCGCGAAGGAGAAGCTATTGCTTGGCATTTAGCAACAGCACTTAACATTGATATAAAATCGGACTGTCGTGTATTATTTAACGAAATCACGAAAGATGCTATAAAAGAGTCATTTAAGCATCCACGTCCAATTGATATGGATTTAGTTGATGCTCAACAAGCACGTCGTATATTAGACCGTCTTGTAGGATATAACATTAGTCCTCTTCTATGGAAGAAAGTCAAGAAGGGTTTATCTGCTGGGCGTGTACAATCAGTAGCACTACGTATGATTATCGACCGCGAAAACGAAATTAAAAATTTCCAGCCTGAAGAATATTGGACTATTGAAGGCAATTTTGAAAAAGGTAAAAAGCAATTTGATGCTATTTACTATGGAAATAGTAAAGAGAAAATTAAATTGTCCAATGAAGCGCAAGTAAAAGATGTCTTGAAGTTAATGAAGGGTGAAGATTTCGAAGTCGCAAAAGTAGTGAAACGCGAACGTAAGCGTAATGCAGCTCCCTCTTTTACAACGTCATCTCTACAACAAGAAGCAGCGCGTAAATTAAACTTCCGTGCAAAAAAGACTATGATGCTTGCACAACAATTATACGAAGGTATAGATGTCGGTAAAGAAGGTACTGTGGGTTTAATTACGTATATGCGTACAGATTCTACACGTATATCTGAAACGGCGAAAAAAGAAGCATTTGAATACGTTCAATCAACGTATGGTAACGAATATACAACGCCTCTTGATCAACAAGCAAAAAAATCTGAAAAAGCACAAGATGCACATGAAGCAATTCGTCCAACAAGCACAATGCGTACGCCAGATCAGTTAAAGGCCGTTTTATCAAGAGATCAACTTCGTTTATATCGTCTAATCTGGGAACGCTTTATAGCGAGTCAAATGGCATCTGCTGTATTAGATACAGTTACAGCAGACTTACAAAATGGTGAGGTATTCTTTAGAGCAACAGGCTCTCAAGTGAAATTCCCTGGTTTCATGAAACTTTATATTGAAGGATCAGATGACCAAAAAGAAGAAAAGGATAAACTATTGCCACCGATGGAAAAAGGCGATATTGTAAAATCCTTGAATATTGAACCGAAACAACATTTCACACAGCCACCGCCGCGCTTCTCGGAGGCACGTCTAGTGAAGACGATGGAAGAAATAGGGATCGGTCGACCATCAACTTATGCTCCAACTTTAGATACAATCCAAAAGCGTGGGTATGTCACATTAGACGCAAAACGATTTGTACCAACTGAATTAGGGGAAATTGTACATTCACTAGTATTGGAATTTTTCCCTGATATTATTAATATCGAATTCACTGCGAAAATGGAGCACGATTTAGATAGTATCGAAGAAGGAAATACAAAATGGGTAAATATAATAGATGAATTTTATCAAGATTTTGAAAAACATGTACAACATGCTGAAGTAGCAATGGAAAAAGTTGAAATAAAAGATGAACCCGCCGGTGAAGACTGTGAACATTGTGGCTCACCAATGGTTTTCAAACTTGGTCGCTATGGTAAATTCATGGCATGTAGTAACTTCCCTGATTGCCGTAATACAAAAGCTATTGTCAAAGCAATAGGCGTTACATGTCCAACATGTAAAGAAGGCGAAATCGTAGAACGAAAAAGTAAGACAAAACGTATTTTCTACGGTTGTAATCGTTATCCTGACTGTGATTTCGTATCATGGGATAAACCAATTAACAGACCTTGTCCAAAATGTAGTGAATTATTAGTCGAGAAGAAACTGAAAAAAGGCGTACAAATCCAATGTACGAAATGTGACTATAAAGAAACAGCATCACAATGATGAGTATAAGAAAGAGGTATATATTAGCATGACAACAATCGTAAATGTAATCGGTGCAGGTTTAGCAGGTAGTGAAGCAGCTTGGCAAATTGCAAAAAGAGGAATTCAAGTTCGCTTGTATGAAATGCGTCCAGTAAAACAAACGCCTGCTCACCACACAGATAAATTTGCAGAATTAGTATGTAGTAACTCTCTACGTGCCAATAATTTAACAAATGCAGTTGGCGTTATTAAAGAAGAAATGCGCATGTTGGATTCGGTTATTATCGAAGCCGCGGATCGCAGTTCAGTTCCAGCAGGTGGAGCGCTAGCTGTGGATCGCCACGAATTCGCCGGCTATGTAACAGAAAAAGTAAAAAACCATCCACTGATTGAAGTAATTAATGAAGAAGTAACGGAAATTCCTGAAGAAGGTATAACAGTTATTGCTACAGGTCCATTAACTTCAAAAGCATTAGCAGAACAAATTCAAGCTTTAACAGGAGAAGAATATCTTTATTTCTATGATGCAGCTGCACCAATAATAGAAAAAGACAGCATTGATATAAATAAAGTATATTTGAAATCTCGTTATGATAAAGGTGAAGCGGCATACTTAAACTGCCCAATGACAGAAGAAGAATTCAATCGTTTCCAAGAAGCATTGATTAACGCTGAAGTTGCACCATTAAAAGAATTTGAAAAAGAAAAGTACTTTGAGGGCTGTATGCCAATTGAAGTAATGGCAGCACGTGGTCCTAAAACTATGCTATTTGGTCCTATGAAACCAGTAGGCTTAGAAGATCCTAGAACCGGTAAACGTCCACATGCAGTTGTACAACTTCGTCAAGATGACGCTGCTGGTACACTTTATAACTTAGTGGGATTCCAAACACATTTAAAATGGGGGGCGCAAAAAGAAGTATTTAGTATGATCCCTGGTTTGGAAAATGTAGAAATCGTTCGTTATGGTGTTATGCATCGAAACACTTTTATTAACTCACCTAAAGCATTAGCGCCGACTTATCAACTGAAAAGTCGACCAAACATTTTCTTTGCTGGTCAAATGACGGGGGTAGAGGGTTATGTTGAGTCAGCGGGTAGTGGTTTAATTGCTGGTATTAATGCCGCACATCTTGCAATGGAAAAAGACTTATTAATCTTCCCTGCAGAAACAGCATTAGGAAGTATGGCGCGTTATATAACAGAAGCAGATTCAAAACACTTCCAACCTATGAATGTGAACTTCGGTTTATTCCCTAAATTAGGCGAGAAAATTAAATCGAAGCAAGAACGCGGTGAAAAACACGCAGAACGTGCTTTGGCTGCTATTCAAAACTTCAAAAATTCAACAAATATATAATTGTTTTAGCCCTTAAAATTGTTACAATTTTAAGGGCTTTTTTGTTTACAAATGAAGATGATTTCTCATAATTGAAAAGAAGATACAAATAGTGGTAATTTAGAAATAAGAATAATACATTTAAGTGTAACAAAGTTACCCAAAAGACGTGAATAAACCTTTCGATAAAAACTTTATGTTGACTTATGAACTGAAGTGTCGAACAATTCACATGAGTGTGTTATACTCATATGTGCCTTAAACAACTAGGATTAACATTAGCTCTAGTTTAGTAAGCGTTTTTGCTTTTTAAAAATGCTTAGAGTTAGATGGTTAAATTTGGAGCTTTTCATTAACGAGGTGTTCAAATGAACATACGATCTGAACAAGTACTTGAGCAATTTGTTATCTATATTCAATTAGAAAAAAATTTTTCACCATTAACAGTGCGAGAATATCAATCTGATTTACATGAATTTTTATCTTTCTTAAAAGTAGAAAGCGTAGAAGATTTAGCTGCTGTTGAATATATACACGCCAGACTTTACGTAACAAAATTGTACGAAGAAAAAAAAGCGAGAACAACTATCTCAAGGAAAATTTCTTCAATCCGTTCTTTTTTTCGTTTTCTAAATAAAGAATACGGATTAGATGATACAGGCTTTCAAGCTCTTTATCATCCAAAAAAAGAAGATAGATTACCGCGCTTTTTTTATGAAGAAGAGCTTGCCAGATTGTTTCAGGCAAACGAAGGGGAAGATCCGAAATCTTTACGAGATACAGCCATTCTTGAATTGTTGTATGCCACAGGAATTCGGGTTAGTGAATTGACATCTATTGAAATGAAAGATGTTGATTTTTCAATATGCATTTTACGTGTGATGGGGAAAGGGAGAAAAGAACGTTATGTACCATTTGGGCATTTTGCTTCGGAAGCATTGCAACAATACCTAGCAAATTCACGTCCTAAACTTATGAAAGGCCTTCAAAACCCTCAACTATTTGTCAATATGCGAGGTGGAGCCCTTACGGCAAGAGGTGTTCGTTATATTTTAAATGATATGATGAAAAATGCAGAGTTACATTCTAATATTTATCCTCATATGTTAAGACACACCTTTGCTACGCATTTATTAAACAACGGAGCAGATTTACGTACCGTGCAAGAATTACTCGGACACGCAAATTTATCTTCTACGCAAGTTTATACGCATGTGACAAAAGAACATCTAAGAAACACATATATGAATGCTCATCCAAGAGCGTAACAATTGGGAGGAGGGTTATTATGGTTGAAATGCACGCAACCACAATTTTTGCAGTACAACATAAAGGGCAGAGCGCGATGGCAGGTGACGGACAGGTGACTCTTGGTAATGCAGTTGTGATGAAACATACAGCTAAGAAAGTACGTCGTCTTTACAACGGTAAAGTATTAGCAGGGTTTGCCGGATCGGTTGCCGATGCGTTTACATTGTTTGAAATGTTTGAAGGGAAACTTATGGAGTTTGATGGGAACCTTCAACGTGCTTCAGTCGAAGTAGCAAAGCAGTGGCGCGGAGATAAAATGTTGCAAAAGCTAGAAGCAATGTTACTTGTAATGAATAGTGAAACACTACTACTTGTTTCTGGTTCTGGTGAGGTCATTGAACCTGATGACGGTATCTTAGCAATTGGCTCGGGAGGTAACTATGCGTTATCAGCTGGTAGAGCGTTAAAGCAGTACTCTGGTGATACATTAACAGCAGAGGAAATTGCGAAAGCATCGCTTGAAATTGCAGCAGATATTTGTGTATTTACGAACCATAATATTATCGTGGAGGCACTGTAACTATGACACAACAACAAACGCCTAGACAAATGACCGAGTATTTAGATCGTTATATCGTTGGGCAACGTGATGCTAAGCGTGCAGTAGCTGTTGCGCTTCGTAATCGTCATCGTCGTCAACTCTTAGATGAAGAGATGAAAAATGAAGTCATCCCAAAAAACATCTTAATGATTGGACCAACTGGAGTTGGTAAAACGGAAATTGCTAGACGTATCGCACGTTTAGTAAAAGCGCCATTCATAAAAATAGAAGCGACAAAATTTACTGAAGTAGGTTATGTAGGTCGTGATGTGGAATCGATGGTACGTGACTTAGTAGAAGTGGCTAACCGACTCGTGAAAGAAGAAAAACATGAAGAAGTAAAGGATCAAGCAGAGCGACTAGCTAATGAACAAATTGTGAAATTACTTGTGCCAAGTATGCGTAAAAAGCAATCAGCGTCAAATCCTTTTGAAATGTTTTTCGGACAAAATTCCGAGAAGGAAGAAGAAACAACTACAGATGATACAGAAGTACGTTTAAAACGTACACAAATTGCAGATGATTTAAAAGCAGGCAAGCTTGAAGAAGAGTGGATATCGGTGGAAGTGACGGAGCAAGCACCATCAATGTTTGGTGGTTTTCCAGGAGCTGGCATGGATATGGGTGGCAGTAACATGGGTGATATGTTATCAAGCTTAATGCCGAAACAAAAGAAAAAGCGACGTCTACAAGTAAAAGATGCTAGACGAATACTTATAATAGAAGAAGCTAATAATTTAATTGATTCTGATGAAGTTTCTCAAGAAGCGATTACGCGTGCTGAGCAAACAGGCATCATCTTTATCGATGAAATTGACAAAATTGCCAATAAGAATGGTAATTCTGGTTCTGCGAATGTATCAAGAGAAGGAGTTCAACGTGATATTTTACCAATAGTTGAAGGTTCTACTGTTAATACGAAGTATGGTCCTGTCAAAACAGATTATATGCTATTCATCGCTGCAGGTGCATTCCATATGTCTAAGCCATCAGATTTAATCCCTGAGCTACAAGGGCGCTTCCCAATTCGTGTAGAATTAGAAAAGCTTACGAAGGAAGACTTTGTTCGTATTTTAAAAGAGCCAGACCATTCATTAATTCTTCAGTATAAGGCATTATTAAATACTGAAGGTGTTGAAATTGAGTTTACAGAAGAAGCGATTGATCGTATTGCGGAAATTGCAACATTTGTAAACCAAGAAACAGATAATATCGGAGCACGCCGTCTGCATACGATTTTGGAACGTCTTTTAGAAGAGTTATCATTTGAAGCTGCAGATATCGCACCAGCTCACATCGATATTACACCATCATACGTAGATCAAAAACTTGGAGAAATTGCGAAGAACAAAGATTTGTCTCAATTTATTTTATAGTTTATAATCTAGGTTATTGTATGAAAATTTTAAAAGTTATGAAAATTAAATAAACTACGCAGAAAATATTACAGGAGGCTAAATAAACATGAATTTATTAGCTAAAACACGAAAAATTAACTCAATGCTTCAAGCATCTGCTGGGAAACCAGTTAACTTTAAAGAAATGGCGGACACATTAGGAACAGTCATCGAAAGTAACGTATACATCGTAAGTCGTAAAGGTAAATTACTAGGTATTTCAATTAATCAACAAATTGAAAACGATCGTCTTAACAAAATGTTTGAAGAGCGCCGTTTCCCTGAAGAATATACTCAAAATTTATATGACTTCTCTGAAACTGCTCCAAACCTTGATGTACATGACGAACATAGTGCATTCCCTGTTGAAAACAAAGAGCTTTTCAAATCGGGTCTAACTACAATTGTGCCGATTATTGGTGGTGGCGAACGCCTAGGAACATTGATTTTAGCTCGTCTAGCTGGTACTTTTGAGGATGATGATTTAATCCTAGCTGAATATGGTGCAACTGTAGTAGGTATGGAGATTCTTCGTGAAAAAGCTGAAGAAATCGAAGAGGAAGCTCGTAGTAAAGCTGTCGTACAAATGGCTATCAACTCATTATCATACAGTGAATTAGAAGCTATTGAGCATATCTTCGAAGAATTAGATGGTAGCGAAGGGTTGCTAGTCGCTTCTAAAATTGCTGACCGAGTAGGTATTACACGTTCAGTTATCGTTAATGCTTTACGTAAACTTGAATCAGCTGGTGTCATTGAATCACGCTCTTTAGGTATGAAAGGTACTTATATTAAAGTATTAAACGATAAATTCCTAAATGCATTAGCAGAAATCAAAATGCGCTAATAATTTCGAACTAACTATCCCGATGTCTAACATAGACTTTGGGGTAGTTTTTTTATTGCTATTAATCAACATTTGTACCTAATAAATAATGAACCTGTATTTGAAAAATCTTTAGAAAAAGATCGAAAATGCAAAAATATTGTGGAATCAAATGATGAATTTGAGAAATTGACTGAAAATGAATAATTCTTTTGTATGGAGTGGATACACAATGTATGGTTACCATTTCTCTGTTAAAAAGGACGGAAAGTGATAAAAAGGTAGTTATCTATAGAATATTTTAGTAAATTACTATTAATGTAAGTGAAGTCTGTTATAGTAATATTAAGTTAGATTAGTTGGGAATTGTACAAAATATATCAAATAAATATATACCTACATGGTATTATTAGGAGAAATTAACTTTCTAATATTATTGGAAAACTAAGAAATCCCTATATTCGCAATAGATGCACAAGTATTAGATAGTATAAATAATTAACCTCATTAACACTATTTTTATAGTGAATATTACCTTTACCCCTTATAGGATAAGGGGTTTAGAAGTTTTGGAGGAAAAGGGGAGTAAAGTTATAAAAATGGGTTTTTGTACCTATCAAAAAGACTCTAATACAGATAGACACTAGGTTACATCTCTAATACAATTAGATAGTGAAAATAAAATTGAAATTTGGTAGTTTATATCGAATTGGGGTGAAGTTTTGGATTTATTTAGTGGAACGATAAGTAATTTGGAAAGTGGCCTCTCTTATGCTGCGGTGAAAAATAAAACAATCGCTCAAAATATAGCGAATAATGACACACCAAACTATAAGGCTAAAGACGTTAGTTTCAAAAAGATGTTAACTGAGGCACAAAATACATATATACAAGCGAACAGAACAGATCAAAGACATTTTGATTTTACTACGAAGAATTCGACACCTGGTGTTTATAGCTATTCTAATCTACGTTACCGAGAAAATGGTAACGGAGTAGATATGGATAAAGAACAAGCAAGTTTGGCTGAAAACACAATTTTCTACAATGCCTTGATTGACCGCATTAACGGTAAGTTAAATACATTACAAACTGTCATTAAAGGGGGTAACTAATTTTGTCTATCTTCCATAGCATGAATACCACAGGCTCAGCGCTTACTGCTCAGCGTTTAAGAATGGACGTCATTTCGTCTAATATGGCAAATGTCGATACTACACGAGCAACAATGGAGAATGGCGAGTGGGTTCCGTATCGTCGTAAAACAGTAACACTAACGTCGAAAGAAGGACAATTTTCTAATTATCTAAATACAGCAATGGGTTCAACTAGTAAACAAGGAGTTGGCAATGGCGTTAAAGTAACAGGGATTAATAATGATACTGAAACACCATTCAAACTTATTTATGATCCAACACATCCAGATGCTAATGACGAAGGTTACGTACAAACTTCAAATGTTGATCCTTTAAAAGAAATGGTAAACCTAATATCTGCTACACGATCGTATGAAGCGAACGTAACGGTTTTTAATGCAAATAAATCGATGTTAACAAAAGCACTAGAAATAGGTAAATAATTTCAAAGAAGGAGGATGGGTTAATTGCCAGTATCACAAGTAACGGTAGCGCAACCAGTTCAACCAACCATGACACAAAGAGTGGCTGAATCAATGCCTACAGAATCAAAAGAGAGTTTCGGAACAATGTTAAAAGATGCTATCCAATCTGTAAACGATAGTCAAGTCGCTTCTGATGATATGACGACTAAGTTAATAAACGGTGATAATGTTGAACTTCATGATGTTATGATTAGCTCTCAAAAAGCAAGTATAACATTGAATACAGCATTACAAGTACGTAATAAAGTCGTAGAGGCGTATCAAGAAATTATGCGAATGACAGTTTAATTCGAACGGTTAGTGCGGATTTAACCACGTATTAGAACATTCACTATAACCGGAGGCTTAAAATGAATGAAAGACTGACAAAAATCAAAACCGACTCCACAAGGTTTTGGGGAAGTCGTACAAAAGCACAAAAAGGTACTTTAATAGGTTCTCTTCTTGGAATCGTTATTTTGGCAGCGGTTATTACATACTTTGCAACTCGAGTGTCGTATGCGCCACTTTATTCAGACTTATCGACTGCTGAAGTAGGGAAAATTAAAGAAACCCTTGATGCTCAAGGGACGAAATATAAGATTGCACCAGGCGGAACATCTATCTTAGTTCCAGAAAATCAAGTAGATCCACTATTAGTACAACTTGCGTCAGAAGGTTTTCCGCAATCTGGCAAAATAGATTACTCATTTTTCTCTCAAAACGCTGGGTTTGGGATGACTGATAATGAATTTAGCGTTCTGAAGTTAGCTTCTACACAAACAGAACTAGCAAACTTGATTAAAGGCATTAAAGGTGTAAAAGACGCGAAAGTAATGATTACTTTACCTGAAGCAGGTGTATTCGTAAGTGATACACAGCAGCCGGCAAGTGCATCTATAGTCTTGAACACAGAACCAGGTTATCAATTTACTGAAGCACAAATTCAAACACTATATAATCTGGCATCTAAAAGTGTTCCGAACTTAACTCCAGAAAATATCGTAATCACAAATCAATACTTTGAATATTACGATTTAAAGTCCACTAATACTGCAGCAGCGGGAGCTAATGGAGCGGATGTCAACCAACAATTGACACTTAAAAAGCAAATTGAACGTGATTTGCAACGCCAAGTACAAACAATGTTAGGTACTTTAATGGGAGCAGATAAAGTTGCCGTTGTTGTTACAACTGATATTGATTTTACCCAAGAGCAACGTGAAGAAAATTTAGTTGAACCAGTGGATAAAGAGAATATGGCTGGTATCCAAATTAGTGCACAGCGTATTAGTGAAACATTTACAGGTACTGGAGCAGCGGCCTCTGGTACACCAGAAGCTGAAAATGAAACTGATAATTTTACAAACTATCAATCTGGATCATCAGGTGATGGAGATTTCGAGAAAACAGAAGAGACGATTAATAACGAAGTGAATCGTATTAAACGTCAAATCGTAGAAAGTCCTTACAGAATTCGTGATTTAGGTATTCAAGTAATGGTAGAACCACCGACTGCTGATGACGCAACAACTTTACCAACGAATGTACAAAAAGATATTCAAAGTATGCTTGCATCTATCGTTCGTACTTCAATTGATAAAAACGAAGCAGGACAATTAACAGATACTCAAATCGATCAAAAAATTAACGTTACCGTTCAACAATTGAATGGTAAAGCCCAAATAGCTTCAACTGAAACAAGTAAAATTCCATGGTGGGTATATGTTATTGGCGGTATTTTAGTAGTTGCAATTATTTTACTAGCGTTCTTTATCTTACGTTCTAGAAAACAAAAAGAGATAGAAGAAAATATAATTCTTGAGGATCAAGATGAAATAGTTGAAATAGAAGATATCTCTACAGAAAAAGAAACAGAATCAACCGTACGACGTAAACAGCTTGAAAAGATGGCTAAAGACAAGCCAGATGATTTCGCGAAATTACTGCGTACTTGGATAACTGAAGATTAATGGGGGGAAAAGCTGTGTCAAGGAAAGAAAAAGGTTTATCTGGTAAACAAAAAGCAGCACTCCTGTTAATATCACTTGGACCAGAAGTGTCCGCTGCGGTATATAAACACTTAAGCGAAGAAGAAATAGAGCGTTTAACGTTAGAAATTTCAGGAGTTAAAAAAGTTGAACCAGAAATAAAAGAAGAAATTATCGAAGAGTTCCATAATATTGCACTCGCACAAGACTACATTTCTCAAGGTGGTATTGGCTATGCGAAAACAGTATTAGAAAAAGCTCTTGGATCGGATCAGGCTCAAACAATTATTAATCGATTAACATCTTCTCTACAAGTAAGACCTTTCGATTTTGCGAGACGCACAGATCCTGCTCAAATTTTCAACTTTATTCAAAATGAACATCCGCAAACAATTGCTCTAATACTTTCATACTTAGAGCCACAGCAAGCAGGTATTATACTTTCATCTTTACCTCAAGAGGTACAAGCTGATATAGCGAAGCGTATTGCAATGATGGATTCAACATCACCAGAAGTCATTAGTGAAATTGAATCAGTATTAGAACGCAAATTATCATCAACTGTAACCCAAGATTACACTGAAACTGGTGGCGTTGACGCAGTTGTAGAAGTCCTTAATGGTGTTGATAGACAAACTGAAAAAACAATTCTGGACGCACTCGAAATCCAGGATCCAGAACTTGCAGAAGAAATCAAAAAACGTATGTTTGTCTTTGAAGATATCGTTACACTGGATAACCGCTCAATTCAACGCGTTATACGTGATTGTGAAAACGAAGATTTACTCCTTGCAATGAAGATTTCAAGCGAAGAAGTAAAAGAAATCATTTTCAAAAATATGTCCCAACGTATGGCTGAGACATTTAGAGAAGAGATGGAAGTGATGGGACCAGTTCGTCTAAGAGATGTTGAAGATGCACAAATGAGAATCGTTGCAGTAACACGACGCTTAGAGGATGCAGGTGAAATCATTATCGCTCGCGGTGGAGGAGATGACGTCATTGTCTAGAATCATTCGATTCGATGATACTCTATCATCCAAAGAGAAAATTAGAACGATTAAAATACGCGAGCTAAGATTGTCCGATAACCAAGAAGAAGTTGTTGAAGACTATTCCTTAGAAGAAGTTTTAGCTGAAAGAGAACGTATTATCACTGAAGCACAATCTGAGATAGCTATTCAACAACAACAATTTATCGCTCAATGCGAAGAACAACAGAAGGCTCTTAATTTTGCGGAAGAGCAATGGGAACAAGATAAGCTCGTTCTTCAACAACAAGCATATGATGAAGGATTTCAACAAGGCTTAGAAGAAGGACGACTAAAAGCTGAAGACAATATGTTAGAAGCAGTTCATACGGCTAATGAAACTATTATCAGTTCAAAAGAAAATGCTCAACAATATTTAGAAAGTCAAGAAAGAGTCATTTTAGAACTGGCAATGAATGCAGCGACTCGTATTTTAGGAACAGCGTTAGAAGAGAATAGTGAACTATTTTTGAATGTGGTCCGCCGAGGTTTAAAAGAAGCCAGGGAGATGAAAGAGATTAAGTTGTATGTGTCACTTGCCTATCACAAACTTGTCTCAAACCATCGCGAAGAATTAGCCTCCATTTTCCCAGTGGATGTACCATTTATGATTTTCGTGAATGAAGAATTAAATGATACTGACGGCTATATCGAAACGAATCATGGGAGAATTGTCGTGAGTATAGATGAACAACTTAATGAATTACGATTAAAACTAATAGAAATATTAGAAAGCGTGGATCAGAAATGATGAAAGCGTCGAATTTAATTGAGCATATTCCATCAGTACAAACATTTAAAAAGTATGGTCGTATAACGCGTGTAGTCGGGTTGATGATTGAGTCTCAGGGTCCTGAAAGCTCTGTTGGCGATGTTTGTAAAATTCATGTGCAATCTTCAAAAAATGGACATTCAGAGATTTTGGCAGAAGTCGTCGGTTTTAAAGATGAAATAGTTGTTCTCATGCCATTTACATCAATTAGAGAAATTTCAATAGGTTGCTTAGTTGAAGGAACTGGATCTCCATTAGAAGTAAAAGTAGGGCCTGAACTAATTGGTAAAGTATTGGACTCAATGGGAATGCCAATTGATGGCCATAACTTACCAAAGGGTCTTGCTACTGTACAAACAGAGGAAAATCCACCAAACCCTTTAACTAGGCCACCGATAAATGAAACACTTGAAGTGGGTGTAAAAGCAATTGATGGCATGTTAACGGTTGGAAATGGCCAGCGTGTCGGTATATTCGCCGGTTCAGGAGTCGGTAAAAGTACACTCCTAGGAATGATTGCTAGAAATACAGAAGCTGATTTAAATGTTATCGCGCTTATTGGAGAACGTGGTCGTGAAGTACGTGAATTCATCGAACGAGATCTTGGCCCCGAAGGCTTGAAGCGCTCAATCGTTGTCGCAGCTACATCTGATCAACCTGCTCTGATGCGTATTAAAGGGGCATTTACAGCTACAGCCATTGCAGAGTACTTCAGAAATAGAGGACTAAATGTCATGCTTATGATGGATTCTGTTACTCGTGTAGCTATGGCACAACGAGAAATTGGGTTGGCAGTTGGTGAACCACCAGCAACGAGAGGTTATACACCTTCTGTATTCTCTATTTTGCCAAAGTTATTAGAACGAACGGGTACAAATGAACATGGTTCTATAACAGCGTTTTATACGGTTTTAGTAGACGGCGATGATATGAATGAACCAATCGCAGATACTGTTCGAGGTATTTTAGATGGACATATCGTGCTAGATCGTACACTTGCAAATAAAGGACAATATCCAGCTATTAACGTTCTAAAAAGTGTCAGTCGTTTGATGAATCATATCGTCTCCAAAGAACAGGTACAAGCTGCAGAACGGCTACGAGAACTTTACTATACTTATAACAAATCAGAAGACTTGATAAATATAGGTGCCTATAAGCGAGGAACTTCCAAAGAAATTGACGAAGCTATCCATTTTGAGCCACTAATTACAGCATTTTTGAAACAAGGCTATTTAGATAATGTTAGTATGCAGCAAAGTGTGAATGAATTAGTCAGATTATCAAATGGTGGTGGGCTATAAATGAGCGCATATACATATCGCTTTGAAAAAGTAATGACAGTAAGAGAGCAAGAAAAAAATGAAACAGAAATTGCTTATAAAGAATCTGTCAGAGTTTTTGAAGAAGTAGCAAGCAAACTTTATAATTTGCTAAAGAAAAAAGAAGATCTTATTGGTTTTCAACAACAACGAATGTCTACTGGTTCTAGTATCGATGAAATTCATCATTATTCAAGGTTTATTGATAGCCTTGAAAAAACAATTATGGATGCCCAGCAAAAGGTTATTCAAACTCGCTCTAAAATGGAGTGGCATGAACAGAAGCTGCTTGAAAAGTCATTGGAATTTCGAAAGTATGAAAAGATGAAAGAAAAAGACTTTGAAACTTTTAAAGAAGAACAAGAGAGACTTGAAGCAATTCGACTAGATGAATTATCATCAGTCGCATATTACAACAAAGAAATCAGGTGAGGGCATGGCGAAAAAAAATTTGGAGCGTACAAAAGCTCCGGAAATAAAAGCACCTAGTACGCTTCAAAGGCTATTTTATTGGGTGATTATACCATTACTATTTACAACCGCCGTTCTCCTGATCATTGCGCATTTATACAACGTAAATGTTTTTGAAAAAGCAAAAGAATGGACTAGTGGTACGGCCCAAAGTTCTAACGAGAAAGCGTTAAATGAAAAAGATACAAAAGAAAATGCTAAACAAATGGTAGACCTTAAAGCCCAAATTAAAGAAAAAGAAGCCCAAATTGCTCAATTACAAGGCCAAATAGAAGATTCCAAAAACGAAAAATCTAAGCTTGTTATTGAACAAGATCGACTAATAGCTGAAATTGATAAGCTAGAAAAGGGCAAGGTAGAAACAAAAAAAGAGTTTAGTAGTGTAGTTTCGACATTTGAAAAAATGACACCAAAAGCAGCAGCTCCGGTTATCATCAATATGAGTGATTCTGAAGCAATTAAAATCCTAGCTAGCTTAAAGCCTGAAACATTGGCGAAAGTTTTAGAGAAGATGCCAGCAAAGGATGCTGCCCGATACACTGTCTTGTTAGCAAAATAAAATTTCGTTTAGTTGGAAGGAGGTGAAATAATGAATATAGATTCGATACAAATAGAATCACCTAAAGCAAGTAGTCAATTAAATAATTCAAATGCTAGCTCGTCTGATACTAGATTTTCGGAATATTTGTTGTCTTCTAATAAAAATGTACCGCCAGCTTCATCTACAACAGATGCTAAGCAAAATAATGTGGATAAGTTGAATAGTCAGACCATTGAGTGTTCGACATTTAACTCAAATCGATTATCTATTGATTTATCAAGAGGTTTAGAAGGTTTGCTTGGACAAGTACTAAATAGTAAGAATGTTGAAAATCATGAACAAGCAATTACTATAGAAGACATGTCAAACATACTTAGTGTAACTTCTCTAACAGATTTAAATAAGTTACTAAAGAGCTCAATAGATGAAACTAGCTTAAGTTCTGAAGGAATTTCTCTAGAAAAGTTAGGTGAATTGTTAGGCGTAAATGTTGAAGATTTACAAACAACTATTCAGAAGTTAACAGGTGATGATACACAGGCAAAAGATGTTTGGGATTTACTTGCAGGTATTGATCAAAATGCCTTTGCATTTATGCAGAATTTGATGTCTTCTATTAGTGGAGATAAAGGTGCTACAGTCTCTCAAACCCATGCTTCAGATGTTCTTAAATTTTTGAAATTAGTTGAACTTGCAGCACCTAAAACGGATTTAGTATTAAATCAAGAATTACAAGTATTTCAAGTGAAAGAATGGACGTCTGCGATTTCTACAAAAGTAGAACAGCTTTTAACTCAAGCAAATAGCAGTCAACTTCCTCTCACGAAATCGAAAGATTTGCAACCATTAATGATTAATTTAACCGATGCTAGTACCAATACCAATGAAAGCGTCACAACAACTCTAGCAGAAACAAAAGGTACAGCTAACACAACTGTGACATTAACATTACCAACTAACAAAGCATCTCAAGCTGAAACTTTTGTAAAAGAGTTCCAAGCGATTATGAATCGTAGTCAAACTTCAAATGCACCAGGATTGACTAAACTATTAATCAAACTCTACCCAGAAAATTTAGGTACAATTCGTGTGGAATTAGTACAAAAAGATGGTGTTATGACAGCTAGATTGCTTGCTTCAACAGCTCTTGGTAAAGAGATGTTGGATAGCCAATTAAATTCATTAAAACAAGGTTTAGTCAACCAGAATATACAACTTGACCGCATTGATGTTACACAAGCTTTAAGTGATGCAAATCGTCAAGAAAAAGGGCAGCATCAATTCAACCAATCATTTAAGCAACAAGCACAAGATCAAGAAGATAAGAACAATGATAATCAGGAAGATGTACCCGCGTTTAGCGATTATTTAACGGAGATGGAGGTGTGAGTTTATGGCAGATACAACGAAAATTCCAGAAGGAAAGGGTATAACAGATGTTTATGGTGTTGATAATAAACCCTCTAAACAAAGGCAAACAGGTAATTCAACATTAGGTAAAGATGCATTCTTACACTTGCTAATCACACAATTACAAAATCAAGATCCAACAAACCCAATGGATGATAAAGATTTTATTGCACAAATGGCTCAATTCTCATCTCTTGAACAAATGACGAATATGACAAAAGCACTAGAGAATTTAACGCAATTACAACAACAATCGCAGTTGATTGAATTTAATTCATTCATCGGCAAAGATGTGAAATGGCATGAATTAACAGATGAAAAAGGTGAAGATGGTAAACCGATTATTAATGAAGGAACTGGTACTGTAGTTCGAGTTAAATACGATGGTGAGGGAGTTATCTTTGTATTAGCAGACGGAAAAGAATTAACACCTTCGAATATTTCAGAGGTTATCAATGGTGGTGCTACTGGTAGTGTTGGAGGATCGCTTGTAGAAGCGAGTATGTTAATAGGGAAAAATATTACGTACAAAGTGACTGAGGATAAAGATGATAATGAAGAATCTGAAGAAAAACCGAAAGAAATTACTATTGAAGCGACTGTCCAATCAGTTTCTAAAAAAGATGGACAAATCAAATATATCCTTAGTAACGGTGATGAAGTAACAGCTGATCAAATATTGTCTATATCTCAATAAGCTGAGGTGTTTTGATGGATAAAATAAGATTTCAGCAACATATACAACCGCTTCAACCAACATTAAGGCAACAACCGGTTAAAAGACCGAGTATTTCTACAAGTAAACAATCTTTTAGTCAAGAGTTAGAAAAAGCAACTAATCATCAGTTAAAAATAAGTAAACACGCATCAGCTCGTCTTAACGAACGCAATATTCATATTGATGAAAAACAATGGCAACGAATTACAGACAAAGTATTCGAAGCACGTTCAAAAGGCGTTATTGATTCACTTGTTTTAACTGATCAGGCTGCGCTCATAGTCAGTGCGAAAAACGCTACGGTTATTACAGCGATGGATCGTGATGAAGCACAAGATCAAATATTCACCAATATCGACGGCACAATTGTGCTGACATAAGGCAGGACCTTTAAAGGGTGCCTTAGTACTGCCAAATGACAGAAGCAGTACACTCTAAAATCGAAGGGAGAAAATTAAGTTATGCTACGTTCAATGTATTCAGGCATCAGTGGTCTTAAAAATTTCCAAACAAAATTAGATGTTATCGGTAATAATATCGCCAACGTAAATACTTATGGTTTCAAAAAAGGTCGTGTTGTGTTCAAGGATATGATGTCACAAACAGCTGCAGGAGCTTCAGGGCCAACAGGTACAACTGGTGGTACAAACCCAAAACAAATTGGATTAGGGTCTCAAATAGCAGCAATTGATACGATGCATGAAGGCGGGTCACTGCAAAATACTTACAGAGTTCTAGATTTAGCGATTTCTGGTGATGGGTTCTTTGTTGTTATGGATAAAAATGGGACGAATCAGAAATATACACGTGCAGGGAATTTCTATATGGATAAAAATGGTGATTTAGTTAATGCAGACGGTAAGTATTTAAAAGGAACTGGTGGAATAATAAATATACCTACAACTGCTCAAAGTATGTCTATCGGTAAAGATGGGACTGTAGATTATGTTGATGAAAATGGTGTATCGCAAAAAGCAGGTCAATTAGAATTAGCTAAGTTCCCAAATCCTGGTGGGTTGTCTAAGGAAGGTTCTAACTATTATAATGAAACACCAAACTCAGGGAAAGCGACAACAGGAACTGCTGGACAAAAGGGTATTGGTGAAATCGCATCAGGATCTCTTGAAATGTCTAACGTCGATCTATCAGAAGAATTTACTGATATGATCGTAGCACAACGTGGTTTCCAGGCGAATACGCGTATTATCACAACATCTGATGAAATTTTACAAGAGCTTGTTAACTTAAAACGATAAGTTTTAGCTAAAATAACTTTCATTAAAAGGAGGGGGCTGGGTCGGCTCTCTAGACTCGGCCCTTATTTCCTATGATTACAGTAACCAAATTAAATGGTAAACCATTCTCATTAAACGCTTTATACATAGAATCGGTCGAGGAGTTTCCTGATACGACGATTACGTTAACGACCGGACGAAAGTATGTTGTATTAGAGACTGAGAAAGAAGTGGGTAAACGTATGATTGCTTTTTATCACAGTGTACAACTCCTATCAAACCCGCACTTAAGAGGTGAAGAAGATGAAGAATAACAAGCTTTTAACCATTATGTTAATTATTTTAGTTTCGATTACACTGATTGGTGTGATTGCTTTGGTGACCGTCAATCAGTTGAACAAAGGAAGCGCCAAAGAACCAAGTATCGATGAAATCATCGAAGCTTCTGTAGATGTTCCTGAATTGACAACAAACCTTGCTGGAACAAATTTTGTTAAAATGTCATTGAAAATCCAAACTGATAGCAAAAAAGCAGGTAAAGAAATCGGTAAACGTGATTTCCAAGTGAAAAGTATTGTGATTGAAGAAATGTCAGAAATGACAAAAGAGGCTTTAGAAGGTAAAAAAGGAAAGAAAATGCTTGAAAAAACATTAAAAACAAGATTTAATGAACTGATGCAAGATGGTAAGGTACAAGAAGTTTACATTACTTCCTACATCATTCAGTAAAGTTAATTATTTTGAAAAGGAGGTGGGAAAATGGCAGGAGATGTGTTATCCCAGTCCGAGATTGATGCGCTTTTATCAGCGTTATCAACGGGTGAGATGACGGCTGATGATATTATGAAAGATGAAGAAGCTAGAAAAGTTAAAGTTTATGACTTTAAACGCGCCCTTCGTTTTTCAAAAGATCAAATCCGAAGTTTAACCCGAATACATGAAAACTTTGCACGTCTTTTAACAACATTTTTCTCAGCTCAGCTTAGAACATATGTGCAAATAACTGTAGCATCTGTGGATCAGATTCCATTTGAAGAGTTCATTCGTTCAATTCCGAATATGACACTCATAAATGTATTTGAAGTACCACCTTTAGACGGTAACATCCTGATGGAGATTAACCCTAATATTGCGTATTCTATGTTAGATCGTTTAATGGGTGGTTCAGGTGCAAGTCATAGTAACGTCGATAACTTAACTGAAATCGAAACGAAAATTATGACAAATTTATTTGAACGCTCATTCGATAACTTACGTGAAGCATGGGCAAATATCGCTGATATTGATCCAGCGTTATCGGAGCTTGAAGTAAATCCGCAGTTCTTACAAATGATTTCACCCAATGAAACGGTTGTTGTTATTTCATTCAATTCAATCATTGGTGAAACAAGTGGCATGATTAATATTTGTATCCCTCATGTCGTATTAGAGCCAATCGTACCGAATCTATCTGTTCGTTACTGGATGCAATCTAATAAAAAAGAAGTTTCGCCAGAACAAACTGCGATTCTTGAAAATAGTGTAAAACAATCTAATTTACCAGTAATAACAGAGCTTGGTAATGCGGAAATAACAATTGAAGACTTCCTTCTATTATTACAAGGTGATGTTATTCAACTGGATCAAAAAATTAGCCAACCACTTACACTAAAAGTTGGCGATGTACCTAAATTTACTGTTCAACCAGGGAAACTGAAGAAACGAATGGCTGTTCAAGTTATAGAGTCTTTGAAAGGAGGAGACGAAGTTGATGAGTGATGAAATGTTATCACAAGATGAAATTGAAGCCCTATTAAGAGGCGAATCTCCCGAACTAGAAAACAAAAAGTCTTCTCAAATTGAATATAAAGTAGAAGAATATTTAGATGCATTATCTCAAGATGCTCTAGGAGAAATCGGTAATATTTCTTTTGGTAGTTCTGCAACTGCGTTATCATCGTTGCTAGGCCAAAAAGTTGATATTACAACACCAACAATCAGCATGATTAATCGTGATAATTTGGAGGAAGAGTTTCCTCACCCATATGTAGCGGTTCAAGTAGAATATACTACAGGCCTTGTGGGTATGAACTTATTAGTCATTAAACAATCTGATGCAGCAATTATTGCTGATTTAATGTTAGGTGGGGATGGTGTTAGCCCTGCAGATGAACTTGGTGAGATCCATTTAAGTGCTGTACAGGAAGCTATGAACCAAATGATGGGTTCTGCTGCAACATCTATGTCTACGATCTTTAATAAAAAAGTTGACATTTCTCCGCCATCAATCGATTTGATGAATATTTCCAAAGATGAAGGTAAAGATAATATTCCTGAAGAAGATTTACTTGTTAAAGTTTCGTTCCGTTTAAAAATTGGTACTTTAATAGATTCAGATATTATGCAATTACTACCACTAGGATTTAGTAAGAAATTAGTCAATCAATTAATGAATCAAGATACTGATGAAGTTGCTTCAACTATGGTGGCACCAGCACCTGTACAACAAGCAGCACCAGTTCAAGCACCGCCGATACAACAAGAACCAGTAGCGCAACCTGCTCCGGTTCAAGAACAAATGTATCAACAATCTTATGCTATGCCTGAAAGACCAATGTATACACAACAGCCAGCAAATGTACAACAAGCACAATTTGCTAGCTTTGAAAATGCATCATTGAAACAAGCGGAAGCTAGAAATTTAAATATGCTACTTGACATACCACTGCAAGTTACTGTTGAATTAGGACGTACGAAGCGTTCCGTAAAAGAGATATTAGAACTAGCAAGTGGCTCTATTATTGAACTTGATAAACTTGCTGGTGAACCGGTTGATATACTAGTAAACAGCCGTCTCATTGCTAAAGGAGAAGTAGTTGTAATAGACGAAAACTTCGGTGTTCGTATTACAGATATTTTGAGTAAAGCGGATCGCTTAAACAATCTAAGATAGATAGTTATTGGAGGAGTTAAACATGTCTAAAAGGATTTTAATTGTGGATGACGCAGCTTTCATGCGCATGATGATCAAGGATATTTTGACAAAAAATGGTTTTGAAGTAGTGGGGGAAGCTGGAGATGGCGCTCAAGCTATTGAAAAGTTCAACGAATTAAAACCAGATTTAGTAACAATGGATATTACTATGCCTGAGATGGATGGAATTGCCGCATTAAAATCTATAAAAGAAAAAGATCCAAGTGCGATTGTTATTATGTGCTCAGCAATGGGACAACAAGCAATGGTAATCGATGCAATTCAAGCGGGTGCAAAAGACTTTATCGTTAAACCTTTCCAAGCTGATCGCGTTATCGAAGCAATCCAAAAAGCGTTAGGTTGATCAGAATGTTTTATAAAGCCTTATTGAAACTGATGTTGTGTGCATCATTAATTACCATTACATTTATCACCCCTATGTTAAACCCGACATCAGCTTTTGCTGATTCGGATGACAAGGTTGCTAAATGTTTAAAAGGCCCAGATGCATGTAAAGAGGATTCAACTACAGCTGTCGATAAAAACACACAATCGACAGCTGTCGGCTTGTCTCCATGGGATTATATTAAAATGATTTTAGCTCTTATTTTTGTTGTTGTGCTGCTATACGGAATGTTAAAATTCGTCAATAGTCGCAATCAAAAATATCAACATAATCAATTGATGCAAAATTTAGGAGGACTATCTTTAGGCCAACAGAAGTCTGTGCAGCTCTTAAAAGTAGGAGATTCGCTCTATCTGGTTGGTGTTGGTGAAGATGTACATATTCTTAAGGAAATCTCAAGTGATGTCGAAAAAGAGAGTCTAATGACCTTATACAACGATAAACAGGATCTAGCTAATCAAGTTCCATTTATCGCAGATCTTATTACTAGTTTAAAAGAAAAAGTACGACCTTCATCGAATGTAAATGCTAAGCCAAACGATGAATTTAAAGATATATTTCAAGAAAAAATCTCAAAAATAAAATCTGAACGTAGTAAAGATTTGAATGAGTGGAAGCAAAAGGAGAGCGATAAAGAATGAGTGATTTAGTTAATTATTTCTCAGACAGTAATCCATCCAATGTTTCTACCTCTGTAAAACTGATGTTAATGCTAACAGTCCTATCATTAGCGCCAAGTATTCTAATACTAATGACATCTTTTACAAGGATTGTTATAGTCCTATCGTTCGTACGTACAGCTCTAGCTACACAACAAATGCCTCCAAACCAAGTTATCGTTGGATTGGCACTTTTTTTAACATTCTTTATCATGGCACCAACATTCCAAGAGGTGAATAAAGAAGCATTACAGCCTCTTTTTGATGAAAAAATCACTTTGGATGAAGCTTACGACAAAGCTAGTGGACCATTTAAAGATTTTATGAGTCAGCATACAAGACAGAAGGATTTAGATTTGTTTTTAAAATATTCTGGTGCAGAACGTCCTGAAACGATTCAGGATATTTCATTAACTACTTTAGTACCTGCCTTTGCGTTAAGTGAGATTAAAACTGCTTTTCAGATAGGCTTCATGATTTTCATACCATTCCTCGTAATAGATATGATTGTCGCAAGTGTATTAATGTCTATGGGAATGATGATGTTACCACCAGTAATGATTTCTCTCCCTTTTAAAATCCTATTATTTGTTCTTGTAGATGGCTGGTATCTTGTAATGAAATCATTGCTGCAAAGCTTTTAGGGGATGAATCAATATGACAGGTGAAATGGTCATTTCAGTTGCAGAACGTGCCATAAAAGTTGTCCTACTAACTTCAGGGCCTTTATTACTAATTGCTTTGATTACTGGTTTAGCAGTCAGTATTTTCCAAGCAACAACACAAATTCAAGAGCAAACGCTTGCCTTTGTGCCGAAAATCATCGCTGTTTTAGTCGGTATTGTGTTTTTTGGGCCTTGGATGCTTACGCAAGTGACTTCGTATGCAACAGATATATTTGAAAATTTACTGCGATATGTAGGGTGAGTGAATGGAAGAACTAGTTCCTAAAGTAACGGTGTTCCTTCTCATTCTTGTGCGAATCTCAGCATTTTTTATAACGGTACCTTTGTTTTCTTATAAAACAATTCCGCCGAAAATGCGACTTACATTAGCGGCAGTACTTGCATGGATGATGTACTACACAATTGACGTTACTCCCTTGGAAGTAAACGGGGAATACATATTATTAGTTATGAAAGAAGCAATGGTTGGTTTAATAATCGGCTTAATCGCTTATATGATTATGTCAGCTATCCAAATAGCTGGAAGTTTTATAGACTTTCAGATGGGTTTTGCTATTGCGAATATAATAGATCCACAGACGGGGGCACAAAGTCCACTTTTAGGTCAATTCTTTAATACGCTAGCAATGCTTGTGTTACTTGGTATAAATGGGCATCATTTACTGTTAGATGGTATTTATTACAGTTATGAATATCTGCCGATTGGAGAAATGTGGCCATCCTTTGGCTCGGAAAACTCCACTGAATTTATCATTAAGATGTTTGCTACAGTATTTGGTATCGCTTTTCAAATGGCAATTCCAATTGTTGCAACTCTATTTTTAGTCGATATTGCGTTAGGGATAACAGCTAGAACCGTTCCTCAACTGAATATTTTTGTGGTTGGTTTCCCAATTAAAATCGGTGTGAGTTTTCTTGTACTTATAACAATGATGGGTGTAATGGTCTCAGTTATTCAAAAATTATTTAATATTATGATTGTTAGTATGCGTGACTTTATGGTTCTAATAGGTGGTGGATAAGATGCAATATATTCGTCTTGATTTACAATTTTTTGCGGGAGAAAAAACTGAAAAAGCAACACCGAAGAAAAGATTAGATGCCCGTAAAAAAGGTCAAGTTTTAAAAAGTCAGGATGTCACTAGTGCAATTGTCCTCCTATCAGTTTTTTTGTTTTTATTATTTGGCGCCGGATTTATGCGAGATAGCGTTATGGCATTTTTTAAACAAACATTTAGTCGATACTTGTTAGTTGAATCCATTTCGATTAGCTCGGTAATGGAAGTTTATAAAGAAGTTATGATTGAGATGGCAATTGTTTTATTACCGATTATGGTAATTGCGGTAATCGCTAGTCTCTCGGGAAACTTCTTTCAATTTGGATTGCTTTTTACAACGGAGTCATTAAAATTTGATTTAAAGAAGCTTGATCCCATTAAAGGGTTAAAGCGGATGTTCTCATTAAAAGCTATTATTGAACTACTAAAATCGGTTTTAAAAATAACCTTTATCGGATCGGTTACAACAGTTATTCTTCTCATGAACATAGATGATGTACTAAGTTTGTCTTTTAAATCACCATGGGTAACATTAATAACTGTTGGAAAATTAACAGTGATAATGGGGATTGCAGCTTCATTAACATTATTTTGTGTGGCAATCTTAGATTATTTCTATCAGAAGTTTGATTATGAAAAAAACTTAAAAATGTCCAAACAGGATATTAAAGATGAGTATAAAAATACAGAGGGTGACCCCCTCATAAAATCAAAAATTAAGCAACGTCAACGTGAAATGGCAATGCGCCGTATGATGTCAGAAGTGCCGAAAGCAGATGTTGTGATTACAAATCCAACCCACTATGCAATCGCACTACAGTATGATGAGGATAGTATGGATGCACCAAAAGTTGTTGCTAAAGGTACCGATTTTATCGCACAAAAGATTAAATTAATTGCTAAAGAAAATGATGTTGTGATGGTAGAAAATCGGCCATTGGCTAGAGCAATGTATGATCAAGTGGAAGTTGGGGGTCGCATCCCAGATGAGTTTTTCAAAGCGGTTGCAGAAGTTTTAGCTTATGTATACCGTATAAAACGCAAAATTTAAAGTTTTAAGCAGGAGGGACAAACATGAAAATTCGCGACATAGGGGTATTATCGGCAGTTATTTTAATTGTAGCGATGCTCATTATCCCTCTACCTCCGTGGATGTTAAGCTTTCTCATTATTGTTAATATATCGCTAGCATTATTGGTTTTATTAACAGCTATGAACATGCAAGAGGCACTTCAATTTTCAATTTTCCCATCATTACTTTTATTACTTACACTGTTTCGCTTAGGATTAAACGTTTCGACTACGCGAGCAATTTTAAGTGGTGGTGAAGCTGGGAATGTAGTTGAAACATTTGGGACCTTCGTTGTAGGTGGCAATATTCTTGTCGGTATAGTCGTATTCGTAATTTTAATTATTATTCAGTTTATTGTTATTACGAAAGGGTCTGAGCGTGTTTCTGAAGTTGCAGCTCGTTTTACATTAGATGCGATGCCTGGTAAGCAAATGGCGATTGATGCCGATTTAAATGCAGGTTTAATTTCTGAAACAGACGCTCGTCAAAGACGTGAAAAAGTAGGTAATGAAGCAGACTTCTACGGAGCTATGGACGGTGCCACAAAATTTGTGAAAGGGGACGCTATTGCAGGTATTATTATCGTCATCATTAACCTATTAGTAGGTATGATTATCGGTGTTGTGCAAATGGATTTAGAATTCTCTGAAGCAATACATTTGTTCTCTACTTTAACAGTAGGTGACGGTTTAGTATCACAAATTCCAGCTCTATTAATTTCTACTGCAACAGGTATCGTAGTAACGCGTGCAGCTTCTGATGGTAATTTAAGCGCAGATATTACTGGTCAATTACTTGCTAATCCGAAGTTGTTGTATATCGCGTCAGCTACAATTTTTCTGTTAGGAATTGTAACGCCAATCGAGTTAATCTTTACAGTTCCAGTGGCAGGGGTACTGGCATTCATTGCCTACCGTATTAGTCATCAAAAACAAGAAGAGATTGAAGAATTACAAGAAATTGAAGAAGAAGTGGCAACTGATAATCTGAAAAGTCCAGAAAATGTCATTAATTTATTAAATGTTGATCCAATTGAATTTGAATTTGGATATGGCTTAATACCATTAGTCGATACAGCACAAGGTGGGGACTTATTGGATCGGGTTGTAATGATTCGACGACAACTTGCTCTTGAGTTAGGGATAGTCATACCAGTTGTTCGTATTCGCGACAATATTCAATTACAACCGAATGAATATCGTATCAAAATAAAAGGAAACGAACTTGCGAATGGTGAACTGCTATTAGATCACTACTTGGCTATGAGTCCTGGAGATGATGATTCGATTGAAGGGATCGATACAGTAGAGCCATCATTTAGTTTACCTGCAAAATGGATTACGGAGCAAGTAAAAGAGGAAGCTGAAATGCTTGGTTATACAGTAGTGGATCCTCCGAGTGTCGTATCAACACATTTAACTGAAATTATTCGTGCAAATGCTTCTGACCTACTTGGTCGTCAAGAAACAAAACAATTAATCGATCATTTAAGAGAATCAGCACCAATTTTAGTAGAAGAATTAACACCAACACCATTATCAATTGGTGAGATTCAAAAAGTATTGGCGAAATTATTGGAAGAAAATGTTTCGGTTCGTAATTTACCAATCATTTTCGAGACATTAGCAGATTATGCGAAGTTAACATCGGATGTGGATGTGCTGACTGAGTACGTTCGCCAAGCTCTTGCTCGTCAAATATCTGCTCAGCATGCAGGCAATCAGCCGGAGTTAAAAGTATTAACTGTTGCTGCTAAAGTGGAAAAAATGATAGCAGACAGTATCCAACAAACGGATCACGGAAACTATTTGGCGATGGATCCACAAGATTCTCAAGCGATACTAGAATCGATTGCGAGAGAAATAGAACGTATTGCATTCTTTGAACAATCACCTGTGATTTTATGCTCACCTGCTGTTCGAATGTACCTACGACAATTGACAGAGAGATATTTCCCTCAAATTCCAATTCTTTCGTATAATGAACTGGAAGCATCAATTGAGATTCAAAGTGTTGGGGTGGTGAATGTTGAATGAAAATGAAAAAATATGTAGCACCGTCAATGCCAGCCGCAATGAAAAAAGTTCGTGCTGATTTTGGTGATGATGCAGTCATAGTCAATTCAAAAGTAGTGTATTCAAAAGGATTTTTAGGGTTATTTAAAAAGAAAAGTATTGAAGTGGTAGCAGGGCTAGATCGCGCAGAAGTAAGAGAATCTGCGCCTTTTCTAGCCCCAGTTCAGCCTGTGATTGAAAATAGTATTCATTCAGAACAAAATTCTGAAGAAATCAAAAAAGAAATAGCTGATTTGAAATTACTTATGCAATCAATGCAACGACACTCTGTAGGGGCCAAGTATCCAGATGAACTCTTACCTCTGATTGAACAACTAGAGAAACAGGAGCTAAATCAAGAGCTTGTCACACGTATTGGTGATGAGCTTTTTGCAATTATAAAAAATAGCAAAGGAGATTTATCGCAAGAGGAGCTTCTCAACCTAGCGAAAGAATCTCTAAAAGCTAGTATTGAGCAGCTTTCTTTCGGTGGTATTTCTTATGAAAAAAAATATATAAACGTTTTAGGACCAACTGGAGTTGGTAAAACCACGACAATTGCTAAAATGGCAGCTAGAGCGGTACTCGAAAAGAAACAAAAAATAGGTTTCATTACTACTGATACGTATAGAATTGCTGCGATCGAACAATTGAAAACATATGCGAATTTACTTCAAGCACCTGTAGAGATTGTTTACAACAAACAAGACTATGAGCAAGCACTGGAAAAATTTGATCATCTAGATTTAATCTTTATTGATACAGCTGGGCGAAACTATAAAGAAGTGAAGTACGTTGAAGATTTACAAGAATTAATAGACTTTGAAAAAGATATGGAAAGCTTTTTAGTCCTATCAATGACATCAAAAGAGCGTGATATGGAAACAATTATTCAACAATTTTTGGCATTTCCTATTACTAAATTGATATTTACAAAGCTTGATGAAACAAATTCTATTGGCTCAATGATTAATTTAATGGTTAAATATAATAAAGGACTTGCTTACTATACTACTGGTCAAGAAGTACCAGAAGATATTGAGGAGGCCTCATTTGAAAGTGTAGTTGAATTGTTCTTTCAAGGAGATAGGAAATGAGAGATCAAGCAGAATCTTTAAGGATGTATATGTTGCGTAGTCAAGGATTAATAGGGAAATCTATTGCAGTTGTAAGTGGAAAAGGTGGCGTTGGGAAAAGTAATTTTACAACGAATTTTTCTAATACTTTAGCCTCCCATGGAAAAAAAGTTGTTATTGTTGATATGGATATCGGAATGGGGAATATTCATATTCTTTTAGGTGAAAGCGCTCGGAAAAGTTTAAATGACTATTTACACGGAGATTGTTCATTACAAGATGTCATTTTTGAGGGGCCAAATGGTTTGCAGTATATTTCCGGTGGCACGGGGATGATTGGACTTATGGAATGGTCTGAAAAAATGTTTAATCGGTTGATTGAAGCATTTGAAATGTTGCAAAAGTCATTTGATTACATAGTATTCGATATGGGAGCAGGAGCAACTAATTGGTCTTTAGATTTGTTAGTGTCAGTTGAAGATATTATAGTTATTTCCACAACTGAGCCGACATCCATAACAGATGCGTATTCCATGATGAAGTATATTCATTATAAAGACCCGGAAAAAAAGTTTTACCTTCTGTGTAATCGTACTATGGATCAAGAAGAAGGTCCTGATGCTCTTAGACGATTAAGCCATGCTATGTCAAGATTTTTGTCAAAAGAAGTCACTATATTAGGGTCTTTACCCGAGGACCCACTTGTAAGACAAGCTGTGCGCAAACAAGTTCCCTTTTCAATTTTATTTCCAAATGCTCCAATTACAAAAACGTTACGAGATATAACTTATCGTTATATGGAAGATTGCATTGAAGAAGCACATGTACCGGCTAGGACGAATAACTTTTTGTCTAAATTGAAAAGTATTTTTTCGAAAGGTCGTGATGATTAGTTGAACATTTCTCAAACAAAAAAGTTACTCATCGTTGATGACTCTGCTTTTATGAGGAAGCTCATTTCAGATTTTTTTACGGATAGTAGTAAAGTACAAGTTATAGGCACTGCTCGTAACGGTAATGATGCAATACGCAAGATTAAAAACCTTAAGCCTGATGTTGTGACTTTGGATGTTGAAATGCCAGAAATGAATGGTTTAGAAGCTCTTAAAAAAATCATGGCAGAATCACCGGTACCTGTAGTTATGCTATCAAGTACGACAGAACGGGGTGCTGAATCGACATTAGAAGCAATGGCGAATGGGGCGGTTGATTTTATTGCTAAACCAAGTGGTACAATTTCGCTAGATTTACATAAAATCAAGAAAGACCTTGTATATAAAGTTGAGCATGCTGCTAATGTACAAGTTTCAAAACTTCGTCAACCAGTTGCCAAACCAAGTAAAACTAAAATAACTGGAGAATTGAGTAATTCTGGTCTTTTATCACGAAGGATGCCGAGAGTGCAGCAACAGGAAAGCATGGCTGAAACAGCTGCAACTCAAGTCAAAAAAGAATGGTCAGCACATTCTAAGAAAATGGTACTTATCGGTACTTCAACTGGAGGACCAAGAGCTTTACAAGAAGTCATAACTAAAATACCAGCAACCACCAAAGCACCAATCCTAATTGTACAACATATGCCTGCAGGTTTTACAAAGTCACTATCAAATCGTTTAGATCAACTGTCTGGTATTACTGTGAAAGAAGCTGAAAATGGTGATGTTTTGCAAAATGGAGTTGCTTACATAGCTCCAGGTGGCTATCATATGAAGCTTCGTAAAATAGGTATGTCTTATGGCATTGTATTAGATGATCAAGAGCCACCTCGTGGGGGGCATAGACCATCTGTCGACGTGCTATTTGAAGATATATGTCAATTCAGTGAGGTTGATAAAGTGGCTGTTATTATGACGGGAATGGGCGCTGATGGAACAAAAGGTTTAATTCAATTAAAGAATACTGGAAAAGTAATTGCTATAACTGAATCTGCTAATACATGCATTGTTTATGGCATGCCTAAAGCAGCTTTTGAAACAGGTTTAGTTGATGAAGTAGCGGATGTAGATGATATTGCAGAAACAGTAATGAAATATTTGCCTTAAAGGGGGCCATTCTATGGATACAAATCAATATTTAGAAGTGTTTATTGACGAAAGTAAAGAGCATCTTCAGTCTTGTAGTGAAAGTCTACTAGAATTAGAGAGAAACCCAGAAGATTTAGCAATTGTGAATGATATTTTCCGTAATGCGCATACATTAAAAGGTATGTCAGCGACAATGGGCTTCGAAGATTTAGCTGATTTAACTCATAAAATGGAAAATGTTTTAGATGCAATTCGTAATGAAAAGATTAAAGTAACTCCTGAAATTTTGGATGTTGTCTTTGAATCAGTAGACCATCTTGAAGAAATGGTTAACGATATTGCTAGTGGCGGAGATGGAAAAAAGGATGTAAGTGCAACTGTTGAATCTCTTAAGAAAATAGAATTGGGTGAATCACTTACTAATTCTACGTCAAATAACGAAGTGGCAGCAACGACAATTGTTGAATCCACAGTGTTACTTGAATACGATGATTTTGAATTAACAGTCATTCAACAATCACAAGAACAAGGCTTTATCACATATGAAATTTCAGTTCATCTACGTGAAGATTGTTTATTAAAAGCAGCACGCGTATATATGGTGTTTGAATTACTTGAAAAAATGGGTGATGTTATCAAGTCTTCCCCTTCTGTTGAAAAGCTTGAAGAAGAGCAATTTGATAATGACTTCTATATAGCCCTTATTTCAAAAGAGCCAGCTGAAGATATAGAGAAGAAGTTGTTGAAAGTATCTGAAGTAGATCGCGTTATTGTACAACCATTCGATTTCCAAGCCTTAAATCAAGCGATGGTTGGAGCAATAGAACCTCCACAAGTTGAACAATTCATTGTCGAACAACCACAGCAACAGGTAGTGAAGAAAGAATCAGATGATGCTCCTGCTGCCAAAAAGACTCCAGCCAAAAATAGCGGTGGTCACGCAACTAGTAAAACAATTCGTGTAAATATTGAACGACTTGATATTTTAATGAATCTGTTTGAGGAGTTAGTCATTGATCGCGGGCGTTTACAATCAATCGCGTCAGAGTTAAATCATAGCGAACTAAATGAAACTGTTGAAAGAATGTCCCGTATTTCTGGAGATCTACAAAATATTATTTTAACAATGCGTATGGTACCAGTGGAAACTGTATTTAATCGTTTCCCTAAAATGGTGCGCCAGTTAACGCGTGAATTAAATAAAAAAGTAAATCTAGAAATTGTCGGAGCTGAAACAGAACTAGATCGTACAGTTATTGATGAAATCGGTGATCCTCTTGTTCACTTAATTAGAAATGGCTTAGATCATGGTGTTGAAAGTCCTGAAGTACGTCGTGCAAAAGGTAAACCCGAAGAAGGTACAATAGTCCTTCGCGCATATCATAGTGGCAATCATGTATTCATCGAATTAGAAGATGACGGTGCGGGTATTAACCGTGAAAAAGTATTGTCTAAAGCAATTTCTAAAGGTGTCGTAACACCTGAAATTGCAGCAGCAATGACAGACAATCAAGTTAATGAATTAATCTTATCATCTGGGTTCTCAACAGCAGACGTTATTTCAGACGTATCAGGTCGTGGTGTAGGCCTAGATGTTGTTAAATCAACAATTGAATCTTTAGGTGGGAATATTACAATCGAATCGACTGAGGGTAAAGGTTCATTATTCTCGATTCAATTACCTTTAACATTATCTATTATTTCCGTAATGCTTGTGGAAATTGAAAAAGAAATCTATGCAATTCCTTTATCATCAATTATCGAAACATCAATTATTCGCTCTTCTGATATTATGAATGCGCATAATCAAAAAGTAATTGATTTCCGCGGTAAAGTTGTACCTTTAGTATTTTTAGAGGAAATCTTTGAAGTACCACGCAATGAAGCAATGGATGAAGAATTCCATTCGGTGGTTATCGTCCGTAAAGGTGAGAAAATGGCTGGATTAGTTGTTGATTCATTTATTGGTCAACAAGAAATTGTACTGAAAGCTCTAGGGAATTATTTAACAAATGTCTTTGCTATTTCTGGTGCAACAATTCTCGGTAACGGAAAAGTGGCTTTGATTGTAGATTGTAACGCGCTTATTAAATAATGAAATGATCGAAAGAGGTGTAAATGATGGTAAATACGCTCGATGTAGAAAGTTTGAAAGTAATTGTTTTTCAATTAGCAGATAAAGAGTACGCAATTCCCGTTAGTCAAGTTCAAGGAATTGAAAAAACAATGCATATTACACGTGTTCCAAAAACACCGAGATACGTGAAAGGTGTTATCAACTTACGAGGTGTTGTAACGCCAATCATTGATTTACGCGAACGCTTTGACTTGAATACTTCTTCGGATAATGAAACTACTAGAATCATTATTATTTCACTAGATGAAATGGAAGTAGGATTTATCGTTGATGCAGCAAATGATGTAATGGATATTCCGAAAGAATCCATTGAGCCACAACCTGAAGTGGTAGGTTCTTTAGAAGAGGAATTCATTTCAGGTGTTGCGAAAGTCGGTAAGCGCCTTCTTATTTTGCTTCATTTAGATAAAGTACTAAATACGTTAAAGTAAAGAAAGGTATGGACCTATGACATTTCATAATAAAATCACGTCATTACATTTAGATGTTTTAAAAGAGATTGGTAACATTGGAGCAGCGCATGCTGCTACCGCTCTTTCATCTTTATTAAATACAAAAATAGATATGCGTGTACCGAAAGTTGAAATGGTGTCATTTAATGAAATGATGGAAAGAGGTGGCGGTGCGGAACAAGTCGTCGCTGGTATCTATTTGAGAATTGAAGGAGATGCAAAAGGTGGGATGTTCTTTATTTTACCGATTGAACAAGCAAATCACTTCATTCAAAAATTAATTCGAGATGAAGGCTTTGATTTCCGTCAATCACCTATTCCAGAATTAGGTTTTTCCGCAATGCAAGAGCTCGGTAATATTTTATCAGGCTCATATTTATCAGCACTCTCGGATTTCACTAGTTTAAAAATTTATCCAACCCCACCTGCGTTAAGTATAGATATGTTTGGTGCTATTATCAGTTTTGGATTAATCGAAGTATCTCAAGTGAGCGATCATGTTATCGTGATTGATACAACGATTTATGAAGAAAGTATGGGAGATACAGAGACGGTTAGAGGACATTTCTTCTTGTTACCTGATCCCGACTCCTTTGAATCTATTTTTAAAGCATTAGGAGTTTCCTAATATGATAGATAGCCCTAGTGTAGTCAAAGTAGGAATAGCTCAGATGGATGTTGCAAAAGCACCTAATACAATCCGGACATCCGGATTAGGTTCGTGTGTAGGGGTAGTATTATATGATGAATCAAAAGGGGTAGCGGGGTTAATTCACGTGATGCTTCCAGATTCCCAACTTGGTAGAACAGACTCGATTAATGTGGCGAAATTTGCCGATACAGGTATTCCTGCCATGGTAAATCTACTGAAACAAGAAGGAATCCAACCTTTTAAGCTAAAAGCAAAAATAGCTGGAGGAGCGCAGATGTTCCAATTTACATCGAGTAGAGATTCTATGAGAATTGGACCTCGTAATGTAGAGGCAGTGAAGCTACAACTAAAAAAACTCTCGATACCTCTTATTGCGGAAGAGACTGGTGGTAGTAGTGGTCGAACGATTGAGTTTGATTTACAAACGACCAAATTAAATATTCGAACAGTAAATCAAGGAGTGAAAGATATATGATGGTTGGCTCAATTTTATGGAATTGTTGGGCTGCTTTGATTGGATTTTCGATTTATTTTTTCATGACATTCCAATCCTTTAAGACGCCAACGACGATATTATTTAACTCATTTATTATTGCTTTTGTCGTATTTTTAATAGCGTTTTTAGTACGTTTTATCATTGGATTTGTCTTTTTTTCACCACAATCAGAAGAATTTAACCTTTCTGAAGGTGAACTTGTAGTGAACAATGAACAAACAAAAGAGCAGCAGGCAAGTCAAATGAATAATAATATTGAAGAAAATGCTGAAGAAGTGGCAAAAGTAGTTCAATCCATGATGTTAGAAGACATCAAATGATCATGAATTGCTTGAAATAGCGGATTTTATACAGTAATGGATTGATATAATAGAGTTACAAATTGTACTTTACTAAATGGGAGGATTCGGCGATGCAACCAACTGTAAATGAAGAGCAGAAGCTTTGGAGTAGCTGGACTGCTGAACGAGATCCTCGTGCAGGAGACTTGCTAATACGAAAGTATATCCCATTAGTATCCTATCACGTACAGCGTATTAGTACCGGCTTACCTAAAAATGTTTCAAGGGATGAATTAACAAGCCTTGGAATGATGGGACTCTTCGATGCATTAAATAAATTTGATCCAACTCGAGATTTGAAATTTGATACATATGCATCATTCCGTGTTCGTGGTGCCATTATTGATGGTCTTAGAAAAGAAGATTGGCTTCCGCGTTCTGCCCGTGAAAAGGCGAAAAAATTAGATGCACAAATTGAATCGTTAGAGCAACGTTTAATGCGTCATGTAACACCAGAGGAAATTGCTGTTACTTTAGACGTACCTGTCGATGATATTTATCAAACAATGCAGGAACACTTTATTTCAAATGTATTGTCAATGGACGAGCAATCTCAAGAACAGGATGAACAAGAAGGGAAATCATTTGTTATCCGTGATGATTCTGTTAGAACACCTGAACAAGAAGTTGTGAAAATGGAATTGTTAGGGGATCTTGCGGACAATATATTAAAATTAAATGAGAAAGAGCAACTTGTATTAAGTCTGTTTTATACAGAAGAAATGACTCTTACAGAAATTGGGGAAATGCTAGAGCTTTCAACTTCGCGTATTTCACAAATCCATTCAAAAGCATTATTTAAACTGAGGAATCTATTATCATCTGAAATGCAAAATGCATAAATGGGGGCATGTTGTATGAGTTTAAAAGGTGTCGAGCTTCAAATAGCAATTCCAAAAACATTTGAAGCTGGTAAAATGGCTGATCAAGCACAACAACAAGTAAACACAAACCAAGACTTAGCTAATGCTGCTTTGCAACGCCAAATTGAACGCAATCGTACTTCTGTATTGGAATCCGAGAGTACAGATGAGATTAAAGATGAAGATCCATCTACGAACAGTCAAACAGGTAATGCCAAGAATGGTAAGAAGAAGCATGAGTCAGAAGAAGAGAACGAAAAAGCTAAACATCCATATAAAGGTCAATTTGTGGATTTTAGCGGTTAGGAGCAACAATGGTAGCTGCAATACTTGTCTTTTTATTTATGGCGCAAATCATCAGCTTCTTTTTAATTATCATGCTATATACTAAGCTTTCTCGTTTTAAAGATATCGAAATAAAACAAGAGCGCTTAAAAGATGATATGGATAACGCTGTTGGTGCCTATTTGGCTGAAATGCGTGATGAAAACAATCGATTAATCGAAGAACTTTCCAATATTAATATAATGGAAAAAGCAATCAATAGTGAACCGGTAGTACAGCTGATGGAAGAAAAAAAAGATGCAGTTGTACCTGTAAGCGGACAAGAGAAAAAAAGCGAAGAAGCTATTTTGCTACCAACATTTAGTGCATCAAAAAACGTTGCAGCAAAAGCATACATGCAGAACCAATCACAACCAACAAAAAAACAGCAACCTTTTGAAGAAGTTCATCGATCCGTAGAAGGGACCGCATCAAATATAGAACTTTCGGTAGAAGAACAAGTCCAAGAACTATATTCTCAAGGACGATCAATCGAAGAAATTGCAAAATACTTGCAAAAAGGTAAAACTGAAATCGAACTGTTACTTAAGTTTAAACGCTAAATTTGTTGCAGTTGAAAATAATGTGTGATATAGTAGCAAGTGGTGTTACAATACACACGTATTCTGATGTATGGAGCAGGTGCTCTTTTAATAGAGTTACTCTTACAAATGACGAATACGGAGGACAAAAAAACCATTTTCAGGAGGAAACACAAATGTCAGTAATTTCTATGAAACAATTACTTGAGGCTGGTGTACATTTCGGTCACCAAACTCGCCGTTGGAACCCAAAAATGAAAAAATTCATTTTTGTTGAACGTAACGGTATCTACATTATCGATTTACAAAAAACTGTTAAAAAATTAGAGGAAGCTTATGACTTCATGCGCCAAGTTGGTGCTGATGGCGGTAAAGTGCTTTTCGTTGGTACGAAAAAACAAGCACAAGAAGCTATCAAAGAAGAAGCAGAGCGTTCTGGTAACTACTATATTAACCAACGTTGGTTAGGTGGTACTTTAACTAACTTCGGTACAATTCAAAAACGTGTTGCACGTATGAAACAAATCGAAAAAATGGAAGAAGATGGCACTTTCGAAGTTCTTCCTAAAAAAGAAGTTGTTCAACTTAAAAAACAACACGAACGTTTAGTTAAATTCTTAGGCGGTATCCGCGACATGCAAGGTATCCCTGATGTTATGTTCGTAGTAGATCCACGTAAAGAACGTATTGCTGTTGCTGAAGCACGCAAACTAAACATCCCTCTTGTAGGTATTGTTGATACTAACTGTGATCCAGATGAAATCGACTACGTTATTCCTGCAAATGACGATGCAATTCGCGCTGTTAAATTATTAACTGCAAAAATGGCAGACGCTTTAATTGAGTCTAAACAAGGTGAAGAAGAAGCTCCAGCTACTGAAGCTGCAGCAGAGTAATTCACAAGTAAGAAACAGGTGATAAGCGGCTAAACCCTCTTATCGCCTTTTTTTGAGAAAATAAAATTCATAACATGATTACACAAGGAGGAACTAACAATGGCAGTAACTGCACAAATGGTAAAAGAATTACGCGAAAAAACTGGTGCTGGTATGATGGATTGTAAAAAAGCATTAGTACAAGTAGACGGAGATATGGACGCAGCAATCGACTTCCTACGCGAAAAAGGTCTTTCTTCTGCAGCTAAAAAAGCGGATCGTATTGCAGCTGAAGGTACAACTTTCATTTTAGAAGAAGGAAACGAAGCTGTACTAGTTGAAGTAAATGCTGAAACTGACTTCGTTGCTAAAAATGTAGGCTTCCAAGTTCTTGTAAAAGAATTAGCAGCGCATCTTCTTGCTACTAAACCTGCTTCAGTTGAAGCGGCTGTAGAATCTACTATGGAAAACGGCTTAACAGTAGCTGATCACATTTCAAATGCGATTGCTAAAATTGGTGAAAAGATCACTCTTCGTCGTTTTGAAATTGCTACAAAAACTGATGCTGACTCATTCGGACCATACCTACACATGGGCGGTCGTATCGGCGTATTAACTGTAGTTGAAGGTACAACTGATTCTTCAATTGCTAAAGATGTAGCTATGCACGTTGCAGCTTTAAACCCTAAATACATTACTCATGACCAAATTTCTCAAGAAGAAATCGATCACGAGCGTAAAGTATTAACTGAACAGGCTCTTAACGAAGGTAAACCAGAGAACATCGTAGCTAAAATGGTTGAAGGTCGTCTTCGTAAATACTTTGAAGAAATCTGTGTTCTTGACCAATCATTCGTTAAAAACCCAGACCAAAAAGTTGGCGATTTCGTTAAAGCTGCTGGCGGTACTTTAAAATCATTCGTACGCTATGAAGTGGGCGAAGGTATTGAAAAACGCGAAGACAACTTTGCTGAAGAAGTAATGAACCAAGTTAAAGGTAACTAATTAATATACATTTAATATATCAAACTAGGGAGCACAGCTTTTCGTGTTCCCTATTTTTCAAGAAAAAAGTATGACGGAGGTTTCCAATGAGTGTGCCACAATACAAAAGAGTCGTCATCAAATTAAGCGGTGAGGCTTTAGCAGGGGATCAAGGCTTCGGACTTGTACCTAATATCGTAAAATCAGTAGCAGAACAAATTAAAGAAGTTGTGGATCTAGGTGTAGAAGTTGCCCTTGTTGTTGGCGGCGGTAATATTTGGAGAGGTAAAATCGGTAGCGAAATGGGTATGGAACGCGCAAATGCGGACTATATGGGTATGCTAGCTACAGTGATGAACGCTTTAGCATTACAAGATTCATTGGAAAATCTTGGTGTCGAAACACGTGTGCAGTCTTCAATAGTTATGACACAAGTAGCGGAACCTTATATTCGTCGTAAAGCAGTACGCCATTTAGAGAAAAAACGCGTAGTTATTTTTGCGGCGGGTACAGGTAACCCTTACTTCTCTACAGATACAACAGCTGCATTACGTGCTGCTGAAATTAATGCAGATGTAATTTTAATGGCGAAAAATAATGTAGATGGCGTCTATTCAGCTGATCCAAAAACAAATGCAGATGCAGTAAAATATGATAATCTGACATACTTAGAAGTTATTCAACAAGGATTGCAGGTAATGGATTCTACTGCTTCAACACTTTGTATGGACAATGATATCCCACTCATAGTATTCTCTATAATGGAGAATGGAAATATTAAACGTGCCGTTCAAGGTGAAACTATTGGCACAGTTGTTAGGAGGAATTCGTAATGCCTAAAGAAGTGATGACTCAAGCTAATGAGAAAATGATAAAAACTATTAACGCGTATTCTCGCGAACTAGCTTCAATTCGTGCTGGACGTGCGAACGCTTCACTATTAGACCGAATTTCAGTTGAATATTACGGTGCACCAACACCAATTAATCAATTAGCAGGTGTATCTGTTCCTGAAGCTCGTCTTTTAGTCATTCAACCATATGACAAAACCGTTCTAGGTGACATCGAAAAAGCACTAATGAAATCAGATATTGGTATTACACCAACTAATGATGGGAATGTTATTCGTTTAGCAATTCCTGCTTTAACAGAAGAGCGTCGAAAAGAGCTTGTAAAAGTCGTTAAAAAGTCTGCTGAAGATGCTAAAGTTGCAATCCGTAACGTGCGTCGTGATGCAAATGAGGATTTCAAAAAACTCGAAAAAAATGGCGATATTACAGAAGACGATTTACGCGGCTATGCTGATGATGTCCAAAAGGCAACAGACGAAAGCATTGTAAAAGTTGATGAACTTGCTAAAGAAAAAGAGAAAGAAATCATGGCAGTTTAATTTCAAGAACCTTGTTTTCTAAAAGACGTCCTAACTAAGGGGACGTCTTTTTTTTAACAAGATTAAGGAAAAGAATTCTTATTTTTGATATGATAGATGAAGTATACGTTCCGATTTGTAAGCTAGTGGAGGATTCTAAATGTTGAATAAACTCGTATGGAGAAAATCAGATAAACAAAATCGAAATTTACAGGAACGAATTTCGGATATGGCTGGAGAAATTGTACCCAAGCACATTGCTATTATTATGGATGGTAATGGTCGTTGGGCAAAAAAACGTGCAATGCCACGTGTAGCTGGTCACCATGAAGGTATGAAAAATGTTCGTAAAATTACAAGGGCTGCAGATGCGATTGGCGTGAAGGCTCTTACTTTGTATGCATTCTCAACTGAAAATTGGAAGCGACCGAAATTGGAAGTGGAGTTTTTGATGCGCTTACCTGAGGAATTTTTAACTTCGTTTTTACCCGAACTCATGGAACTGAATATTCGAATCGCGATGATTGGAGAAATGAACTCTCTTCCTGAACATACACAAAATGCTGTAAAAAAAGCGATGAAAGACACGGAAAAAAATACAGGTATGGTATTAAATTTTGCACTTAATTATGGTAGTCGATCTGAGATTGTATCAGCGGTACAACAATTAGTTCAGAAAGCTCAAAATGGTGAAATTGCTGTGGAAGATATTACAGAAGATAGTATTTCAACGCATTTAATGACTAATGAGTTACCAGAACCTGATTTATTAATTCGTACAAGTGGAGAGATTCGTTTAAGTAATTTTATGCTTTGGCAGCTAGCATATACTGAATTTTGGTTTACTGACACGCTCTGGCCGGATTTTGACGAACATTCACTTATAGATGCGGTGAACGATTATCAAAAACGTAATCGTCGATACGGAGGATTGAAAGGGGAATAAAACGTGAAACAGCGTATTATCACAGGCGTTATTGCTGCTGCGCTATTTATACCATTTGTTGTTTTGGGAGGACTTCCATTTTCGTTATTAGTATATGCGATGGCAGCAGTTGGTCTGTATGAAATTTTACGAATGAAAGGCATTTCGCTGTCTTCAGTGCAAGGCATTTTAACATTATTAACAATGTTTATTTTGCTAATGCCAAATGATTGGGAAGCAAAAGTTCTAGAAGTAACATCTTATTCGAAAATGGAATTTCTATTTCTAGGTGCGATTCTATTGCTAATTTATACAGTCCTAATTAAGAACAAGTTCACTTTTGATGATGTAGGATTTGTTATAATAAGCGTGCTTTATGTAGGTATGGGTTTCCACTATTTGATTGAAACACGAATAGAAGGGTTAGAATATGTTATCTATGCCTTAGTTATCGTGTGGACAACTGACTCAGGAGCTTATTTTGTAGGGCGCAAGCTTGGAAAAAATAAATTATGGCCAGAAATTTCACCGAATAAAACAATTGAAGGGTTTGTAGGTGGGATTGTTACAGCTATTCTCTTTGCAATACTATTCCAGCTGATTGTTGGTATTGAAACAACGTATGTCACATTAATTATGGTATCAATTATTGCTTCTATTTTTGGTCAAATGGGTGACCTAGTAGAATCAGCGATTAAACGTCATTATGATGTAAAAGACTCAGGTGAAATATTACCTGGACATGGCGGTATTTTAGACCGTTTTGATAGCTTATTATTTGTATTACCATTGTTGCATTTCTTGCACTTTGTTGGATGAAGAAGGAGATTATTTTGATGAAATCAATTAGTTTACTAGGCGCAACAGGATCCATTGGTATTCAAACTTTGGATATTGTGAAGGACCATAAAGATTCGTTTCAACTTGTAGCCTTCTCAGCAGGAAAAAATATCGAAAAAACACGTGAAATTGTAACGGAATTTAAACCTCTAATCGTTTCAGTACAGCTTGAGGAAGATGCAACAGCTTTGCAAAAAGATTTTCCAAAAACTGATTTTGTATTTGGGACACAGGGCTTAATAGACGTAGCTACTTGCCCAGAAGCTGATGTGTTAGTCAATGCCGTATTAGGAAGCGTTGGTTTAGAGCCTACACTCGCAGCGATTAGAGCTAGAAAGAATATTGCTATTGCTAATAAGGAAACATTAGTAACCGCGGGTCATATAGTAATGTCGGAAGCTAAAAAATATGGCGTGGCAATTCTACCAGTAGACAGTGAACATTCGGCTTTATGGCAATCAATGCACGGCGAGAATCGCAAAGATATCTCTCGTTTAATATTAACTGCTTCAGGTGGTAGTTTCCGAGATCAAACGCGTGAAGATTTGAAGAATGTTTCTTTAAAAGAAGCCTTAAATCATCCAAACTGGTCAATGGGAGCTAAAATTACAATTGATTCAGCAACATTGATGAATAAAGGGCTTGAAGTCATTGAAGCGGCAGTGTTATATGATGTGGATTATGATAATATTGACGTGTTAATACATAGAGAAAGTATTATTCACTCAATGGTTGAATATCATGATACTAGTATTATGGCTCAACTAGGGACAACTGATATGCGAACACCAATTCAATATGCACTTAGTTTTCCAGAGCGATTACCACGTTCAACCGCAGAACGTCTTGATTTGGCGAAGATATCTCAATTACATTTTGAAAATGTAGATTTAAAACGTTTCCGCTGCCTTGATTTCGCATATCAAGCAGGTCGAATGGGAGGGACAATTCTTACAGCCATGAATGCGGCAAACGAAGCAGCTGTTGGAGCATTTTTGCAAGAGAAGATTAAATACTTGGAAATTGAAGATCTTATTGAACGAATTATGGACAAACACGTAAACATTTTACAACCTGATTTAGAAACTATTTTACACGTAGACAAAGAAACGAGAAAATCAGTTCAAAGCATGATAAAATAACTACAGGATTGAATGATATTTTTTCAAGCTGAAGAAGGTGGGATTCCATGCAATCAATTATTGCATTCATAGTAGTGTTCGGCTCAATTGTATTCTTTCATGAGCTAGGTCACTTTATTTTTGCCAAACGTACAGGGATTTTAGTTAGAGAATTTGCAATAGGCTTTGGTCCTAAAATTTTATTTATTACAAAAGGTGAAACACTGTATACGATTCGATTACTTCCACTTGGAGGTTATGTACGTATGGCTGGCGACGATATGGATAATATCGAGTTACAGCCTGGCTACAGAATCGGTATGCAATTGAATGACAAAGATGAAATTGAAAAAATCGTTTTAAATCAAAATAAGCAACTACCAGATATGCTGTTCTTGGAAGTTGAAAAAGCAGATTTACAAAAGGAATTGTGGATTGAAGGCTATGACGAAGACGAAAATCTTGTGCGTTATGTAGTAGCACGCGATGCAGTTATTAATGAAAACGGCACTGAAACAATTATTGCCCCTTATGATCGCCAGTTCAATTCAAAATCATTAGGTAAACGTGCAATCACAATTTTTGCAGGTCCATTATTTAACTTTATTCTTTCGTGTGTAATCTTCATTGTTATTGGATTAGTACAGGGTATTCCAACTAATGAGCCAATTATTGCTGATGTAGTAAAAGGTAGTCCAGCTCAAACTGCTGGTATAGCAAAAGGAGACATCGTTACAGCTATAAATGGTAAAGAGATTGATACTTGGCAAGAACTATCTGAAGCTATTCAAAATAGCCCGGAAAAAGAAATGACTTTGGATGTACAACGCGGGGAAGAAAAAGCTCGAATTACATTAACTCCAAAAGAAGTTGTAGTTAATGAACAAAAAATGGGACAAATAGGTGTACAATATTCAAGTCCAATGGAAAAGAATCCACTTAAAGCATTCTCATACGGTGTGGAACAAACTTATACATGGACAATGAAAATCTTTGAATTATTAGGTATGCTTGTAACTGGTAAATTTACACTGGATGCATTATCTGGACCTGTAGGTATATACAAAGCAACTGAAGAAGTAGCTAAATATGGTTGGACAAATGTCATGAACTGGGCAGCTATTTTAAGTATCAACCTAGGAATCATGAATTTATTACCATTACCAGCTTTAGATGGTGGACGACTATTATTCTTCGGTTTTGAAGCTATACGTGGTAAACCGGTTGATCGTCAAAAAGAAGGTATGGTTCACTTCGTTGGTATAATGTTGCTAATGATTTTAATGATTGTCGTTACTTGGAACGATATTCAAAGGTTCTTCTTTTAATAAGTAATTATAAATAACGCAAAAAGGTGTGGTTTTTATGAAACAAAGCAAAACATTTATTCCAACCTTACGTGAAATACCTGCTGATGCTGACGTTAAGTCTCATCAGCTATTATTACGCGCAGGTTTTATACGTCAAAATACAAGTGGTGTCTATTCATATTTACCACTAGGTACAAAAGTACTTAAAAAAATAGAACAAATTGTTCGCGAAGAAATGGAAGCAATCGATGCTGTCGAACTGTTAATGCCTGCTTTGCAACAAGCTGAGCTATGGCAAGAAACTGGACGTTGGGAAGCATACGGGCCAGAGTTAATGCGTTTAAAAGACCGTCATAACCGTGATTTTGCATTGGGAGCTACACACGAAGAAGTTATTACTTCTTTAGTTCGTGACGAAGTAAAATCTTATAAAAAACTACCATTAACACTTTATCAAATTCAAAATAAATTCCGTGATGAAAAGCGCCCTCGTTTTGGATTATTACGTGGTCGTGAATTCGTTATGAAAGATGCATATTCATTCCATGCTACACGTGAAAGTTTAGATGAAACATATAATGATATGGTAAAAGCTTATACGAATATTTTTACTCGCCTTGGCTTGAACTTCCGCTCAGTTATCGCAGATTCAGGTTCAATAGGTGGTAAAGATACACATGAATTTATGGTATTATCTGAAATTGGAGAAGATACAATTGCTTTCTCAGATGAATCAGGTTTTGCTGCGAATATTGAAATGGCTGAAGTAAACGTAGAGTATAGTCATTCAAATGAAGATATGAAAGAACTTGAAAAAGTTTCTACACCTGACCAAAAATCAATCGATGAGATTGTTGAATTCTTAAAAGTATCACCTGAATCTTGTATTAAATCATTAGTATTTAATGTAGATGACGAACTAGTTGTTGTATTAGCTCGTGGAGATCATGAAATTAACGATATTAAATTAAAAAACGCACTTGATGCACAATCTGTTGAATTGGCAGATGACAAAGTTATCTTCGATTTATTAGGTAGTCATGTTGGTTCTCTAGGACCTGTAAAACTACCGATTAATGTAAAAGTTATTGCGGATAATGCTATTAAATCTATTCGTAACGGGGTATGTGGTGCAAATGAAGATGGCTTCCACTATATCAATGTAAATCCAGGGCGTGACTTTGCAATTGATCGTTATGAAGATTTACGCTTTATCCGAGTGGGCGACCCATCTCCAGACGGTAAGGGGACAATAAAATTTGCCGAAGGTATTGAAGTTGGACATGTATTCAAACTAGGTACAACATACAGCGACTCAATGAAAGCAACTTTCTTGGATGAGAATGGACGAGCTCAATCATTTATCATGGGTTGTTATGGTATCGGTGTATCTCGTGCTCTAGCTGCAGTTGCAGAACAATTCCAAGATAGCTATGGTTTTGTTTGGCCAAAACAAATTGCGCCGTATGATATTCACTTAATTTCAGTGAATGAAAAAGATGAAGCACAAAAGAACTTAACTGAGGAAACGTACAAATTGTTACAATCATATCGTTATGATGTGTTATATGATGATCGTAAAGAACGTGCGGGCGTTAAATTCGCAGACGCAGATTTAATTGGTTTACCAGTACGTGTTACAATTGGTAAAAAAGCTTCAGAAGGTATTTTGGAAGTGAAATTTAGACAATCGGGTGAAACATTCGAATGGGCTAAAGAAGAGTTAGTCGATCGCTTGAATAACTTTTTTCACGCTGAGTAATGTCGAATGAGTCATGAGGGGAAGTACTTTAATGTACTTCTTTTCTTTTTTTACAGAAGGTAGGTGGGAATATGACGAATGAGCAAGATGCAAAGTTGAAATTTCAACTACTGCTCCAACAAATTGATTTAACTGAAGACGTGTATATGCCTTATTTTGAAGCTGCAGAATTAGCTAGAATGACCGTACACAAAAAAGAACGCGTTTGGCGATTTTCGCTCAAACTGGCTGCAATCTTACCATTTCGTGTATATCGCGAATTTGAAACACGCTTAACAAAAGCATTTTCGCAAATTGCACAAATTGAATTAGATATTGAAGCTCCGCAACAAACAATTATAAAAGAATTAGTGACAGATTATTGGTTAAAAGTAATCGAAGACATCGATGAACTATCACCACCATTACGGGAAGGTCTAGTGAAACAGCTGCCGGAGTGGAATGGTCAGAAAATGATGATCACATGTCAGCAAGAACTAGAAATGATGACACTTAAGAAGAAATATACAGATATTATTGCAGACGCTTATGAAACATACGGATTCCCGCATATGGCAATTGATTTTCAACTAAATGAATCAACTGAAGCTTTAGCAGAAGCTCAAATTGCCTTTTTAGAACAGCGCCGTCTAGAAGAGGAAGCTTTTGCTAAAAAAGCGGTTGAGGATATGCAAAAGCGTGAAAAAGAACGCAAGGATAATCCGAGTGGTGTAGACGTTTCAGACCGTCCATTCCAACTAGGAATTCCAATAAAGCCGGATGAAGCAATGATGGAGATTCAACAAATTCAAGATGAAGAACGTCGTATCACTATTGAAGGATTTGTTTTCGATGCAGAAGTGAAAGAGTTACGTAGTGGTCGATCTCTTTTGACATTGAAAATTACTGACTATACGGATTCTATTTTAGTGAAAATGTTCTCTAGAGATAAAGAAGACGCTGCACTTATGCAGCAGGCTAAAAAGGGAATGTGGGTAAAGGCACGTGGATCCGTTCAAAATGATACATTTGTTCGTGATTTAATTGTTATGGCACAAGATATTATGGAGATAAGCCCTATCTTACGTAAAGATACTTCCCCAGAAGGTGAAAAGCGTGTCGAGCTACATCTTCATACGCCGATGAGCCAAATGGATGCTGTTACATCTGTTGAAGCGCTAGTCGCGCAAGCTGCAAAATGGGGACACCCTGCAATTGCAATCACAGATCATGCTGTTGCTCAATCTTTTCCAGATGCTTATAATGCGGGTAAGAAGCATGGAATTAAAATTTTATACGGTTTAGAAGCCAATTTAGTAGATGATGGTGTACCTATTGCATATGATGAACAGCACCGCTTACTTGAAACAGATACATTTGTTGTTTTTGACGTAGAAACAACCGGGTTATCTGCTGCATACGATACAATTATCGAGCTTGCCGCTGTTAGAATCGTGAATGGTGAAGTTGTTGATACCTTTGAGAGTTTTGCTAACCCTCATCATCCCCTTTCTGCAACAACCATCGAACTAACAGGTATTACTGATGATATGGTCAGAAATGCACCAGAAGTTGTAAATATGATAAAGAAATTCCATGAATTTATTGGTGATGGAATTGTTGTTGCTCACAATGCATCATTTGATATAGGTTTCTTATATGAGGCCTATAAAAAAGCGGGTATTGATGAGATGCATCATCCTGTTATTGATACGTTAGAGTTAGCGCGTTTCTTACATCCTGAAATGAAGAACCACAGATTAAATTCTTTATGTAAAAAGTTCAATATAGAACTAACGCAACATCACCGTGCCATTTATGATACAGAAGCCACTGGATTTCTACTTTTACATCTCTTAAAAGAAGCAGATGAAAAAGGGATTAAGTATCACGATGATTTTAACAAAAACATCGGTGGAGGCGATTCATATAAACGAGCTCGTCCTACACACTGTACAATTTTAGCTACTGATAATATCGGTCTGAAGAATCTCTTTAAACTGATTAGCTTTTCACATACGCAAACTTTTTACCGTGTCCCTCGTCTTACACGATCAATGTTAACGAAGTACCGAGAAGGTTTAATTATTGGTTCTGCTTGCGATAAAGGGGAAGTTTTCACAACAGTTATGCAAAAATCAATGGAAGAAGCAGAACAAGTTGCAAAATTCTATGATTATTTAGAAGTGCATCCAAAAGCTGTGTATTCACATTTGATTGATAGTGAGCTTGTACGTGATGAATGGAATTTAGAAGATATCATCCGTAAAGTAGTTAAGTTAGGGAAAAAATTAGACAAGCCTGTTGTAGCAACAGGAAATGTCCACTATTTAAATGAGAATGATGCTATATTCCGTCAAATTTTAATACGTTCACAAGGTGGGGCAAACCCATTGAATCGTCATACGTTACCAAAAGTGCATTTCCGTACGACTAACGAAATGCTAGATGCATTTGCTTTTTTAGGTGACGACATTGCAAAAGAGATTGTAGTAACAAACCCTCAGAAAATTGCAAAAATGATCGGTGATGTGAAACCAGTAAAAGATGATCTTTATACACCTAAAATTGAGGGTGCTGATGAGGAAGTACGTAATATGAGTTATGATATGGCACATTCAATTTACGGGCCTAACTTACCAGAGGTTGTTGAAGCTCGTCTTGAAAAAGAATTAAAATCGATTATTGGCCACGGATTCGCTGTTATTTATTTAATTTCCCATAAGCTTGTAAAGAAATCATTAAATGATGGTTATCTGGTAGGTTCAAGGGGGTCGGTCGGTTCATCACTTGTTGCAACAATGATGGAAATTACTGAAGTAAACCCTTTACCACCACACTATGTATGTCCTAATTGTCAGCATGCAGAATTTTTTGATGACGGTTCGGTTGGTTCAGGTTTTGACTTACCAAATAAGGATTGTTCTGAATGTGGTAAACCTTATCAAAAAGACGGCCACGATATTCCTTTCGAAACCTTCCTTGGATTTAAAGGAGATAAAGTTCCCGATATCGACCTTAACTTTAGTGGTGAATATCAACCACAAGCCCACAACTATACGAAAGTATTATTTGGTGAAGAATATGTGTATCGTGCAGGAACAATTGGTACTGTCGCAGAGAAAACTGCTTATGGCTATGTAAAAGGATATGCAAGTGACCATAACTTAAATTATCGTGGTGCAGAAGTTGATCGACTTGTACAAGGGTGTACGGGAGTTAAACGAACAACAGGGCAACACCCTGGCGGTATTATCGTAGTGCCTGATTATATGGATATTTACGATTTCTCGCCTATTCAGTTCCCAGCAGATGCACAAGATTCTGAATGGAAAACAACTCATTTCGACTTCCACTCAATCCATGATAACGTCCTAAAACTGGATATACTTGGGCATGATGATCCGACAGTTATTCGTATGTTACAAGATTTATCAGGGATTGATCCTAAAACAATCCCTACTGATGACACAGAGGTTATGCAAATTTTCAATGGTCCAGAGTCACTTGGGGTAACAGCAGAGCAAATTAATTGTAAAACAGGTACTTTAGGTATTCCTGAGTTTGGTACACGATTTGTTCGTCAAATGTTAGAAGAAACAAAACCGTCTACATTCTCAGAACTTGTCCAAATTTCTGGATTATCTCATGGTACCGATGTTTGGTTAGGAAATGCTAGTGAGTTAATCCAAAATGGTACTTGTGTGTTATCAGAAGTAATCGGTTGTCGAGATGATATTATGGTGTATTTAATCTATCAAGGATTAGAGCCATCATTAGCCTTTAAAATTATGGAGTCAGTGCGTAAAGGGAAAGGCTTATCAGAAGAATTTGAAGCAGAGATGAAAGCAAATAAAGTACCTGGATGGTACATTGACTCATGTAAGAAAATCAAATACATGTTCCCAAAAGCTCATGCTGCTGCGTATGTATTAATGGCAGTGCGTATTGCATACTTTAAAGTACATTTACCAATTCTTTATTATTGTGCATACTTTAGTGTCCGTGCTTCAGATTTCGATCTTATCGCTATGGTGAATGGTTCGCAGATGATTAAGTCAAAAATTGATGAAATTGATGCAAAAGGGTTAGAAGCTTCTACGAAAGAAAAGAGCTTGCTAACTGTCCTTGAACTTTCTTTAGAAATGTGCGAACGCGGTTATCATTTCCAAAAGGTTGATTTGTATCGTTCAAATGCAACGGAATTTGTTATCGATGGTGATAGTTTAATCCCTCCTTTTAATGCAATTCCAGGTCTTGGTAACAACGTTGCATTTGCCATTGTAAAAGCTCGGGAAGATGGCGAGTTCTTATCAAAAGAAGATTTACAATTACGTGGACGTGTATCGAAAACATTAGTTGAATATATGGATAAACTAGGTTGTTTAGAAGGTATGCCAGATGCTAACCAACTCTCTCTGTTCTAGGGTTTATTTGCATTTTAGGCTATAATGTGCTATCATTTATTTAATTAATTTGTTGATAGAACACCAGCAAAAGAGTGGGATTTCCCGCTCTTTTCTGTTGTTATGACAACATGAAGTGAGTCAGGAGGATTGTATGAGCAAAGTTATCTCAGCAGTGGAACAACTTGCAACGCCTATAGTAGAAGGGTTAAACCTTGAATTAGTCGAAGTTGAATTCGTTAAAGAGGGTCGCGATTGGTTTTTGCGCGTTTACATTGATACTCCTGAAGGAAGCATTGACATTGAACAATGTGCTCAAGTAAGTGAATTATTAAGTTTAAAATTGGATGAATCTGACCCAATTGAACAAAATTATTTCCTTGAAGTGTCATCGCCAGGAGCAGAAAGACCGTTAAAAAAAGAAGCTGATTTTGAAAAAGCTATCGGTCAATTCGTGCATATTAGATCATATGAAGCCATTAACGGTATGAAAGTATTTGAAGGTTATTTAAGATCTTATACAGACGCAGGTGTTGAACTTGACGTTAAGATTAAAACAAGAAAAATTAAGGTCGTTATCGATAAAGATAAAATAGCATTAGCTCGTTTAGCAATCGATTTTTCCGCAGAAAGTTAATAGTAGGAGTGAAATAGACAATGAGTAAAGAATTGGTTGGTGCGTTAAATGCACTTGAAGCAAAAGGTATCTCTCGTGATATCATTATTGAAGCAATCGAGGCGGCACTTATTAATGCATATAAAAAGAATTACAACCAAGCGCAAAACGTGCGTGTTGATTTAAACCTTGACCGCGGTACAATGCACTTGTATTCAAGAAAAGATGTAGTAGAGGTAGTAGAAGACGATCGCTTACAAATCTCTGTAGAAGATGCGCAAGTTATCAACCCTGCGTATGAAATCGGTGATATCGTGGAACAGGAAGAAACACCACGTAATTTCGGACGTATCGCTGCAACTACAGCGAAGCAAATCGTTACTCAACGATTCCGTGAAGCAGAACGTGGCATTGTCTATGAAGAATATGTGGATCGTGAAGATGATATCGTAAATGGCGTTGTAGAGCGTTTAGACCCTCGTAATATTTATGTTGGTTTAGGTAAAGTCGAAGCGGTATTACCTCAGAATGAACAGATTCAAGGTGAATCTTATGCACCTCACGATCGTATCAAAGTGTATATCACGAAAGTAGAACGTACTTCACGTGGACCACAAGTATACGTATCACGTACTCACCCAGGTTTACTTCGTCGATTATTTGAATTAGAAGTTCCTGAAATTTTCCAAGGTACAGTAGAAATTAAATCAATAGCTCGTGAAGCTGGCGATCGCTCTAAAATCTCTGTCTTTGCACATAATGAAGAAGTGGATCCAGTAGGTTCATGCGTAGGTACAAAAGGTGCACGCGTACAAACAATTGTTAACGAATTAAATGGTGAGAAAATCGACATCGTTGAATGGTCAGAAGATCCTGTCGTATTCGTTGCTAATGCACTAAGTCCTTCAAAAGTTCTCGATGTGCAAGTTGACGAAGAAGAAAAGTCAACTACAGTAGTAGTTCCTGATTATCAATTATCTTTAGCTATTGGTAAACGTGGTCAAAATGCTCGACTGGCTGCGAAATTGACTGGCTGGAAGATTGATATTAAGAGTGAAACAGATGCTAGAGAGTTAGGAATCTACCCAAGTCAAACTTCAACTGTTGTCTATGAAGAAGCTCAAGACGATGAAGAAGTAGATTTTGATGTTGAGGTTGATTTATATAAAGACGACGAAGAATGAGTAAAAGCAATTGGTTGTATGTGAAATCTTCTATTGAACTAATATGGCCAAAAGTTCTTACGCTATAGGGAAGGTGTGTTCTTATGTCGATAAACAGAAAAATTCCTTTAAGAAAATGTGTAGCAACGGGTGAAATGTTTCCTAAAAAAGAAATGATTCGGGTTGTTCGTTCTAAAGAAGGCGAAGTTTCCGTTGATATTACTGGCAAGAAATCAGGTCGCGGTGCATATGTTTCAAAATCTGAAGCAGCCGTTGCGGAAGCGAAAAAGAAAAATGTCCTGAAACATCAGTTAGAAGTGGAAATTCCAGAACAAGTATATGAAGACCTTTTAAAAGTCATTCGCAAGGAGACGTTAACATGACGCCGGAGCAATCTATTTTAAATTTACTTGGATTGGCTGCAAGAGCTCGTAAAATCGTTTCTGGCGAAGAACAAGTTATTAAGGAAGTGCGCAATAATGGTGCAAAGCTTGTTGTATTAGCAACGGATGCATCTGCCAATACGCGCAAAAAAATGCAAGATAAATGTCATTCTTTCAACGTTGAGTTGCAGGAGTTCGGGACTAGATATAATCTCGGACATGCCACGGGGAAAGACGCAAGGGTCTCATTAGCCATCGTGGATGACGGTTTTGCAAAAAAACTGTCCGAGCTTCTCAACGAAATCTAACCGGGGGTGAATACATGACAAAATTACGCGTCCATGAATATGCGAAACAAGTAAATAAGTCAAGTAAAGAAGTTATTGATCAGCTTTCAAAGCTACAAATAAACGTCACAAACCATATGTCTACGTTAGAAAAAGATGCAGTTAGCAAACTAGATGGTGTATTTAAAATGAAAATTAACGCACAATCATCACAAGGACCAAAAAAAACTGAGCACCAAAACAGAGGACAACAAGGGAATCGTCCGAACGCTAGAAAAGACGAAAAAGCACAACAAACTAGCGCTGCTCAACCAAAACAAAATACTAACCAAGGAAGTACTATGAATAACAATTCAACTTCAAAAAATAACTCAAACTCAAATTCAAACAATCGTTCTAATTCAAATTCAAGACCAAACACAAACACTAGTTCAAGACCAAACACAAACACTAGTTCAAGACCAAACACAAATACTAGTTCAAGACCAAACACAAACACTAGTTCAAGACCGAATTCAAATACGAACACAAACTCAAGACCAAATACAAGTTCAAACAATAAACCAAGTACGAATTCGAACACTAGAACTGGCTCTAATGCAAATTCAAGCCAAAATCGTGGTGCAAACCGCGGCCCTGGTGGTCAATCCAACCAACAAGGTGGAAACCGTAACTTTAACCAAAGAAAAAAACCAGGTATTAACGGTGGGCAACGTCGTAAACACAGACCACAACCAGTTGTACCTGCAGTGAAAAAAGAATTACCAGAAAAAATCACTTTCTTCGAATCATTATCTGTAGGCGAATTAGCGAAAAAATTAGGTCGTGAACCATCTGAAATCATCAAAAAATTATTCATGCTTGGCGTTATGGCTACAATTAACCAAGAGCTTGAACAAGATGCTATCGAACTAATCTGTGCTGATTATGGTGTGGAAGTTGAAGAAGAAATTCGTATCGACGTAACAGACCTAGAAACTTATTTCGAGGGCGACCAAGAAGAAGTAAATACAGCTAATACTAAAGAACGTCCACCAGTTGTAACGATTATGGGTCACGTTGACCATGGTAAAACAACTTTACTAGATTCAATTCGTAATACAAAAGTAACTGCTGGAGAAGCTGGCGGTATTACACAACATATTGGTGCTTACCAAGTAGTCGTAAACGACAAAAAAATTACATTCCTTGATACACCTGGACACGCAGCGTTCACAACAATGCGTGCGCGTGGTGCTAGAATTACTGACTTAACAATTTTAGTAGTTGCTGCTGATGATGGTGTAATGCCTCAAACAGTTGAAGCAATCAACCATGCAAAAGCTGCAGAAGTTCCAATTATTGTTGCTGTAAACAAAATGGATAAACCAACTGCTAACCCTGATCGTGTAATGCAAGAGTTAACTGAGCATGGTCTAGTGCCAGAAGCTTGGGGCGGCGAAACAATTTTCGTACCAATCTCAGCATTAAAAGGTGATGGTATTGATTCATTACTTGAAATGGTATTATTAGTTTCAGAAGTAGGCGAATTAACAGCGGATCCTAAACGTAAAGCTATCGGTACTGTAATCGAAGCTCAACTTGATAAAGGTCGTGGTTCTGTCGCTACCTTATTAGTACAAAATGGTACACTTAACATAGGTGATCCAATCGTAGTTGGTCACGCTTACGGTCGTGTCCGTGCAATGGTTAATGATATTGGCCGTCGCGTAAAAACTGCAGGTCCTTCTACACCAGTTGAAATTACTGGATTAAGTGAAGTTCCTCAAGCTGGGGATCGATTTGTAGTATTCGAAGATGAAAAAACAGCTCGTCAAGTAGGGGAAGCACGTGCAATGACTGCTATTCAAGCACAACGCTCTGAAAAACAACGAGTAACTCTTGATAATTTATTTGAACAAATGAGCCAAGGCGATATGAAAGAATTAAACTTAATCGTTAAAGCTGATGTTCAAGGTACAGTAGAAGCAATGGCAGCTTCGTTAATGAAAATCGATGTAGAAGGTGTAAACGTACGTATCATCCATACGGGTGCTGGTGCAATTACAGAATCCGATATTTCATTAGCAGCCGCATCAAATGCGATTGTCATCGGTTTCAACGTACGTCCAGATACTAATGCCAAACGTGCAGCAGAAGCTGAAGGCGTAGATATTCGTCTACACCGTGTTATTTATAAAGTAATTGAAGAAATCGAAGCGGCAATGAAAGGTTTACTAGATCCTGAATTCCGTGAAAAAGTAATCGGTTCAGCAGAAGTTCGTGAAACATTCAAAGTATCTAAAGTCGGCACAATTGCTGGTGGATATGTACTTGAAGGTAAAATTACTCGCGATAGTGGCGTCCGTGTTATTCGTGAAGGTATCGTTATTTTCGAAGGCGAATTAGACTCTTTAAAACGTTTCAAAGACGATGCAAAAGAAGTAGCTAAAGGTTATGAATGTGGCTTTACAGTGAAAAACTTCAATGACATTAAAACAGAAGATGTAATTGAAGCATTCATTATGGAAGAAATCATCCGTAAATGATTGTCTACGCAGAGTGTGAATTCTTCATCCCTGCGGCCCATTCATTAAAAGAAAAACGTGCTGTCTTGCAAAGTATGATTACGCGTACAAAACAACGCTACAATGTTTCCATTGCAGAAATCGACCATCAAGATGTTTGGCAAAGAGCATTGCTCGCGATTGTTACTGTAGCCTCTTCCAAGGATGCAGCAGATCGTGAGCTCACTCGTGCTCTTCAACTTCTGGAATCAAATCCTGAATGGGAACGTCTAAACATACAAAGAGAGTACTTATAAAAATTGAGGTGAAACGATTATGAGTATGCGCGCGAACCGTGTTGCAGAACAAATGAAAAAGGAACTCGGCGATATTATCGTTCGTAAACTAAAAGACCCTCGTGTCGGATTTGTTACTGTAACAGATGTGGAAGTAACAGGCGACTTACAACAAGCAACAATTTATATTACTTGCTTAGGTACTGAGAGAGAGCGTCAAGCCACATTAAAAGGACTTGAAAAAGCAAAAGGCTTTATTCGTTCTGAAATTGGTCAACGTATTCGTTTAAGAATTACACCAGAATTATCCTTTGAGTTTGACTCATCGGCTGAATATGGTAATAAAATTGACACGCTTTTACGTCAACTACATGAATCAAAAGATCAATAATTGAAACAAGCCTGCAAACCTAATTATTTGCAGGCTTTTTCTGTCCTTAAAATAAAATTATTTATATTAAAAAGGAGTTGGCGTGAATGCAACATGGCATTCTTCCTCTATGGAAAGAACGGGGAATGACTTCTCACGATTGCGTATTTAAATTACGTAAAATACTACAAACAAAAAAAGTAGGACATACAGGAACACTAGACCCGGGTGTAGAAGGTGTTTTGCCTATTTGTATAGGTAATGCAACACGTCTAGCAGAATATTTGACTAACGCAGGTAAAACATATGAAGCTATTATTTCCATTGGTGCTTCTACAGCAACTGAAGATGCTGAAGGGGAAATAGTAGCAGAAGATAGTAGTATCAAAATGATAACTCGCGAACAGTTGCTACAGGTACTAGCTAACCTTACTGGAGAAATTTCTCAAACACCTCCAATGTATTCTGCTGTGAAAGTAAATGGTCGGAAATTATATGAGTATGCGCGTCAGGGACAGATTATAGAACGTCCGTCTCGTAATGTAATAATCTATGCATTAGAGTTACTTGACGAGGAATTGGTTTACGAAGGTACTACAATCACTTTCCCAGTTCGCATCGCATGTAGTAAGGGGACATATATTCGTACTCTAGCTGTACAAATAGGTGAGAAATTAGGATATCCTGCGCATATGGCTTCGCTAGTTCGCACATCTTCGGGCAATTTCAAGAAGGAAGATTGTGTTACAATTTCTCAATTACGTGAAATTGCTGAGGCAGGAGAATTAGATAAAGTAATAATGCCAATTGAGCAAGCATTAACAGGATATCCAACTTTTCAAATTACTGAAGATAACCATAAGCAAATTGCAAATGGACAAGTACTTCCTATGCACCCTTCACTAGAAGAACATGATAAAATAGTATTTGTAGAAAGTGGGAAAGCGGTTGCTATTTATATTAAGCATCCAACAAAAGATGGGCTTATGAAGCCAGAAAAAATGTTCCCAGCTGTTGATTAGGAGGCAGTCTTTATGATGAAAGTGATTCAATTAATGTATCCCCACCAAATTAGTCATCCAGATATTGAGGGACCCTATTCTCTTGCAATCGGCTTTTTTGATGGAGTTCATCGAGGGCATCAAGCGGTGATTGAGCATGCGAAAAAGCAAGGGCAGCAGAAAAATTTGAAAACAGCTGTGATGACGTTTGATCCACATCCTTCGATTGTATTAGGCCAAAGAAAAGAACAAGTATTTTATATTACACCTATAAAGCAAAAGTTAGATATCCTTGAAAGAATGGGGATCAATACGGTATTCGTTGTACGATTCACCTCGGATTTCGCTCAACTAAGCCCTAGTGACTTTGTAGATGTATTTATTCGTAATTTAAATGTAAAACATGTGACAGCCGGCTTTGACTTTACATTTGGAGCATTTGGTAAAGGTACGATGGAAGATATGAAGTCACTCAGCAACGGAGACTTTGATGTTACTGTAACTGACAAGCAAGTTCAAAAAAACGAAAAAATCAGCTCTACTCGAATTCGTAAGTTGTTACAAGCGGGTGACATGGAAGAGGTTCATAGTCTTCTAGGAAGACCATTCCAAATTCCGGGAATTGTAGTACATGGGGATAAACGTGGACGTCAGATTGGTTTTCCAACCGCGAATATTCAAGCTCATGAAGGAACATTCATTCCGGCGAATGGTGTTTATGCTGTAAGAATGCAAATTCAAAATGAATGGTTTGATGGTGTTTGTAATATAGGCTATAAACCAACATTCAAAAACCCGGATGAAAAAAGCTTAACAATAGAAGTACATATTATGGACTTCAACAAAAATATTTATGCTGAAGAAGTGCAAATAGATTGGTATAAGCATTTAAGATCAGAACAAAAATTTGATGGTATCGATGCGCTGAAAGTACAAATCGAAGTAGATAAGGCAAATGCAATGAAATATTTACGTGAACGTTAGATAATAGTTGATTCTATTAGGCGCTTATGTTACTATTTCATAAGTGAGTTGCTCTATATGAATTCCTTCATTTGCAACCACGGAACCATTGCTTGGCTTTCGAATCACCAACGTTTGCTCAGCATTTGGGGATATTTCAATTTAGGAGGTGAATAGGATGGCACTAACACAAGAACGCAAAAACGAAATCATTTCTGAATTCCGTGTACACGAAAGTGATACTGGTTCACCAGAAGTTCAAATCGCTATCCTTACGGAAGAGATTAACAACTTAAATGAGCACTTACGTACTCATAAAAAAGACCACCATTCTCGTCGCGGTTTATTCAAAATGGTTGGACGTCGTCGTAACTTATTAAAATATTTACGTGAAAATGACGTACCACGCTACCGTGAAATCATTACTAAACTCGGCTTACGTCGATAACATGCAATTTTGTGAAAGCGGGCTTGTCCCGCTTTTTCTTTATGCTTCAATAAACTAACCTCCTACAACAATTTGAATATAAAGAATTGAAATGTTTCGCATAAGCCTCCCTTTTTTGATAAACTAATAGTACTACATAAATACATGAATAGATGTTTTCTTTGAGAGAGGAGTTCAAATAAATGAACGAAAAAAAGGTTTATACCTATGAATGGGCCGGAAGACCTTTACAAATCGAAGTAGGTCAGCTCGCAAAGCAAGCTAATGGATCGGTATTAGTACGTTATGGAGAAACAGTTGTACTATCAAATGCAACTGCTTCAAAACACCCAAAACCATTAGACTTCTTCCCATTAACAGTTAACTATGAAGAAAAATTATATGCAGTTGGTAAGATCCCTGGTGGGTTTATCAAACGTGAAGGACGTCCTTCAGAAAAAGCGGTATTAACATCTCGCTTAATCGACCGTCCAATCCGTCCATTATTCCCAGATGGCTTCCGTAATGAAGTACAAGTAATCTCTATGGTTATGTCTGCAGATCAAGATTGCCCTTCAGAAATGGCAGCTATGCTCGGATCATCACTTGCACTAATGGTTTCTGATATTCCATTTGACGGACCAATCGCAGGTGTCCAAGTTGGGCTTGTTGAAGATGAATTTATCGTAAACCCAACAGTAGCACAATGGGGAAAATCAACAATTGACTTAACAGTCGCTGGAACAAAAGATGCAATTAACATGGTTGAAGCAGGTGCATTAGAAGTTCCTGAAGAAAAAATGTTAGAAGCCATTATGTTCGGTCACGAAGAAATCAAAAAAATAATTGCTTTCCAAGAAACAATTGCTGCTGAAGTCGGCAAAGAAAAAATGGAAGTAATATTACACGGAATAAATGAAGAATTATATGCTGAAATCAATGCAGAATTCGGAACTAAGATGGTTGCGGCTATCCAAACTTATGAAAAGCATGCTCGTGAAGAAGCAATTAATGCTGTAAAAGCTGAAGTTATTGCTAAATACGAAGAAGCTGAAGCAGAAGATGCAACTCTAAAACAGGTTAGCGAAATTCTAGATAAAATGGTGAAAGAAGAAGTTCGCCGTTTAATCACAGAAGATAAAATTCGTCCTGATGGTCGTAAATTAGATGAAATTCGTCCACTGTCTTCGGAAGTAAGTTTACTTCCAAGAGCACATGGATCTGGTTTGTTTACACGTGGACAAACTCAAGCACTTTCAGTTTGTACTCTAGGTGCACTAGGCGATGTTCAAATTATCGACGGATTAGGTGTTGAAGAGTCTAAGCGCTTCATGCATCATTATAATTTCCCACAATTCTCAGTTGGGGAAACTGGACCTATTCGTGGACCAGGCCGTCGTGAAATCGGACATGGTGCATTAGGAGAACGTGCTATAGAAGCAGTTATTCCAAATGAAAAAGACTTCCCATACACAATCCGTTGCGTATCAGAAGTATTAGAATCTAACGGTTCTACATCACAAGCAAGTATTTGTGCTTCAACTCTTGCAATGATGGACGCCGGTGTTCCTCTTAAAGCACCAGTTGCAGGTATTGCGATGGGGCTTATTAAAAAAGATGAGCATTATTCAATTCTAACTGATATCCAAGGAATGGAAGATCACCTTGGTGACATGGACTTCAAAGTAGCAGGTACTGCAAAAGGTGTTACTGCACTTCAAATGGATATTAAAATTGATGGTTTATCAAACCAGATTTTAGAAGAAGCATTAACTCAAGCTAAAATTGGTCGTATGCATATACTAGAGTCTATGCTTGCAACTATGCCAGAAAGACGTGAACACCTTTCTAAATATGCTCCGAAAATTATCATGGTTAAAATTAACCCAGATAAAATTCGCGACGTAATCGGACCTGGTGGTAAACAAATTAATAAAATCATCGAAGAAACTGGCGTGAAAATTGATACTGAACAAGACGGTACAATATACATCTCTTCAGTAGATGAAGCAATGAACGCACGTGCAAAAGAAATCATTGAAAATATTGTACGTGAAGCAGTTGTAGGCGAATATTACATGGGTAAAGTAAAACGTATCGAAAAATTCGGTGCATTTGTTCAAATATTCCCAGGTAAAGACGGTTTACTACACATTTCTGAAATTCAAGAAGAGCGCACTAAAGCGGTAGAAGATGTTCTAAAATTAGAAGATGAGCTACTTGTTAAAGTTATTGAAATCGACAATCAAGGTCGCGTAAACCTTTCTCGTAAAGTAGTATTAAAAGAAGAAAAAGAACGCGCTGAGCAAAAGTAATCTGAGGACGCCCGAAGCTGGGTATTCCAATTCAATACTCCACGCTCACAACCTGAGTGTCTAAACATCGTAAACGTTAAAATTATTGAGGTCGTCCGTTTCCAACAAAACGGCGACCTCTTTTGTATGTATTTTAAGGAGGAAATTATTTGGTAACAAAACATATATGTGCTAATGGAGTACGTATCGTTGCAGAAGATATTCCGCATGTACGTTCAGTAGCAATGGGTATTTGGGTAAATGTCGGTTCTCGATGCGAACAACCACATGAAAATGGAATGACACATTTCATAGAACATATGCTTTTTAAAGGGACTAATACACGATCTGCTAAGGATATTGCTGAGGCATTTGATCGTATAGGCGGGCAGCTTAATGCCTTCACGTCAAAGGAAAATACATGCTATTATGCAGTAGTTCTTGATCATCATGCTGAAAAGGCGATTGAGATACTAGCAGATATGTTCTTTCATTCTAAATTCGCTCCTGAAGATATTGATAAGGAAAGACAAGTGATTTTAGAAGAAATTGCAATGACTGAAGATGCACCAGATGATGATGTAGATGAAAGGCTATGGCAAGCGATGTTCCCTAATAATCCATTAGGTTCACCAATACTAGGGACAGCAGAAACACTACAAACATTTAATCGTGAAAATGTTCTATCATATATGCACAAGCACTATCGTCCTGAGCAAATAGTCGTTTCAATTGCAGGGCATTTATCACCAACGCTTATTCAAACAATTGAAAGATTATTTAATCATTTCCCAACAGCGACAACTCAAGAACCTACAATTTTCACTTTACCAACTTTTGTTCCAGCTAAAATAGAAAAAAAGACTCATGTAGAACAGTCTCATATCGCATTAGGTTATCCAGGATTAAGTATGCGTTCTCCTAATCTATTAAGCTTAGTTGTATTGAATAGTATACTCGGAGATTCTATGTCTTCACGTTTATTTCAGGAAGTAAGAGAGGAAAAGGCGCTTGCTTATTCTGTATACTCCTATTATTCTGCTTATCAAGATGCCGGTGCATTTGTGATTTATGCAGGTACTTCGCCACATCAACTACCTTTATTACAGCAAACAATTAATCACTCTGTCGATACGATTTGTAGAGAAGGTATAACTGAAAAAGAATTACTATTTGCAAAAGAACAGCTTGAAAGTAATTTGCTTCTTGGGCTTGAAACAGCTTATGATTCTATGAGTAGAAATGCTAAAAACGAACTTGTTTTTGGTTATGATCGTACTATTGAAAAAGCACTAGCAGAATTACAAGAGGTAACTGTGCAATCAGTAAATCAAATTATCAAAGACCATTTAAAACAACCATTTGCAAGTTCCATCATTACACCAGCTAAGGGAAGCAACTAATGCCCTTAGCTTTTTCTTTTGTGTATAATTCTCTTGAAGCAAAAAATCACTAAAAACAAGGCAAAAGCATATACATAATATACATGCGAAAAGGAGGGGAAGCATGCTCTTATCAGAGTTAGCTGAAAAAGAATTAATTCAAATGAATGATGGAATACGTTTCGGTATTTTAGCTGAGACCGAATGTTTACTTGACCCGAAAACAGGTCAAATTTATGGTTTTGAAATGATTCATAAAGGGCATCGAATTCCATTTAAAGCAAAATCACCAAAAATGCATGAATATATCCCGTGGGATGAAATTGTTCTCATTGGAGAAGATCGAATTCTTTTTAATAATGTAAAGCCAATGAATTCGGGGTTAACAGAATGACAGAGGAAAGATGGCTACTCATAGGAACGGACGCACGTTTTAAAAAACTAGCGGTGCAGCTTTCAAAACCTCATCGAACTGTTTTATACAAATATACAGATGAATGGAATGAAGAGCTCTTAACATTGAGCAAAAAGTTTCAACCAAATCGCATTGTTTTACCTATTCATCCGCCAAAATGGACTGCAGATATGAATAGCTTTCTAAATACAGCAGAAAATGCAATGTTGTTTGTCGGAAGAACAACTCCAGACTTTAAGCAACAGTTGTCTACTGAACAAACGGTTTACTACCTAGAAGATGAACAATTTATTTGGCAAAATGCGAAACTCACTGCAGAAGGGATGCTCAGATCATTTTACGATCATGAACAACGATCGATGGATGGGCAACATCTCATTATTACAGGCTTTGGAAGAGTCGCGAAGATGACGGCTGCATTATGTAGAGATCTAGGTGCTACAATCCATGTTATGGCACGTTCAGCAACTCAAATATATGAGGCAGAAGCTTTCGGCTATAAAGCTTCTGTTTTAGAGCCGGCTGCTTTTGAAGGTAAACTAGACTACATCATTAACACTATCCCCGTAAAATGGCTAACATCGGCCTTCAGTGAAATGTTACAATCGGCTACTACATTGTTTGACTTAGCATCTGCTCCAGGATGTCTTGCATTTGATGAACAACCTGATTTTGACTATATACAATTACCAGCATTACCCGGGAAATATTTCCCCCAAGATGCAGCTGATTTATTAATTCAAACGATTGAACTGCATAATGAAAAATATAAGGAGGAACATCATGCTTGATGGAAAGCGCATCGGTTTTGGCATAACTGCATCACATTGTACGTATGAAGAAGTTGTACCGAAAATTAAACTTCTTAGAGAAGAAGGCGCTATTGTAGTGCCAATTATTACGAATTCAGTATTACATGCGGCAACTAGATTCGGTACAGGGGAAGAATGGATTGCAAAAATCGAGGAAGAAGCAGGGCATGAAGTTATTAAGACAATCACGGAGGCGGAGCCACTTGGGCCGAGAAATCCGTTAGACTGCATGGTGATTGCTCCGATGACGGGAAACTCACTCAGTAAATTTGCTAATGCCGCAACAGAATCACCAGTTCTAATGGCTGCAAAGGCGACACTACGTAACGGTAGCCCAGTAGTCATCGGTGTTTCTACGAATGATGCATTAGGGTTAAATGGTTTAAATCTCATGAAACTTCTAAATACAAAGAACATCTTCTTTATCCCATTTGGTCAAGATGATCCATATAAAAAGCCAAATTCACTAATTTCAGATTTCACTCAAATAAATCAAACAATTATAAATGCATTAGAAAAGAAGCAATTCCAACCATTATTGATTCAATATACTAAATAATTTAATTTTTATACACAATTATGAAAAATTATGATACAATAGCGCCAATATCAATGTTGAGTTGAGGAGAGATGTATGGTGACTAAGCAATATACAGTAGCTGTCGTAGGAGCTACAGGAGCAGTAGGAACGAAAATGATGGAGCAGCTTGCTAAGCGTAAGTTTCCCATTGGTAAGATTAAATTACTAGCTTCCAAAAAATCAGTTGGAAAAGATATAACATTTAACGGTCAGTCATACACGATTGAGGAAGCAACGCCAGAAGCATTTGAAGGTGTCGATATTGCCCTATTCAGTGCTGGTGGTGCTGTATCAAAAGTGTTAGCACCAGAAGCTGCAAAACGTGGTGCTGTGGCAATTGATAACACAAGTGCTTTTCGAATGGATCCAGAAGTACCGCTTGTTGTACCTGAAGTAAATCCAGGTGATCTTGCAAAACACAAAGGAATCATTGCTAACCCTAACTGTTCAACAATTCAAATGGTCGCAGCATTAGAACCAATTAAAAAAGCATTTGGTTTATCCAATGTAATCGTATCTACATATCAAGCAGTGTCTGGTTCAGGTATAAATGCCATCGAGGAACTTAAAACACAAAGTGGTGAGTGGGAAAAAGGTAAGGAAGTAGAAGCGAATGTATTACCAGTAAAAGGTGATAAAAAGCATTACCCAATCGCTAGAAACGTTATTCCACAAATCGATGTCTTTACTGAAAATGGCTTCACTTACGAAGAGATGAAAATGATTAATGAAACTAAGAAAATTATGCATATGCCAGAGCTTCCAGTGGCAGCAACTTGTGTACGTGTACCAGTTGTATCTGGACACTCTGAATCTGTATATATTGAAATAGAAAAAGAAAATGTAACAGTAGAAGATGTAAAAAAAGTGCTTGGAAATGCTTCTGGTATTGTGCTAGTTGACGATATTACAACGCAAGGTTATCCAATGCCGATCTATGCAGAAGGTGAAGATGAAGTATTTGTAGGCCGTATTCGCAAAGATTTAGCGAAAGATAATGGCTTCCATTTATGGATTGTTGCTGACAACCTATTAAAAGGTGCAGCACTTAATTCTATCCAAATCGCAGAAGCTATGATTGACGAAGGTATAATCTAAGGGGGCTTCACTGATGAATATAGGGAATGTAGCAACAGCGTTGATTACTCCATTTCACCAAGATGGCTCTATCCATTATGAAATGGTGGCTAAAGTAGTAGAGCATTTAATTGCAACAGGGACTGATTCAATTGTTGTTTGTGGTACAACGGGGGAATCACCAACATTAACACATGAAGAGAAAATGCATCTTATTCAATTCGTTGTTGAAACTGTACGTAAACGTGTGCCAGTAATTGCTGGTACAGGAAGTAATAATACGGCAGAGTCGATTCAAGTTACGAAGGATGCAGAGGCGGCAGGTGTTGATGGTATTATGCTAGTAACTCCATATTATAATAAGCCTAGTCAACGTGGAATGTATGCTCACTTTGCTACGATTGCAAAGGAAACATCATTACCTGTTATGCTTTACAATATTCCAGGACGTTCAGTAGTAAATTTATTACCTGAAACGATTCTAGAATTAAGTAAAATACCAAACATCCAAATTGTGAAAGAAGCAAGTGGGAGTCTCGATCAAATGGCTGATATTCTAGCGGGTGCACCTGAAGGATTCAAAGTATACTCGGGTGATGATGGTTTAACTTTACCTCTTTTAGCAGTTGGTGGATCAGGTATTATTTCTGTAGCAGCGCATGTTGTTGGTGAAGATATGCAAAAAATGATTCAAGCATTTAAAGAGGGGCGTCATGGGGACGCAGCGTTCATACATCAAGCATTACTACCTTTAATCCGTGCCTTGTTCGCAACTCCCAACCCTACGGCAGTTAAATATGCTCTTAGCAAATTAAATATTTCATCTGAAACAGTTAGACTACCAATAGTGGAGATGACTGAACAAGAAAAAGCACATTTTGATATAGTTTGGGAACATTATCTAGCAAAACAAAAACAGTTCCAATAAAAAAATGGAATGGGTGATAAAACCCATTCTTTTTTTGTTTGTGAAAACGGTCTACTACCGATATAATAAAAACAAGTGGATGCTGTTCGGGATTATTTTTAGGAGGAAAACAAGTGGTTAAAACAAAAAATGAAGTAATACGAGTAATACCTCTAGGTGGGGTTAGTGAAATCGGCAAAGCAATGTATGTCGTTGAAATTGATGACGAGCTATTTGTAGTCGATAGTGGACTAATGTTCCCAGAGGATGAAATGCTAGGAATCGATTTTGTTATTCCAGACATTTCATATTTAGAAGAAAACAAAACAAGAGTAAAAGGAATTTTCTTAACACATGGTCATGAAGATGCAATTGGTTCAATTGCATACCTATTACAGAAAGTTAGTGCACCGGTTTACGGTTCAAAATTAACAATTGCTTTAGCAAAAGAACATTTAAAAGAATTGCCCGCTCCACAACAAGTGAAATTCTTTGAAGTAACCAGCAAAAGTCGTATGAATTTCCAAACGACGTATGTAACATTTTTCCATACAACGCATAGCATTCCTGATTCACTTGGCGTTGCGTTCCATACATCTGAAGGTGCAATCGTACACACCGGCGAATTTAAATTTGACCAATCTGCACAAGGTAAATACAAGCCTGATATCGCTAAAATGGCTGGACTTGGTGAAGAGGGCGTCTTCATCTTAATGTCTGATTCAACAGAAGCAGAGCGCCCAGGATATACAATCTCAGAATCGATTATTCGCGAAAGATTATCAAAAACATTCCACCGTGCAGAAGGAAGAATCCTTGTAGCACTATATGCATCAAACTTTATCCGTATTCAACAAGTATTTGACGAAGCGGCAGCAACAAATCGTAAAATCGCTGTTGTAGGACGTAGCCTAGAAAATGTGTTTGAAGTAGGTATGCGTTTAGGCTATCTTTCTGTTGATCCGGAAAGAATTATTCCAGTAAGTAAAATCAATGATTACCCTGAAAATGAAATTGTTGCAATTGTAACGGGTAATCAAGGTGAGCCTTTAGAAGGTCTTGAGAAAATCATCCGTAAGCACCATCGTGATATTCGCATTAAACCTAGTGATACTGTATTAATTACGTTTACACCTTCTCCAAGTATGGAAGTACAAATTTCCGAAACAATGAATAGCCTTGCCAAAGCAGGTGCAAAAGTAATGTCAGCGGATAAAAAGGTACATGTATCTGGTCATGGTTCGCAAGAAGATCTTAAATTAATGCTTAACCTTATGAAACCAAAGTACTTTATTCCTATACAAGGGGAATATCGTATGTTAATAGCCCACTCTAAACTCGCACAAGAAACAGGTTTATCGAAAGCACAAATTTTCATCGCAGATAAAGGCGATATCGTAGAATACAAAAACGGCAAAATGCGTATGAGCGGTCGAGTGACAGCTGGTAATGTTTTAATAGATGGTATCGGTGTTGGTGATGTAGGTAACATCGTTTTACGTGATCGTAAATTATTAAGTCAAGATGGTATCTTTATCGTTGTTGTGACTATTGACCGTCAACACAAAAAAATTGCTTCAGGTCCGGAAATTTTATCAAGAGGATTCGTTTATGTTCGTGAATCAGAAGAACTAATGGAAGAGTCTGCAGCACTAGTGAAGAATGTTGTCGAAAAATATGTGAATAAAGGTACGTATGAATGGACAAACATTAAACAAGAAATCCGTGACACGCTCAATTCCTATTTATTCCAAAAAACGAAGCGCCGCCCAATGATCATCCCGATTATTATGGAATATTAATGCGTAGCGGATACAAAGGATTTCCTAGCCAGTTTGTGGTGGGAAATCCTTTTTTCCTTTAAAAGAGAAAGGAGGGTCAGGAAATTGGCTACAAAAAAGAAAAAAGAAACAAAACCTAAAAAGCCAGAACAAAAACTATCAATGCATCCCTTGATGTATGAAATTATTGGTCTCCTTTTAATCGGCATTGCCATCATGACATTCTTTGAATATGGATTAGTTGGACGATTCATACAAACAGCTGCTTTGTTTTTATTTGGCAATTGGTCAATTGCTGTATCATTTATGCTTATTCTTAGTGCCCTTATTTTAATGGTTCGTAGAACAATTCCGAATATGAAGAATCGAACAATTCTTGGTTGTGCTTTTATACTAGGGAGTCTGACTTTGTTTAGTCATATTGCACTGTTCGAGCAATTACTGAATGGGAATGGAATTGGAAGTAATTCTGTTTTAAGAGAGACATGGCGTATACTCATAACGAGCGGTGGTATTCAAGAACGTAGTCAGTCTCTTGGTGGTGGCATGATGGGCGCTATATTATTTGCATGCTTCTATATTTTATTTGACTCTGCAGGCGCATCTATTGCTAGCTGGTTACTGTTATTTATAGGGTTGATTTTATTGACTGGTAAGGCATTAGTTCCTTACTTACTGCAAAAGACGCCTGAATGGCAAACAAAATGGAACGAACGTCGCTCACAAGCGAAAAGAGCGAAGCAAGCAAGAAAGACTCCGCAAAGACAAGAAGAGCCTAAAGCTTCGTCACGTCGAGCTCGTAAATCTGCAAAAGCTGAGGCAACGCAACAAATTGAAGAAAATCTTGAAGCAGCCACAGATGTAGAGCTTCCTGCCCATACGGAACCAATTATTTCAGCTTTTACACAACGGGTAGTAGAAAACGAAGAAACACCACAAGAACTAGAGCCAGAAGTGGAAATAGAGATGCAGCCAATGGCGGGTGATGAGGTTGTTGAAAATGTTAATTATCAATTACCAACAATGTCTCTATTGAAAGCACCACCACATGTTGATCAAAGTGGCGAATTTACATTGATACAAGCGAATGCTCGAAAACTTGAACAAACTTTCCAATCGTTTGGTGTAAAAGCAACAGTTACACAAGTTCACTTAGGTCCTGCTGTTACGGAGTATGAAGTTCTACCAGATAAAGGGGTTAAAGTAAGTAAAATTGTTGGATTGCAAGATGATTTAGCATTAGCATTAGCAGCTGAAGATATTCGTATTGAAGCACCTATTCCAGGTAAATCTGCTGTCGGTATCGAAGTGCCAAACAAAGAGGTAGCGATTGTAAGCTTGCGTGAAGTGTTAGAAGCAAAAGAAAATAATCAACCAAATGCCAAGTTACTAATTGGTCTAGGCAGAGATGTTACGGGTGAAGCGAAGTTGGCCCAGTTAAATAAGATGCCACATTTATTGGTAGCTGGTTCAACAGGTAGCGGAAAAAGTGTATGTATTAATGGCATCATTGTAAGTATTTTAATGCGTGCAAAACCACATGAAGTGAAACTTATGATGATTGACCCGAAAATGGTGGAGCTAAATGTTTACAACGGTATTCCGCATCTTTTAGCACCAGTTGTTACAGATGCACGTAAAGCTTCGCAAGCTTTGAAAAAAGTTGTATCTGAAATGGAGCGTCGTTATGATCTGTTTTCGCATACAGGAACGCGTAATATTGAAGGCTACAATGGACATGTTGAAGCATTTAATGCTGAAAATGATGAAAAGCATCCAAAGTTACCATTTATCGTGGTTATTGTAGATGAGTTAGCTGACTTGATGATGGTCGCCTCGAGCGATGTTGAAGATTCTATTACAAGACTTGCACAAATGGCACGAGCAGCGGGTATTCACTTAATTATCGCGACACAAAGACCGAGTGTTGATGTCATTACGGGTGTCATTAAAGCGAATATTCCCTCGCGGATTGCTTTTGCTGTATCCTCTTCAATCGATTCTCGTACAATTTTAGACATGGGGGGAGCAGAACGTCTTCTTGGAAGAGGAGATATGCTGTTTTTACCAGCTGGACAATCGAAACCTGTTCGAGTTCAAGGGGCATTTTTGTCAGATAATGAGGTACAGGATGTTGTTGATTTTGTTATTAGTCAACAAAAAGCACAGTATCAAGAAGAGATGATACCCACTGAAGAGGATGATTTAAAGAACTTAGATGATACAGATGACTTGTATGAAGAGGCAGTACAATTGGTAATTGATCAAGAAACAGCATCAGTCTCGTTTTTACAAAGAAAGTTAAAAGTTGGATATGCTAGAGCTGCTCGGATAATGGATCAGATGGAAGAAAGAGGGGTTGTGGGACCTGCTGAAAAAAGCAAACCACGTCAAGTTCTTATCGGAAAATGATGGCGGTAAAATTTTCCTTATCAAAAAAATAACAAAACAACTACAGATATAAAAAAAAAAAACTGTTTTAGCACAGTTTTTAAAGAAATTCTATTTATTTACCCAAATAATAATGGTATAGTAACGAATTAGTAGGAATGTTTTACGTCAGATGTCTGATCTCTCTAGGCGGTGGTATGTATGACGATTAAAACAGATAGTCGGCATTTGTATCTCCAAGTAATCGATCGTTTGAAAGAAGATATTGAAAAAGGTGTTTTTAAAGAAAAAGAAAAACTCCCATCTGAATTCGAATTATCAAAAAAACTTGGAGTCAGTCGTGCCACTCTACGTGAGGCACTTAGACTGTTGGAAGAAGAAAACATCATTGTCCGTCGACATGGAGTGGGAACATTTGTGAATCCAAGACCTGTATTTACATCAGGAATTGAACATTTATCAAGTATTTCCTCGATGATCCAAAATGCTGGAATGGAACCCGGAACAAACTATTTAAGTTCATTCGGGGTGCCAGCTTCTGAGGATGATGTAAAACGCTTTCATTGCAAAGAAGATGAAACTATCATAACAATTGAAAGAGTTCGTACTGCAAACGGAGAGCCCGTTGTCTATTGTGTGGACCAAGTACCGTCAAAGTATTTGCCTTCTGATTTTTCAAATGGAGAAGATTCTTCAATCTTCTCTGCAATAGAAGAATCAGGTGATATTCATGTCGCGTATGCAATCACATTTATCGATCCGGTTGGTTATCATAACCAAGCATCTCCAATTTTAGGGTGTGAGTCTGAAACAGCTCTCCTAGTACTAAAACAGCTCCACTATGATGATAACGATCAAGTGGTGTTATATTCTAAAAACTATTTTAGAGCTGATAAATTCAGCTTCCATGTAGTTCGAAAACGTGTTTAAAACTGTATGCATTCCTGCTAACATCAAACACTTTTGGGGGGACTCCAAATGAAAAAACGTAAATTTGGCTTAGCACTTTCAGTTGTATTAGCTGCTGGTACTTTATTAGGTGCATGTGGTTCTAAAGATGATACTTCTAAGGGTGACAAAGAAGACAAAGGCAACTTCTCACTTGCAATGGTAACTGACGTTGGTGGTGTGGATGACAAATCATTCAACCAATCAGCTTGGGAAGGTATCCAAAAATTTGGTAAAGACAATGGTTTGAAAAAAGGTGACGGTGGTTATGACTATAAACAATCTTCGTCTGATGCTGATTACAATCCAAACTTAACTAGTATGATTCGTCGTAACTTCGACATAATATTCGGTGTTGGTTTTATGATGGCTGATTCTGTAAAAGAAGTTGCTGAACAAAAACCAAATGCTCAATTCTCAATTATTGATGCTGAAGTTAAGGCTCCAAACGTAGCTTCTATCTTGTTCAAAGAGCAAGAAGGCGCTTTCCTTGCAGGTGTAGCTGCAGCTAACGTTACAAAATCTAACAAAATCGGTTTTGTAGGTGGAATGGATATTCCAGTTATTAACCGCTTCCATGCTGGATTTGTTGAAGGTGTTAAAGCAGTAAACCCAGATATTAAAGTTGATGCTCAATATACTGGTGCTTTTGATAAAGCTGAGCTTGGTAAAACTACTGCTAATCGTATGTATTCTACAGGCGTAGATGTAATTTTCCACGCTGCTGGTGCAACAGGTAATGGTGTATTCACTGAAGCAAAAGAACGTAAAGCTAAAGATGCTAACGCTAATGTATGGGTAATCGGAGTAGATGCTGACCAATACAAAGAAGGACAAGTTAACGATAAATCTAACGTTACTTTAACTTCTGTTCTGAAACGTGTTGATGTTGCAGTACAAGACGTTGCAAAACAAGCAAAAGAAGGTAAATTCCCAGGTGGAAAAAAAGTAGTATACGGTTTATCAGATAATGGTATGGCATTAGCAGATTCACATGGTGCTATTTCAGAAGATATTATGAAAAAAATCGATGATTATGCTAAACAAATTGCTGACGGTACAATTAAAGTTCCAGAAAAAGTAGAGAAAAAGAAATAATTTAACTTAAGTCGTCATCATAAAGACTAGTTAAGTGCAAGTCTTTATGATGACTTTTATCTGAAAAAAATTAATAGATAAAAGTTTTTGATAATTTCAAAATCTTTCCTGTGTTAATTTTTTTAACCTATGTTAATTTATTAATAACAACAAATATAATTTACAGTGTCCAAGGGAGTGAACACATTGGAATATGTGATAGAAATGCTAGGTATTCGAAAGCAATTCGGATCTTTTGTAGCAAATGATAATATCACCCTTCAGCTGAAAAAAGGCGAAATTCATGCATTGCTTGGAGAAAATGGTGCAGGGAAGTCGACTTTAATGAACGTGCTTTTCGGACTTTATCAACCTGAAGCTGGCGAAATTCGTGTGAATGGAAAGAAAGAAAAAATTTCTAATCCTAACATAGCGAATGACCTAGGTATTGGAATGGTTCATCAACACTTCATGTTAGTTGAAAATTTTACAGTAACAGAAAATATTATTTTAGGTAGTGAGCCTACTAAAAATGGCATCGTTAATATCAAAGATGCTGCGAAAAAAGTACAAGCTCTATCTGAAAAATATGGATTGAATGTAGATCCATATGCGAAAATAGAGGACATTTCTGTCGGTATGCAACAACGTGTAGAAATTATTAAAACGTTGTATCGTGGGGCAGAAAATATTATTTTCGATGAACCTACAGCATCATTGACACCACAAGAAATTTCAGAATTGATTCAAATTATGAAACGTTTGATTGCAGAAGGTAAATCTATTATCTTAATCACTCATAAATTGCAAGAAATTATGGAAGTTTCAGATAGAGTGACTATTATCCGTAAAGGACAAGGCATTGGAACTGTAACAACTTCTGAAACAACGCCAAATCAATTAGCAGAGTTAATGGTTGGACGTCAAGTTGAATTTAAAACTAAAAAAATAGAAGCCAATCCTAAAGAGGAAATTTTGAAAATTGAAAACTTAGTCGTAACCGACTACCGAAATATTGAAAAAGTGAAAGGATTGAATCTTTCGATACGCAGCGGTGAAATTGTCGGTATTGCTGGTATTGATGGTAACGGACAGTCCGAATTAATCGAAGCGATAACAGGACTTCGTAAAGTGAAGTCAGGTACAGTTTCATTAAATAATCAAAATATCACTAATCTAAAACCACGTGATATTACGGAATCTGGTGTTGGGCATATCCCACAAGATCGTCATAAACATGGTTTAGTATTAGATTTCCCAATCGGTCACAATATCGCACTTCAAACTTATTACAAGTCTCCAATCGCAAAAGGTGGAATAATAGATTATAGCAAAATCTCTGAACTTGCGCAAAAGATAATTAAAGAATACGATGTTCGCTCAGGTCATGGTGAAGTTACACCAGCTCGTGCATTATCAGGTGGTAATCAACAAAAAGCAATTATCGGTAGAGAAGTAGATAGAAATCCAGATTTACTAATTGCTGCATTGCCAACACGTGGCTTGGATGTTGGAGCCATTGAGTTTATACACCAACGCCTAATTGAACAACGCGATAAAGGTAAGGCAGTATTATTAATTTCATTCGAATTGGATGAAGTTATGAATGTTTCTGATAGAATTGCAGTTATATATGATGGTCAAATTATCGATACTGTGAAGCCAAATGAAACGACTGAACAAGAGTTAGGTCTATTAATGGCAGGACAAGGTCGACAATCTAATAATGGACAAGTAAAGGAAGGTGACGAATAACATGTCGAAGAAATTGACTAATATCCTCGTCCCTGTGATTTCAGTAATTCTAGGCTTAATTGTCGGTGCAATTGTTATGCTTGTAAGTGGTTATGATCCTGTAGAAGGTTATATTGCTCTTTGGGAAGGTATCTTTGGGGATATGTTTACGCTTGGCGGCACTATCCGTCAAATTACACCGTATATATTGGCAGGTTTAGCGGTAGCTTTTGCGTTCCGTACAGGTTTATTTAATATTGGTGTTGAAGGTCAATTAATTATGGGGTGGTTAGCGGCTGCATATGTAGGGTACGCTTTCGAACTACCCGCTATTATTCACCTTCCGTTAGCTATATTAGCAGCTGCAGTAGCAGGAGCTCTGTGGGCGTTTATCCCAGGTATATTAAAGGCTAAATTACAAGTGCATGAAGTTATCGTCACAATTATGATGAACTATATTGCTCTACATGTAGCAAATGCAGTGATTAAATCACTTTCTGATAATGGAGAAAAAACACCGATGATTCATGAATCGGCATCATTACGATCGACTTTTTTAGATACGTTAACTGATTATTCACGTATGCATTACGGTTTTGTAATCGCTTTAATAATGGTTGTCATTATGTGGTTCATTTTAGAGAAAACAAAACGTGGTTTCGAGCTTAAAGCAGTTGGTTTCAATCAAAATGCTTCTGAGTATGCTGGTATGAATGTTAAAAATAATATTATTCTTGCTATGGTTATTTCGGGTGCATTTGCCGGTCTTGCAGGTGCAATGGAAGCGCTTGGAACATTCGGTAACATTTCAGTTAAAGGTGGCTTTACTGGTATCGGATTTGATGGTATTGCGGTAGCTTTACTCGGTGCCAATACACCATTTGGAGTATTATTAGGTGCAATATTATTTGGTGCATTGAAATTCGGTTCATTAAATATGCCAAACGTCGGCATACCTTTGGAAATAGTTTCGATTGTAATAGCATTAGTTATTTTCTTTGTAGCGTCAGGTTATATCATTAGATTATTCCTTGAACGATTGAGCAAGAAAAAGGAGGCGAAATAACATGAGCTTTTTGGAAGTGTTATATTTCCTTGTTCCTACTGCGATCTTCTATGCAGCGCCTCTTATTTTAACGGCTATCGGTGGTGTATTCTCTGAACGTTCCGGCGTAGTTAATATAGGACTTGAAGGTTTAATGGTTATAGGTGCTTTTGCTGGGATTGTATTCAACTTAACGTATGTTGATACATTTGGAGCTTGGACACCTTGGATTGCATTATTAGTAGCAGGACTTGCTGCTGGTATTTTCTCAATGTTACATGCAGTAGCAGCTATTTCATTCCGTGCCGATCAAACGATTTCAGGGGTAGCCATCAATTTGCTTGGTCTTGCAATAGCATTATTCTCTGTAAAAATGCTTTACGATAAAGGGCAAACAGATATGATTAAAGTTCGTTTCCCACGCTTTAATATTCCTTATCTAGAAGATATTCCGTTAATCGGTCCTATGTTCTTTAAGGATGTTTATGGTACTTCAATTCTAGCAATTGCAGTAGCAATTCTTGCTTGGATGATTATTTATAAAACACCATTTGGTTTACGTTTACGTGCAGTTGGGGAGCATCCAACTGCGGCAGATACGATGGGTATTAATGTAACGAAAATGCGTTACATCGCCGTTATCATTTCAGGTGTTTTAGGTGGTATTGGTGGTGCGATCTATTCGCAAACAATTTCTGGTGACTTTGGTCACGGAACAATTAATGGGCAAGGGTTCATGGCTCTTGCGGCGATGATTTTCGGTAAATGGCATCCACTAGGTGCCTTAGGAGCTGCAATTTTCTTCGGATTTGCGCAATCTTTAAGTATAGCAGGGAACTCGATTCCATATATTCAAAACATTCCATCTGTATACTTACACATTTTACCTTATGTGTTAACAATCTTCGCTGTAGCTGGCTTTATTGGTAAAGCACATGCACCAAAAGCAGTTGGTAAACCATATATTAAAGGTAAGCGTTAATTTTTCATTTAAAAGAAAGGACTGGGCATGAGCCTAGTCTTTTTCTTTGTGAATAAAGACTCTTTAATAGCAAGACTTAATACTCACTTTTCCTGAAGTTGCTTTTTTATTTAAAAGGCATGTATAGTGAGTGTAATGGTTTGTTATATTAAAGAGATAGGAGGGGTCTACATGTTTCAAACAATTCAAGTGGCAAAAGGTGTCAATATTCATACAAGAACGACTGATCAATTCAAAACTGTAAATTTTTCAGTGAAATTTAAAAGACCTTTAACTGTCGAGGATGCATCTGAAAGAACGGTGTTAACAAATGTACTGCAACATAGCTGTGCCAGATATCCATCTACTGCTGCTATGCGTATGTATTTAGATGATTTATATGGAACAGTATTGTATTTTGATACTACAAAACGTGGTGATGAACATACTGTGTTATTAAATGTTGAAACAGTCAATGATCAATATTTAAAAAATGGGGAAGTTTTAGACAAAGTGCTAGAGCTAATGCAATCAGTTCTATTTGAGCCAAACTTCGATAACGGTGTATTTCGTGAAAGTATTGTTGGGCGTGAAAAAGAAATGGTGATTGAGCGAATTCAATCTGTTTTTGATGATAAATCACGCTATGCTCAACAGCAGTTGTTGAATATAATGCGCCCAAATCATCCAGCATCTATCTCTGCTAACGGTACAATTGAAAATGTTAAAAAAGTTACACCAGCTTCATTAGTCGAAACATACGAAGCTATGTTGGCTGATGATTTAATCGATATCTACGTAGTAGGTGATATTGATGAGAAAACAATTGTTGAAAGCTTGAAAAAGGCATTACCATTTGCTGATCGTGCAGTGGACCATGCTACGCATCCAACTAAAGAGAGTAAGCCTACTGAAACGTTTGTCAGTGAACAGCAAGATATGAAGCAAGGTAAATTACATATCGGCTATCATACACCTGTCACTTTCACGCACCCTGATTTTCCTAAAATGCAAATTTTTAATGGCATTTTTGGAGGATATCCACATGCAAAATTATTTATGAATGTACGTGAAAAAGAAAGTATGGCTTATTACTGCTCGAGCTCATATTCTTCCCAATATGGGTTAGTATTCGTCATATCAGGAATTGATGCCAACAAAGAGAAAAAGGCAATTTCATTAATCGATGAACAACTAGTTGCGGTTCAAAAAGGCGACATTACAGATTTAGAATTAGCGCAAACAAAAGCTATGTTAACAAACCAATTAAAAGAAGCACTTGATTCATCTAGAGGACAAATTGAAATATATGATCAATATAAAGAATTATCAACAGAGTTCTCGGTAGAAAATATGGCCGCGAAATGGCAAGCTGTAATGAAAGAAGATGTAGTTGATATGGCAAAACTAGTAGAAAAAGAAACAGTATATTTCTTAAGGGGTAAGGAGGATGCTGCAGAATGAAAACAATCCAATTCGATCAATTAGATGAAACACTTTATTATGAGAAGTTAGATAACGGATTAGACGTTTATATTTTGCCTAAAAAAGGCTTCTCTAAAACGTTTGTCACTTTTACTACAAAATACGGTTCCATCGATCGTTCATTCATACCGATTGGTGAAACTGAAGCAATTACAGTACCAGATGGAATTGCACATTTTCTAGAACATAAAATGTTTGAAAAAGAAGATGGTGATGTATTTCAAAAGTTCGGTGAAAAAGGTGCTTCAGCTAATGCTTTCACATCTTTCACAAGGACAGCGTATTTATTCTCAGCGACAGATCATTTATATGAGAGTACGAAAACTTTGCTTGATTTCGTACAACAACCTTATTTCACAGAGCAAACTGTGGAGAAAGAAAAGGGAATTATCGGTCAGGAAATTACGATGTATGATGATCAACCTGATTGGCGTCTATACTTTGGAACGATTGAAAATATGTTCCATGAGCACCCTGTGAAAATTGATATAGCAGGAACTATTGAATCAATCGATGATATTACTGCCGACCATTTATACACTTGCTATAATACGTTTTATCATCCATCTAATATGCTGCTATTTGTCATCGGCGCTGTTGAGCCAGAGAAAATGATGGATTTTATTCGTGCTGATCAAGCTGACAAAACCTTTGAAGAACCAACTCCGATACAGCGCATTGAAGTGACTGAACCTACGGATGTAGCAGTAAAAAGTAGCACATTAGAAATGGATGTATTAAAACCAAAAGTAATTGTTGGTATAAAAGCAAAAGAAACAAGCCTATCTGGTAGAGACATGTTAAAGCATGAGCTGTCTATACAGTTAGCTCTGGATGTTTTATTTGGTAGATCTTCAGATTTCTATACGGATGTATATGAAAAGGCCATGATTGATGAATCGTATTCATATGACTTTTCATTAGAAAAAGGTTTTGGTTTTGCCTTAGTTGGTTCAGATACAAATCAAGCAGATGAATTAGTTGAAGCTATTCAAAATGTATTAAAAAAAACACAAGAAAAATGGCCATTTGGTGCTGATGAGTTAGAACGGGTAAAACGTCGTAAAATTGGCTTTTATTTAAGAGCGTTAAATTCAATTGAATTTATCGCAAATCAATTCACGAGATATGCCTTTAATGATATGAATTTATTTGACGCAGTTCCTGTCATTGAAGAATTGACAGTAGAAGATGTGCAACAAGCTTTCGCTTCACTACAAGGAGAATCGCAGCAAACAGTATTTAAAATTTTACCGGTAGGAAACAAGGCGAAAACAAGTAATTCTAAAGAAGGTCAAGAGCAATAATGAAAAAGTTTTGCTTAGTGCTTGGTGCGTCTGGTACAATTGGGCGCGCCATAAGTACGCAGCTTGCCAAAGATGGCTGGTCTTTATATATGCAATACAATCAAGGTGAAGCGGTAGCTGGCGAGCTTGTAAATGATCTTTCAATTACCTACCCAGAACAGGAATTTATGATGATTCAAGCTGATTTAATAGATCCTCTTGCAGCAGAACGCATTACTCATTCTGTATTTACATTACAAGCGATTGTGGTAGCTAGCGGTCAAGCGCTATATAAGCTAGTGGAGGATACCACTGCTGATGAGATGGATGCACTTTGGAAAGTCCATGTACAAACCCCAATTAGACTGATTAGCCTCCTAGCTTCAAAATTACGCCATAACGAAATAAGTCATATTACTATGATTGGTTCTGTTTGGGGCGAAGCAGGGGCATCAGGAGAGGCTTTGTATGCTACTGTGAAAGGTGCACTCCATGCTTTTGTGAAATCGTATGCACAAGAAGCAGCAGGAAATGGTATTCTTGTTAATGCGGTAGCACCAGGATTAATTAATACTAAAATGAACGGGCATTTGACGGATGTTGAAGAGCAGAATCTAATAGATGAAATTCCATTAGCAAGAGCTGGAGAGCCAGCTGAAGTTGGTCATCTAGTATCATTTTTGTTATCAGGACGTGCTAATTATATTACAGGTCAAATTCTTCGCATAAATGGTGGATGGTACATATAAAATTCTTTTTTACACATACTAAATGTGAAAAGGAGGAGTTTTATGGATATCATTGAAAACTGGCAAAAGTGGACGAGCTTTTTGGGACAAAATGTTGCAAAAGCGGAATCTGCTGGAATGTCACAAAAAGTAATACAAGAAGCCGCTGTACAAATTGGTGAGTATTTGGCTAACAACGTTGATCCGAAAAATGAACAAGAGAGAGTGCTTTCAGAGTTATGGTCGGTGGCAACCGATAATGAAAAGCAATCACTAGCTAATTGTGTTGTAAAATTAGTGCAGAATAGGAAGGTACAATAGGAAAAATGGGGTATTAGCCCCTCTTTTCCTTTTTTTCTTTCCATATGTACAAAAATCGGCTATTATGGAACTTATAAATGTTTTAAGCGTCGTATAATAGAAGGGATCGTTGTATGTGAAAGAATGGTATTTTGAATATGAAATACAAATCAATCGCCCCGGCTTATTAGGAGATATTGCTTCCTTATTAGGTATGCTTCGTGTGAATATTGTGACGATTAATGGTGTCGATCAAGTTCGAAGAGGAATGCTTTTACGAGCTGAAAAGGACGAACAGATTGAACGATTTGAGAATATCGTTTCTACTATGGAAATGATACGTGTAACAAAATTTCGCGAGCCAACAACACGTGATCGCCTAGCGATTCGACATGGACGTTATATACAAAGAGAAGCTGATGAGAAAAAGACGTTTCGCTTTGTACGTGATGAACTAGGTATTTTAGTAGATTTTATGGCAGAACTTTTCAAAAAGGATGGTCATAAACTTATTGGAATTCGAGGAATGCCTCGTGTCGGTAAGACGGAGTCAGTTGTAGCAGCTAGTGTTTGTGCAAATAAGAGATGGTTATTTTTATCATCGACTATGATTAAACAAACTGCACGCAACAAGTTGATTGGAGACGAATTTAATAGCAATAATATATTCATTCTGGATGGGATTGTCACAAGACGATCTTCTGACGAAAAACATCAACAACTCGTACGTGAAATGATGTGTATGCCATCTATTAAGGTAGTAGAGCATCCTGATATGTTTGTGCAACATTCTGAATATACAATTGAAGACTTTGATTATATTATCGAATTAAGACATCATCCAGATGAAGAAATTACATACGAAATCATGGAGAAACATAACAGTATACTTCAAGATTCGAGTGGTTTCGGCGGCTTTGGAGGATTTAATTTTTAACAGGTAGGTGTTACAATTGACAGAATTAGGAACTCGTTTAAAAGAAGCGAGATTGTCAAAAGGGTATAGTCTGGATGACTTACAAGAAATTACGAAAATTCAAAAACGCTATCTTTCTGCTATTGAAGAGGGAAATTATAGCATAATGCCTGGAACGTTTTATGTTCGTGCATTTATTAAACAATATGCAGAAGCGGTGGATCTAAGTGCCGATGAATTACTTGAGACGTATAAATCTGAAGTGCCTGCAAACAAAACAGTTGAAAGTACAACGACAGCAACAATTCAACAACCTCAATCACGTAGAAGTTTGTCTAAAATGCCATCAAAAGGTTTTATGGACTTAATGCCGAAACTTGTTGTTGCTTTATTTATCATAATTGCAATCGTAGTAATCTGGATATTGTTCCAAAAGAAAGCTGATAACTCAACACCAGATGTTAATAAAGAGCCCCCAGTAACTGTGGATACAAAAACTCCAGTTACAAAAAACGATAATAAAGACAAAGACGTACCAGGATCTAAAGATCAAGATAAGAACGATAAAGAAGTAACTAAAAAAGAAAAAAAACAACAACAAAAACTTTCTAAGGGTACACTAGTGAACGATAATGCGACTACTAATTATACTTTAACAGGTACAGAGGAGTTTAAAATCCGTGTAGAGGTTACCGGCGATACATGGGTTGGTGTACAAGATGAAAATCGTACAGAAATCTCTGACAAAGCAGATGTTTACCATGCTAAAGATGTAGTTGAAGTTGATGCGAAGGGTAAGCAAAGCGTTCGTATTCGACTAGGTGCAGCAGCAAATGCAAAAGTTTTTGTCAATGACGAGAAAGTGAAACTTGCAGCTTCACCAAGTGAGCGCACTACTCAAAATATCGTCATTAATTTTTCAGAGAAAGAATAGTCATCTAGAGAAAGATGGCTATTTTCTTTGAAAGAAGGGTGAGGAAATCGTGAATATACCAAATAGAATTACAGTTTCAAGAGTTTTGCTAATTCCAGTTTTCGTACTTTTGATGTTAGTGGACTTTGGATGGGGAAGAATAACTGTGCTTGGCGCAACGATGTCGATTGAGCAATTTGTTGGTGCGGTGATTTTCATTGTAGCTTCTATCACTGATTGGGTAGATGGCTACTACGCACGTAAATATAATTTAGTAACGAATATGGGGAAATTTTTGGACCCATTAGCGGATAAATTGTTAGTTTCTGCTGCATTTATTTTGCTTGTTGAATTAGGAACTGCACCTGCATGGGTTGTCATTATTATTATTAGCCGTGAATTTGCAGTAACTGGCTTACGACTGATTTTAGCAGGTGGTGGTGAGGTAGTCGCTGCAAACCAACTTGGTAAAATCAAGACATGGGCACAAATTGTTGCAATTGCTGCGCTATTGCTAAATAATATTTTCTTTACCATGTTCGGTATTCCTTTTGATGATATTGCATTATACGTAGCTCTATTCTTTACAGTTTGGTCTGGAGCAGATTATTTCTACTTGAATCGTCGTGTATTATTAGATTCAAAATAAAGATAAAATGAATTTTAGTTGGCGAGGATGTAAGTATGGAGGAATTTCTCCTACATTATATGCCTCGCCTTTTGCAACTTTTTGCTTTTTAAGAACCATACATAATACGAGATAAAGGAAGGGACCGTTAGAGATGAATGCTGAAATTATTGCAGTAGGATCAGAGCTTTTGCTTGGCCAAATTACGAATACAAATGCACGTTTTATTTCAGGTCAATTATCGGAGTTAGGTATTAATGTGTATTATCACACTGTTGTTGGAGATAATGTTGATCGTTTAGTAAAAGCGATTGAAATAGCTGAGTCACGTGCAAATCTCATTATTTTCTCGGGTGGTTTAGGTCCAACAAAAGATGATTTAACGAAGGAAACTATCGCAAGACATTTAGGAACTGTACTGGAAACAGATAATTTTGCTATGCAATCGATTGAAGAATTTTTTACTCTTCAAAATCGTATTATGACCGAAAATAATCGTAAACAAGCACTTGTATTAAAAGATTGTGAAGTACTTATAAATCGCCATGGTATGGCACCTGGCATGCTGTTAGAAAAAAATAACCGTATGTATATGTTGTTACCAGGGCCACCGAAAGAATTGGAGCCTATGTTCCAATATGAAGCAAAGCCGAAGTTAGCAGTAAGAGTATATGATGGAGCCCAAATTATGTCGCACGTTTTACGCTTCTATGGCATTGGTGAGGCGGAGTTAGAAGTAAAGGTACAAGATCTATTAGACAACCAAACAAACCCGACTATCGCACCCCTAGCTTCAGATGGAGAAGTAACTCTACGTATTACAGCAAATGCATATAGCCTAAAACAGGCTGAACAATTAATAGCTGGAGCAAAGGATGAAATATTACGTCGAGTTGGCCAATTTATGTACGGTGTTAATGATGATTCTCTTTCTTCTAAAACAGCTGAAATTCTTATCGAAAATAATTTAACTATCGCGGCAGCTGAAAGTCTAACTGCAGGGCTCTTTCAATCTGAATTAGCAGAAAATCCTGGTATCAGTCAATCCCTAATTGGGGGAGTTGTTACATATACGGAACAGGCTAAACGTGATCATCTAGGGATTTCAGCTGATTTATTAGAAAAGTACGGTGTTGTAAGTTCACAATGCGCAGCAGCAATGGCCAGTAAAGTAAAAGAAAAGTTCGGTACAGATATAGGTGTCGGTTTAACAGGGGCAGCAGGACCTGAAGGGCATGATAATCAACCTGCGGGTACTGTATGGATAGCTGTATGTATTGGTGATAATGAACCTCAAACCTATCAATTACATTTAACAGGGCAACGCAATACAAATCGTTTACGCGCAGTGAAACGTACTTTTGCTTTTGTTATTCAATTATTAACGGAACAAGGTTATCGTAAAATATAAAATTGTCTATTCAAATTGGGTTAAATTCAGCTTTTGAGCGATAGATTGGGCATTATTTTTGATTTCGCTCAAATTTTTCCGAATAAATGTTCGCTTTTTTCTTGTGTATTTCTCAAAAAAGAAGTATAGTAGATACAGATATAAAAGAGACAATGTTTTCGAAGGAGGAACAAGATTGAGCGATCGTAAAGCAGCATTAGATATGGCTCTTAAACAAATTGAAAAGCAATTTGGTAAAGGTTCAGTTATGAAATTAGGCGAAAAAACAGACATCGAAATTTTGACTTCTTCAAGTGGTTCTTTAGCACTTGATACAGTACTTGGAGTAGGTGGTTATCCACGAGGTCGAGTTATTGAAATATATGGACCAGAGAGTTCTGGTAAAACAACTGTAGCACTTCATGCGATTGCAGAAGTACAAGCTAATGGTGGCACAGCAGCGTTTATTGATGCAGAACATGCACTTGACCCTGTCTATGCACAAAAACTAGGCGTTAATATTGATGAATTATTACTATCGCAACCAGATACAGGGGAGCAAGCGCTAGAAATCGCTGAAGCTCTTGTACGTAGTGGCGCAATTGACATCATTATTATCGATTCTGTAGCAGCCCTTGTACCAAAAGCCGAAATTGAAGGTGACATGGGTGATTCACATGTTGGTCTACAAGCACGTTTAATGTCTCAAGCATTGCGCAAATTATCAGGGATTATTAACAAGTCTAATACAATTGCTATTTTCATTAACCAAATTCGTGAGAAGATTGGTGTTATGTTCGGTAACCCGGAAACAACACCAGGTGGACGTGCGCTGAAATTCTACAGTTCTGTACGTTTAGAAGTACGTCGCGCAGAAACAATCAAACAAGGTAATGATATGGTAGGTAACAGAACTAAAATTAAGGTCGTTAAAAACAAAGTGGCACCACCATTCAAAACAGCTGAAGTAGATATTATGTATGGTGAAGGGATTTCTAAAGAAGGCGAAATCATCGATATCGGTGTAGAAAAAGAAATCGTGCAAAAGAGTGGTTCTTGGTATGCTTATGAGGAAGAACGTTTAGGCCAAGGGCGCGAAAATGCAAAACAATTCTTAAAAGAAAACCCTGAAATTAGCAATGAAATTGCACATAAAATCCGCGTAGCTTCTGGGATTGCAACTGATTCTTATACAGTTGAATCTGAAGAAGATGAAGCAATGGATGCAGAATTATCATCATTATTAAATGAAGAGTAAGATTTTCTGAGGGTCTTTCAATGTCAATTGAAGGGCCCTTTTGACTATAACTATAACTGTGAATCCTTGACATTGTTTTTTTTCAACTATACAATTAAACTTGTATAATTTCTTAAATTGAAATGAAATAGGCAGTATATTGAGAGCTCCTAGAAATACTTAATGTATAGCCGACTAAAAATGAAAACAATACAGCAAGAGGAGGTGTTCGAATGACTGGAAACATCATCTCCGCTTTGCTTGGACTCATCGTCGGTGCCGCTGTTATCTATTACGTCAATAAAAGAGTGAATGATTCAAAAGTGACAGGTGCAAAGAGTTCCGCAGAGCTCATCATAGATGAAGGTAAAAGAGAAGCGGAAGCTCTAAAGAAAGAAGCACTTCTTGAAGCAAAAGATGAAACTCACACACTTCGAACTGAAGCAGAAAACGACATCCGTGAACGCCGGTCTGAGCTTCAGAAACAAGAAAACCGGTTATTGCAAAGAGAAGAAAATCTTGATCGCAAGGATGAAGCTCTGAACAAGAGGGAAGCAGGTTTAGAGCGCAAAGACGATGCTCTAAACGATAGACAACAGCATATTGAACAGATGGAAAGCAAAGTGGAAGAACTCGTAGCTAAACAGCAATCTGAAATCGAACGTATCTCAGCATTAACTCGTGAAGAAGCAAAAGTCATTATTCTAAAACAAGTAGAAAACGAGTTATCAACTGATATAGCAGTTATGACGAAAGAATCTGAAATGCGAGCGAAAGAAGAGTCTGACAAAAAAGCACGAGAAATTTTATCACTAGCCCTTCAGCGCTTTGCAGCTGATCACGTTGCAGAAACGACAGTTTCAGTCGTCAATTTACCAAATGACGAGATGAAAGGTCGTATTATTGGACGTGAAGGCCGTAACATTCGAACACTTGAAACGCTTACAGGTATTGATTTAATTATTGATGACACACCTGAAGCAGTCATTCTATCAGGATTTGATCCAATTCGCAGAGAAACAGCACGTCTAGCACTTGAAAAGTTAGTTCAAGACGGCCGTATCCATCCAGCTCGTATCGAAGAAATGGTTGAGAAATCTCGCCGTGAAGTGGACGAGCAAATTCGTGAAACAGGTGAACAAACAACATTCGAAGTGGGTATCCACAATTTACATCCGGATTTAATGAAAATTTTAGGTCGTATGAAATATCGTACAAGTTATGGTCAAAATGTACTTAAACACTCTGTGGAGGTTGCTCACTTAGCGGGCTTACTGGCAGCAGAGTTAGGTGAAGATGTACTTTTAGCAAAACGAGCAGGATTACTGCATGATATCGGTAAAGCGATTGACCATGAAGTAGAAGGAAGTCACGTAGAAATTGGTGTAGAATTAGCTACAAAATACAAAGAACATCCTGTTGTTATTAACAGTATTGCTTCTCACCATGGTGATACTGAACCAACTTCAGTTATTGCTGTATTAGTAGCTGCTGCTGATGCTTTATCTGCAGCCCGCCCAGGTGCACGTAGTGAAACACTTGAAAACTATATTCGTCGACTAGAAAAACTGGAAGAAATCTCTGAATCATATGAAGGCGTTGAGAAATCATTCGCTATTCAAGCTGGTCGTGAAATACGTATAATCGTACGTCCTGATCAGATCGATGATTTAGCTTCACATCGTCTAGCACGTGATATTCGCAAACGCATTGAGGATGAACTGGATTATCCAGGGCATATTAAAGTGACCGTTATTCGTGAAACACGCGCAGTCGAATATGCGAAATAGTTAAATTCAAAATAAGAAGTAAGTATACGCCAAATGTAAAGTAAGAAAACTGAATTAAAAAATTCAAATATTTTATAAAGAAGGCTTCTTAGAACCTCGGTCGAGAAGCCTTTTTTGTTGGAAAAGAGTGAATCAATAATGAAAGTACTATTTATCGGAGACATTGTCGGCTCAATTGGCCGTACAGCTGTTGAAACATATTTACCAAGATTAAAGAGAAAATATGCACCAGATGTTGTCATTGCAAACGGAGAGAACGCCGCTGCTGGACGTGGGATTACAAGAGCTATTTATCAAGAGTTATTAATGACGGGCGTAGATGTCATTACAATGGGTAACCATACATGGGATCAAAAAGAAATTTTCGATTTCATCGACGATGCTGAATTCCTAATTAGACCCGCAAACTTCTCGGACGAAGCACCTGGCAAAGGGATGACGACTATTTCAAAAAATGGTCATACTTTATCGGTAATCAATTTACATGGACGTACTTTCTTACCACCACATGGCGATCCATTTGCTAAAGCAGACGAATTAATTGAAGAAGCAAAGAAAGTTTCGCCACTTATTTTCGTAGATTTCCATGCCGAAACAACGAGTGAAAAAATTGCAATGGGCTGGTATCTAGATGGCAGAGTATCAACTCTTGTAGGTACGCATACACATGTTCAAACAGCGGATGCTCGAATTTACCCTGGAGGAACAGCATATATTACCGATGTTGGGATGACTGGACCTTATGATGAAGTACTTGGAATGAATAAGGAAAGTGTAATCTATAGATTTAAAACAAATATGCCAACACGTTTTGAAGTACCAAAGCAAGGTCGAGAAGTGTTAAGTGGCTTCTTTGTTGATCTTGATGATAAAACGGGCTTAGCAAAATCATTTGAACGCATATATATTAACGCAGATTATCCATTTAAAGCCTAATTGCAAGTCTATATCCAAAACCTACTGCATACAATAATTCATGGACAATAGAGATGTCCCACATTTTTTCAAATTAAGGGAGGAATTGTTGTGGATTCATTGAAAGTATCTTCTCGCTCAAACCCTAACTCAGTCGCTGGCGCATTAGTAGCAGTCATCAGAGAGCAAGGCTTTGCAGAGATGCAAGCAGTTGGAGCAGGCGCACTAAATCAAGCTGTTAAAGCAGTTGCAATTGCAAGAGGATTTGTTGCACCAAGTGGAACGGACTTGACTTGTTCGCCTGCATTTACGGATATTTTAATTGCAGGTGAAGACCGAACGGCTATGAAGCTTTTAGTTGAAAAGCGTACTAGATAAATAGAAAAACCAAAATACCGGGAAACCGGTATTTTTTTATGGGAAAAATAATGAGATTTTGTATTTTTGCTTATTAAAAATGTAGCTTTAGGTTGCCCTTTGTACGATGAAGTGAGCAAACTAAGCTTTTTACTATACATAGAAAAGTATGTTAACATAGTGAGTATTGTCAGTGATTGTTTTTACAACTTATTGAACGAGCTTTTCCGTCAAAGGTCTGAATTTCAAAGAAATCGCTTATAAACAATAGTTTACATCGGGTCTTCGTGATAAACTGATGAAGGATAAAAAAGCTTAAAACCTGTAATTAAGGAGATGTTATACATGTTACATCAGCTTTCATGGAAAGTCGGTGGGCAACAAGGGGAAGGTATTGAGAGTACGGGAGAAATTTTCTCTACGGCTATGAACCGTCTTGGATACCATTTATATGGATACCGTCACTTCTCTTCCCGCATTAAAGGTGGCCATACGAACAATAAAATTAATGTACGCACATCTGTCGTACACACGATTCCAGATGATTTAGATATATTGGTTGCATTTGACCAAGAAACAATCGATGTCAATTATAAAGAGTTGACAACCGAAGGTGTTATTTTAGCAGATGCTAAATTTAAGCCTGTAAAACCAGAAGATTGCCCTGCAACACTTTACGTTGTACCATTCACAGAAGTAGCTGCTGAGTTAGGAACTACTTTAATGAAAAACATGGTGGCAATCGGTGCAACCGCTGCATTATTAAACCTTGAAGATGAAGTTTTCCAGAGCGTCGTTGATGAAATCTTCGGCCGTAAAGGTGAAACAGTTGTCCAAAAAAATATGACAGCAATCGCACAAGGACATGAACTAATGAATGGCATGCTTGGTGATAATGTCGGAAAATTCGAATTAGAACCAGCTGACGGAAAACACCGCTTGTTTATGATCGGTAATGAAGCTATCGCACTAGGTGCATTAGCAGCAGGCTCCCGCATTATGGCAGCATACCCAATTACTCCAGCGTCAGAAATAATGGAATACTTAATCAAAAAATTGCCGAAATTCGGTGGTACTGTTATCCAAACAGAAGATGAAATCGCAGCTGCAACAATGGCAATCGGCGCAAACTATGGTGGCGTACGTTCATTTACAGCGTCTGCAGGTCCTGGTTTATCATTAATGATGGAAGCAATCGGGCTTTCTGGAATGACAGAACAACCACTTGTTGTTGTTGATACACAACGAGGTGGTCCATCAACAGGTCTACCAACAAAACAAGAACAATCTGATTTAATGGCAATGTTATATGGAACACATGGTGAAATTCCTAAAGTTGTTATCGCACCAAGTACTGGTGAAGAAGCGTTCTACGATACAATTCAAGCGTTCAACATTGCAGAAGAACTACAATTGCCAGTTATCTTATTGTCGGATCTTCAATTATCACTTGGTAAACAAACTGTTGAACCATTTGATTACTCAAAAATCGAAATTCGTCGTGGCAAATTAGAACTTGGCGAATTACCTGAAGCAGAAGATAAAGCATACTTCAAACGCTATGAAGTAACAGAAGATGGCGTGTCAACTCGTGTCGTACCAGGTCAAAAACATGGTATTCATCACGTTACAGGTGTCGAACATGATGAAACAGGTAAACCATCTGAAGCAGCGGGCAACCGTAAAGCGCAAATGGACAAACGATTCCGTAAAATAGATCATGTAAACTTTAATATGCCTGTATTTAAAAACACACCTCATGAAGAAGCAGATGTTTTATTAGTTGGCTTTAACTCGACTAAAGGTGCGTTGGAAGAAATTCAGCCAATGTTAAATGAAGAAGGCATCAAAACAAATCATGCTCATATTCGTTTAATTCACCCATTCCCAACAGAGGAAATGAGAGAATTGATCGACAATGCGAAAAAAGTAATTGTCGTTGAGAATAATGCTACTGGTCAATTAGCTAATGTAATGAAAATGAATATTGGCGCACACGATAAAATTATTAGCTTAGTGAAATATGACGGCACACCATTCTTGCCAAAAGAATTGTTAGGCCGCGTGAAGGAGTTGCTAACAGATGGTAACATTTAAGGATTTCCGAAATAATGTTAAACCTAACTGGTGTCCTGGATGTGGTGACTTTTCAGTGCAAGCTGCGATCCAACGTGCTGCAGCAAATCTAGAAATCCAACCACATGAACTAGCAGTTGTTTCAGGAATCGGCTGTTCAGGTCGTATCTCAGGATACATCAATTCATATGGATTACATGGTATTCACGGACGTGCATTACCAATTGCACAAGGATTGAAAATGGCAAACCGTGATTTAAAAGTAATCGCTTCGGGCGGTGACGGTGACGGTTTCGCAATCGGTATGGGTCATACAATTCATTCAATCCGTCGTAACGTTGATATTACGTACATCGTCATGGATAACCAAATCTATGGTTTAACTAAAGGGCAAACATCACCACGCTCAGCTGCTGGTTTTGTCACAAAGTCAACACCAGGTGGCGCAATCGAACCGTCATTAAAACCATTGGAAGTAGCATTATCTGCTGGTGCAACATTCGTAGCACAAAGCTTCTCTACAGATTTAAAAGAGCTAACTGCGATTATTGAAGCAGGTATGAATCACAATGGTTTCTCATTTATTAATGTATTCAGCCCTTGTGTAACTTACAACAAAATCAACACTTATGACTGGTTCAAAGAAAACATTACAAAATTATCAAGCATTGAAGGCTACGATTCAACAAACCGTGCCCAAGCAATGGCAACTGTAATGGAACATGAAGGTCTAGTAACAGGTATCATTTATCAAGACGAAGAAACGCCTTCGTACCAAAACTTAATAAATGGATATAGTAAAGAACCACTTAATCAGCAAGAAATGATGATTGAAGAAAAAGACCTCCAAGATCTAATGAAAGAATTTATGTGATAAATAATTTAGTAACTAATCCTCAAGTCGTTTTCCTGGCTAGAGGATTAGTTTTTTTATTGTTAATGAGGCATTGATAAGAATAAAGAGGGCTTACCTTATTATTGGAATGGGATTACAAAGTCTGAGTAGCGCCAAAGAGCCTGAGTAGAGCTAAAGAAAGCCCGAGTAGCGCTAAAGAGCCAGTGAGTAGCGCCAAAGAGCCTGAGTAGAGCTAAAGAAAGCCCGAGTAGCGCTAAAGAGCCAGTGAGTAGCGCCAAAGAGTCTGAGTAGAGCTAAAGAAAGCTCGAGTAGCGCTAAATAACCCCCAAGGAGCAATGAGTAGCACAAAAACCCCCATGAGTAGCGAAAATCCCTCAAATAACATAAAGGAACCAATATCCCCCTCCCTATAAACAAGCTATATGTCGAAACACCGACAATTAACGTTCTTTTCTTGTGGGAACCACACTCCATTCAGTATAATAAGAAAATGGGTATTCGAGAGTGCGAATACGAGCGGAAGGAGTTTACTGATGAACGAAGAACAGCGACTTGCTAGTCAACAAGTGAAACAACCAGATCCATCGGACAAAAAATCCGAGAAGGACTATAGTAAATATTTTCAATCTGTATATACAGCGCCATCTTTAAAAGATGCAAAGAAACGTGGTAAAGAAGAAGTACAATACCATAAAGACTTCGCGATTGATGAGAAATACATGGGTATGGGACATGGTCGTAAATTCTACATTCGTACGTACGGTTGCCAAATGAATGAACATGATACAGAAGTAATGGCGGGGATTTTCCTACAACTTGGTTACGAAGCAACAAATAACGTTGAAGATGCGAATGTCATCTTAATGAATACTTGTGCTATCCGAGAAAATGCGGAGAACAAAGTATTTGGTGAACTTGGCCACTTTAAACCATTAAAGCAAAAAAATCCTGATTTATTAATTGGTGTATGTGGATGTATGTCGCAAGAAGAAGCTGTAGTTAAGAAAATCTTGAAAACATATGACCAAGTTGATATGATTTTCGGGACGCATAATATTCATCGTTTACCTGATATTTTAAACGAAGCATATATGTCGAAAGAAATGGTTATTGAAGTGTGGTCTAAAGAAGGAGACGTCATTGAGAACCTTCCGAAAGTACGAAAAGGGAATACAAAGGCTTGGGTTAATATCATGTACGGCTGTGATAAATTCTGTACATACTGTATTGTACCTTATACACGCGGAAAAGAGCGTAGTCGACGCCCAGATGATATTGTTCAAGAAGTGCGCCAATTAGCTGCACAAGGCTATAAAGAAGTGACATTACTTGGTCAAAACGTAAACGCTTACGGAAAAGACTTTGAAGACCTAAAATATGGCCTTGGTGATTTAATGAATGAATTACGTACAATTGATATTCCTCGCATTCGTTTTACGACAAGTCACCCTCGTGATTTTGACGATTATTTAATTGAAGTATTAGCGACAAAAGGGAATTTAGTTGAACACATTCATTTACCAGTGCAATCAGGTTCAAGTGATATGCTGAAGATCATGGCTCGTAAATATACGCGTGAAAGCTATTTAGAACTTGTACGCAAAATTAGAAAAGCGATTCCAGATGTAGCGTTAACAACTGATATTATCGTCGGTTTCCCAAATGAAACAGATGAGCAATTTGAAGAAACGTTATCTTTATATAAAGAAGTTGGCTTTGAAATGGCATTCACATACATTTATTCACCACGTGAAGGTACTCCTGCAGCGAAAATGCAAGATAATGTACCAATGGAAGTGAAAAAAGAGCGTCTACAACGATTAAATGATGTAGTGAACCAACTTTGTGGAGAAGCAATTAAACAATATGATGGTCAAATTGTCGAAGTGTTAGTAGAAGGGGAAAGTAAACGAAACCCGAATGTACTAGCAGGTTATACAAGAAAAAATAAACTCGTTAACTTTGTCGCTCCTAAAGAAGTGATCGGCCAAATTGTAAAAGTACAAGTTACTGAAGCAAAAACTTGGTCATTACAAGGAGATTTTATCGAAGTCGTGACGAACCAAAAGGTGGAATTATAATGGCAGAAGTGTATACTAAAGATCAAATTATCGCAAAAGCAATGGAAATTGCCCATATGGTAGCGAACACAGAAGAAGTGGATTTCTTCAAACGTGCAGAAGCACAAATTAACGAAAATCAAATGGTACGTGAAAAAATTGCTAGTCTAAAAAGTTTACAAAAACAAGCAGTAAACTTTCAACATTACGGAAAAGAAAAAGCACTTCGATTAATTGAAGATAAAATTGCTAAAATCGAAGAAGAAATTGATTCTTTACCAATCGTTGAAGAATTTAAACAATCTCAAAGCGATGTAAATGATCTATTACAATTAGTATCAAATGCAATTGCGAACAGTGTGACAGATGAAATTGTTGAATCAACTGGTGGCGATCTTTTACGTGGTGAAACAGGTTCAAAAGTACAAAACTCAAAACCTGGTAGTTGTTCATAATATGAAATCCTCCCCCTTTAAAGAATTAACATCTTTAAAGGGTTTTTTGTAAAAAAGATGTTGAAGTTTCCTTTGGAAGTAGTACTTACCATAATCAGGTCCTGTTGGTACAAAGTTAATATGACGAATAACAGAGGCGGCTGGACTGAGTTAGATTATGAAACTTATGATAATGCCTATACAGATTACTAATCCCCCTATAAAAACTAAGGGTATAAAATCTTTGATGTAGTCGCTAATGGAGATAAAGGCTATTAGCTAATTGATCTTAATCCAGAAATTTATAAACAGAAGGTATTAGATACGGACATGACATTAATTCCTCAATTATCGTATAGTAAGGATCATCCGGGTTCAGCAAATCCTGCTATTCGTATAGCGTTCAAAGTAACAGAATAATTGAAGACTACTGAGTAGCAAAAGAAAGAACGGCTATTCAGTAGTTTTTTTATTTTTAAAAATTAATCTAATCACCCAATGGGCACATGCAGCATAAGATGAAATGAAGAGAAGCAAAGGAGGAATCGCACTGAAACAGTTGCGTCAAATTGTCACAAAGGCGGTCGTCGCGAAGGGGAAAAAAAGAACAGAAGTATGTGAGAATTTAAGACCACCTAATCAACCATCAAGTATTTTAGGGTGCTGGGTGATCAATCATACGCATTCAGCCAAAAAACATGGGAATTTTGTTGAAGTATCAGGCAAATTTGATGTCAATGTTTGGTACGCTTATCATAATCATTCAAAAACAGCAGTATTCTCTGAGACAGTACTGTATAGAGACCGTATCAAACTTCATTATAGAGATAATGATACGACAGGAAAAGAAGATATTCATGTAAAGGTGATCCAACATCCAAACTGTACAGAAGCTATTATCACACCTTGCGGAGAGCAATTCCAAGTCACAATTGAACGAGAATTGCTTGCAGAAGTTGTAGGTGAGACAACAATTTGTATTTCTGTACATCCATTAGATTTCGAAGAAGAGTGGGATTTCGAAGATGAAAGCTCATCATCTAGTTCATCATCAAGCTCATCGTCGAGCTCATCATCATCATCATCATCAGGTCCATCATTTGAATCTTCATCGTTTCAATAAGCACTTTTAAAGCCGGAGGCGACGCCGGCTTATTTTTTTTGAGTAAACAGACTAAAAAGTATGAAACGCATTTCAATACTTATTTTGTTATAATAGAAATAAGATTTAGCTACACAGGAGAGGTTTTAAAATGACAACATATACACCAATGATTCAACAATATTTACAAGTAAAAGCCGATTATAAAGATGCTTTTTTATTTTTCCGTTTAGGTGATTTTTATGAAATGTTTTTTGATGATGCTGTAAAAGCGTCACAAATTTTAGAAATTACATTAACAAGCCGAGATGCAGGGATGAAAGAACGTATTCCTATGTGTGGAGTGCCACATCATTCCGCTAAAAACTATATAGAAACACTTGTTCAAAAGGGTTATAAAGTAGCCGTATGTGAACAAACAGAAGATGTTAAACAAGCCAAAGGTGTCGTAAAACGTGAAGTTGTTCAATTGATAACGCCTGGGACAATCATGGAGGGCAAAGCGTTAGATGGAAAAACAAATCACTTTATCGCAGCTGCTGAGCAAATACAAGCATCAGAATATGCTTTTTGTTATCTAGATTTATCGACGGGTGAGGCAACTGTTACTTATGTTGAAGGCGATGGTTTAGTTTTGTTGCAACAACTTCAATCATTCGGTATTCGAGAAATGGTTGTAACAGAGCAATTATTTGCAGAACTGACTGAACAGGCAGAAGCATTATCAATTGTCTTATCAATTGAAGAAGAGTCTATGCATGAATCGAAAAGTATACAGTATTTAGAAGAAGTCCCTAATGATTTGCATAGAGCAGGTCGAAGGCTTCTTCACTATATCGAACGTACACAAATGCGCTCACTCTCTCATATTCAACCATTTCAATACAATGAAAATAAAAATTATCTAAATATCGATACAAACTCAAAGCGTAATTTAGAGTTAATTCAATCGCTACGTGGTGGTGATCAAAAGGGAACGCTATTATGGTTACTAGACGAGACTGTTACAGCAATGGGTGGTCGAAAATTAAAACAGTGGTTACATCAACCGTTAGCGAACCGTCAACATATTGAAAAGCGCTTGAGTATCGTTACAGATTTGTTAGAAGAATATTTTGTTCGAGCAGAATTACAGGAATTATTTAAACAAGTTTATGACTTAGAACGCTTGGCAGGACGTGTTGCGTTTGGAAATGTTGGAGGACGCGATTTAGCACAATTACGAGAATCCCTACGTCAAGTACCTGTTATTCAAGAGCAATTGCAAAACTCTTCTAAAGAAAACTTACAAAGCTTAGGCGAAGCACTTGATTTATGTAGTGATATAGAGAGTTATTTAAGTCATGCGATTACAGATCACCCACCAATCTCGATTAAAGAGGGCGATGTTATCCGCGGTGGATATGACGAAAAATTAGACGAGCTTCGTTATGCCTCTTGCAACGGAAAAGATTGGATTGCGGCGCTTGAACAACAAGAACGTGAGAAAACAGGAATCAAGAATTTGAAAATTGGTTATAACCGAGTATTTGGTTATTACATTGAAATTACGAAATCATATATTCATTTAGCGGATCTAGAAAGATATGAACGTAAGCAAACGCTTGCCAATGCAGAGCGTTACATTACTGATGAACTAAAGGAAAAAGAAGCTATTATTTTAAATGCTGAAGAAGAAAGTTTGGCGCTTGAATATACGTTATTTACAAAAATCCGTGAAGAATTAAAACAATATATCCCGAGGTTACAAGCACTTGCTTCTGCAATCAGTGAATTAGATGTTTACGTAAGTTTCGCATTGGTAACAGAAAAGTATCAATTCACAAAACCTGTATTCCACGAAGGACGTTCACTTAAAATTGTTAATGGACGTCATCCAGTCGTTGAGAAAATGATGAATCAGCAATTATACGTACCAAATGACTGTATATTAACTGATGATCGCAATATGATGCTAATTACTGGGCCCAATATGTCTGGTAAAAGTACTTACATGAGACAAGTGGCACTTATTACAATTCTTGCGCAAATGGGCTGTTATGTACCTGCAGAAGAAGCAAAATTACCAATAACTGACCAAATTTTTACGCGTATTGGAGCAGCGGACGATTTAGCTGCGGGACAAAGTACATTTATGGTGGAAATGTTGGAATCACAACATGCCATAACAAATGCTACTGCGAAAAGTTTATTACTTTTTGATGAAATTGGGCGTGGTACCTCAACTTATGATGGGATGGCTTTAGCGCAGTCTATGATGGAGTATATTCATAATAAAATAGGTGCTAATACATTATTCTCTACTCATTATCATGAATTAACAGATTTAGAAAACGACTTAAATCGCTTGCAAAATGTCCACGTATCAGCAATGGAACAAGATGGTAAGGTAGTCTTTTTACACAAAGTGAAAAAAGGACCTGCAGATAAAAGTTATGGTATTCATGTAGCCGAGCTAGCAGAATTACCAGCTGACATCATTTCTAGAGCGCGTATTTTACTAGAAGAATTTGAAGCAACTAATGTTGCATCAGCCGCAACCGTGATAAAAGTAAACTCAGAACCAGAGACAACTGTGAAGGACGAACCATCTCAACTTTCTCTATTTGCAGAAGAAGAGCCAAAAAAAGTCACACAATTAGCTGCCGTTTCAAAATCAGAACAAGAGGTACTAGAGCAACTCCGATCACTAAATGTGTCCGGTACAACGCCGATGGATGCATTGCAACTTGTTTATTCATTGCAACAATCATTAATAAAAAAATAGGAGGTGCAACAGATGGGCCATATTCATATTATGGATGAATTTCTGTCCAATAAAATTGCAGCAGGTGAAGTAGTAGAGCGCCCTTCATCTGTTGTAAAAGAACTAGTTGAAAATGCCATTGATGCAGGAAGCACCTCAATTGAAGTGATTTTAGAAGAAGCTGGTTTAACCTCCATTCAAGTAATCGATAATGGAAGTGGGATGGACGAAGCTGATGCGCTGAAATCATTTCAACGCCATGCTACGAGTAAAATTGAAAATGAACATGATTTATTCCGTATCCGTACACTAGGTTTTCGAGGGGAAGCATTAGCGAGTATTGCTTCAGTTTCAAAGATTACTCTTGTTACATCAAACGGTGAAGTGGGTATTGAAGTACAATTAGAGGGTGGTCATGTTATTGACAAAAAACCAGCTCCTTTACGTAAAGGGACGGATATGAAAGTATCCCAACTTTTTTATAATACGCCCGCACGATTAAAATATATGAAAACGATTCAAACTGAATTAGGCCATACAATTGATTTGATGAATCGCTTGGCACTATGTTATCCAAATACCGCTTTCAAATTACGCCACCATGACCATATTTTATTGCAAACAAATGGACGTGGTGACTTGCTCCAAGTGTTAGCAGCAATTTATGGTATTGCTAACGCGAAAAAGATGGTGACATTTCAAGGGGAATCATCAGATTATAAAATTTCGGGGTTTGCGACAATACCTGAAATCACTAGAGCATCTAAGAACTATATGTCTATTTTCGTCAATGGTCGATGGGTTCGCCATTTTACGGTACAAAAAGCAATCATTGATGCATATCATACCTTCTTGCCGATAGGAAGGTTTCCGATTTCTGTTATTAATATTGAGGGTGATCCATTTTTAACAGACGTAAATGTTCATCCATCGAAGCAACAAATTCGTTTAAGCAAAGAAGCGGAGTTAATGGACTTAATTGAAAAGACATTGCATAAAGTAATTCGTCAATCGATGCAGGCACCTGAAATTGCAGAGAAGAAGAAAAAAGTTCCGCAAATTGGTGAGCAAATCAACTTCTGGAAATCGATGAACTATAATAATACGAACATGCCTCGGTTCAATGAAAAGCCTAAGCTAGAAGATGAGTCAGATCCTTTTTCGAGACCATATCCACAAGATGTTTTAAATTCGTCAGCCAATTCAGGTTTTATAAAGGAAGAAACTTGGGAACAAGTAAATAGTACGGACAATTTAGCAGAATCAAAATTACATGTAGAGCAAGATATGAAAGAAGAAGAGTACTTAATCTCAAGTGAAGACTCTGAAGAGCACGAAACAAAAGAACCATTCCCGGAACTTGAAGTGGTTGGTCAAATACATGGGACGTATATTGTGGCGCAAAGTGAGGATGGGTTTTATTTAATTGACCAGCATGCTGCGCAAGAGCGAATTAAATATGAGTTTTTCAAAGACAAAGTAGGACAGGTCGATCCGAATGAACGTCAAGCACTACTATTTCCGTTAACATTCCACTATTCAGCTGATGAAGCACTAGTGTTAAGAGAGAATATGGATTATTTAATCGATGTAGGTGTTATTCTTGAGGAATTTGGCACAAACTCATTTGTAGTAAGAGAACATCCCACCTGGTTCCCAAAAGATTTTGAAGAGGAAATAATTGAAGAATTAATTGAACAGATTTTACGTGATCGTAAAACGGATATACGAAAATTACGTGAAGCTGCGGCTATTATGATGAGTTGTAAACGTTCCATAAAAGCAAATCACTACTTAGATACACAACAAATGGAAGTGCTAATACGTGATTTAAAACGAATGATCAATCCGTTCACATGCCCACACGGTAGACCTGTTATTGTCCATTTTAAAACGTATGAAATTGAGAAAATGTTTAAAAGAGTAATGTGATTTTTATGAAATAAAGGAGGAAGATAGTATGTTTTCATCTGCACAACGTGAAGGTTTTATTGAAACGCTTGATGCTTATTCTTTTGATGTCGTAGTAATTGGTGGAGGGATTACTGGAGCTGGTATTGCGTTAGATGCTGTATCTAGAGGGTTATCTGTAGCGCTTATTGATATGCAAGATTTCGCTTCTGGTACTTCTAGTCGCTCAACTAAGCTAGTTCATGGAGGTTTGCGTTATTTAAAACAACTACAAATAGGTGTTGTAGCTGAAGTTGGTAAAGAACGTGCTATCGTATATGAAAATGGGGTCCATATTACAACCCCGCAATGGATGTTACTTCCTTTCTACAAGGGGGGGACATTTGGACCTTATTCAACTTCACTCGGTTTAAAAGTGTATGATAATTTGGCTAGAGTTAACAAATCTGAGCGTCGTAAAATGCTGAGTGCCAAGGAAACTTTACAAAAAGAACCGCTTCTCAAAAAAGATGGTTTATTGGGGGGAGGCTACTATGTAGAATACCGTACTGATGATGCTCGTCTTACGATTGAGGTTATTAAGAAAGCTGTTGAACTTGGTGCTGTTTGCTTAAATTATGTAAAAGCAGAAGAATTTAAGTATGACAAAGAGAAAATTACAGGAGTAGTTGTTCGCGATCAAATTACATCTCGTACTTGGACAATTCAATCGAATACAGTAGTAAATGCTACAGGACCATGGGTAGACGAAGTGAGAAAAAAAGACCAAATTAGTAACAATAAACAGCTACGTCTTACAAAGGGCGTACATATTGTAATTGACCAATCCCGTTTCCCACTTCAACAATCTGTATACTTTGATACACCAGATGGCCGGATGGTTTTTGCTATACCTCGAGATGGAAAAACGTATGTCGGAACAACGGATACATTTTACGTAGATAACCCAGTAAATCCAGTTGCAACGGATGAAGATGTTGCTTATTTGATGGATACGATTCATTATATTTTCCCGGATGTGCAAGTTACACAGAAAGACGTAGAATCAAGCTGGGCAGGAGTCCGTCCGCTCATTTTCAAAGAGGGAAAAGATCCTTCAGAAATCTCTCGTAAAGATGAGATCTGGGAATCTCCAAGTGGTTTATTGACAATTGCTGGTGGGAAATTAACAGGTTATCGTAAAATGGCTGAAAATATCTTAGACAAAATCGTAGAAAAGAAACCATTCAGAAAGTCAGGTCCATGTGTGACAGAGCATATGTCCCTTTCGGGTGCTAAAGGTATAAATTCAATAAATTTTGGTCCTTATGTAAAAAATAAAACCTATGAGGGAACAAAATTAGGATTAACTAAAGAAGAGGCTCATATGCTCGTCTCAAAATACGGTACGAATATTCAAGAAATCTTCAATATTATTCATACTTTGAAAGTGAATAATTCAGTCGTTGATTTACCAATCGCAATACATGCACAGCTACTTTATGCAATTCAAAATGAAATGGCACAAACACCAGCAGATTTCTTTGTTCGTCGTTCAAGTCGATTATTATTTGATATCGATAGTGTTTATGAACATAAAGAAGCAGTCATAAAATTAATGAAAAAATACTTGTCCTACTCGGCAGCACAGGAAGAGCAATATCGCATAGAATTAGACCAATTATTATTCGAAGCGTCGCATTTTGCTAAAGAGGACATTTATGAATAAAAATACACATACAGTTAAAACTTTAGACGGTCACCTCATTTCGGTGACTGTCTATTTCCCTAGTGAAGATCCGATGGGACATATTCACATTCTTCATGGAATGGCAGAACATAGTGATAGATACGAACGTTTCGCAAAATTTTTATTAGGACATGGTTATGTTGTCTCCATGCACGATCATCGTGGTCATGGACAAACAGCCTTTTTAAATGATTCGCCAAGGGGCTTTTTTGCAAATCAGCAAGGATTTGATAAAGTAGTGTCAGACGTACATGAAGTACTAAGCTTTGTTCGAGCAGATTACCACTTACCACCTGTTATTCTATTTGGTCATAGTATGGGATCATTTATTGCACGTCGTTATACAGAGCTTTACAGTGAAACGCTATCCAAAGCTATTTTCTGCGGGACAGGTGCAGCAAATCCGACACATCAAGCTGGGCATATACTTGCAAAATGTCTCGCGAGTTTACAAGGAAAAGCAAAAGAAAGCCCATTATTAGATAAATTGTCATTCGGTAATTTCAACCGTGCATTTTCAAATACCCAGACTGATTTTGATTGGTTATCTTCAGATTCAACGGAAGTGACTAAATATCTTGAAGATGAAGATTGTGGATTTTTAGCAACTAACCAGTTTTATGCTGATTTAACTGGGGGTATTATAACTTTATCGAAGGAAGAAGAGATAAATAGAATTCGAAAAGATTTACCTATTCTTTTAATAAGTGGTGCAGATGATCCTGTTGGGGGCTTTAGTAAAGGAATTTGGAAAGTGGCTAAGAGTTATCAAAGTTGTGGATTAACTAATATTACCGTACAGTTATTTGAAGGGAAACGACATGAAATATTAAATGAAGTAAACCGAGAAGAGGTATATAACAAAATCATATGGTGGTTAGAAAAAGAATGAGAGAACATGATTTAGAAGTAATTGCCATTGTGGGTCCTACAGCTTCTGGTAAAACAGCCTTAAGTATTGAGCTAGCTAAAGAGTTAAATGGAGAAATTATTAATGGTGACTCCATGCAGATTTATAAAGAACTGAATATAGGAACAGCTAAGATTACAGAAACTGAAATGGAAGCAGTACCACATCATCTCCTGAGTATTAAAGAACCTACAGAATCCTTTTCGGTCGCTGAATATCAGCAACTCGTGCGTGAACGTATTGACTTTATTCGTGCGAAAGGAAAGTTTCCGATTATTATTGGAGGAACTGGTCTTTATATTCAAGCTGTACTATTTGATTATCGCTTCACGGAAGAAAAGGTTGATGAAGCAGCACGAGAAGCCTATTATAAAGAATTGATTGAAATAGGACCTGAGGCAATGCATGCAAAATTAGCAGAGCTTGATCCTAAAACAGCTGAAGCAATTCATCCTAACAATACGCGTCGAGTAATCCGGGCACTTGAGATGATTCAGCATGGCGGTATAGCCAAATCTTCGGATGAGCAAAACCTGGGTGAGAAGCCACTTTATAAACATCTAATCATTGGTTTAAATATGGATCGTGAGCAGTTATATGAACGTATAAATAAACGTGTAGATATAATGATGGAACAAGGACTACTTGCTGAAGTAGAAGCACTATGGCAAAAGGATATCCGAGACGTGCAATCTGTTCAAGCTATTGGGTATAAGGAGCTTTATGAATATTTTGATGGCAAGCAATCATTAGAAGATTCAATTGAGCAGCTAAAACAAAATTCAAGACGCTATGCAAAACGACAATTAACTTATTTCCGTAATAAAATGGATGTTAGATGGTTCAATAGTTTAGAAGGCACAAAAAAAATAATCAGAGAAATATTGGAAAAATAAAGGGTTTTCCATTAATGAAATCGAATACATGGTATCGAGGAGATATATTTAAAATAGAAGAGGGAGTGGCTTTGCATGAAATCTATTAACTTACAAGATGCGTTTCTAAATCAAATGCGTAAAAACGGGGTTTTCGTTACCGTTTTCTTGCTAAATGGTTTTCAATTAAAAGGTCTTATTAAATCTTATGATAATTTCACGGTACTATTGGAATCTGATGGGAAGCAGCATTTGATTTATAAACATGCCATTTCTACATTCGCCCCTTCAAAATCCATTAATATTTCTCAAGATAACGAAGAGTAAAATGAATTCGGCTAGTATAAAGACTAGCCGAATTTTTTATTTCTAGCTATACTAAAAGAGATATTTGATAAGCTTAATAGATAATGGAGGATTATAATAATGAAAACTATTACAACAACTGAACTTTTAGAAAAAGTTGATGCAAATGAAGATCTATTTTTAGTAGATGTACGTGAAGATGAAGAAGTAGCAAACGGTATAATCCCAGGTGCTATCCATATTCCGCTTGGATCAATTCCTGAGAGAATCGATGAATTAGATAAAACAAAACCTTATATCTTCATCTGCCATGCAGGTGGACGTAGCGGTAGCGCATGTTCTTATCTTTCTGGTTTAGGTTACGACGTAACGAATATGGAAGGCGGCATGCTAGCTTGGGAAGGCGAGTTAGAATTCTAAGATAAATAAAAAGCGAATCGCATATTGATTCGCTTAAGACTGTAGACAAACTCGAAAAAACGAGTTTTCTACAGTCTTTTTTGTATACAGGAGGATAGATCAGGTTTTCCGAGGCTTACCGCGGGAGAGCGCCGAGTCGTTCGTCGCTACGCTCCTGCAGTATCTCATTGTCTCGCTTTTCCCGTAGGAGTCGAGCGGGCGCTTCTCCAAACCAATAAAATGCTACCTTCTTCTTTTCTATTTGTCTGAATTTTGCCCTCGTAATGATTTGAAGGGGAGTCGCCAATGTTTCATGTATGATAAAACACGTAGTGCGGTCATACTAACAAATAATAGATACAACCATATGTCTTGTTTGAAGATATCTAAACCAATAATTCCACCGGCAAGTGCGGCCCATACAGCATACACTTCCTCACGTAATACAAGAGGTTTACGACCAGCAAGTACATCCCGGATAATTCCACCGCCAGAACCAGTTAAAACAGCAGCAACAATGGCCGCACTGACAGGTAAATCTAATTTGACTGCAAAAAGCGCTCCCTGAATAGCGAATGCTGATAACCCAATAGCATCAAAGAAATTGCCCCATTTATGCCAATGTTTCAGTAATTTTTGTGGGAATATAAAAACAATAGTAATAGATATAAGAGCGATTTGAAACATTGTCTCTTGTTCCCAAAGAGCAGAGACAGGTACACCAATGAGCATGTTACGTATAGCTCCACCACCAAATGCAGTCACAATACCAAGTAAATAAACTCCGAATAGATCATATTCTTCTTCCATGGCAACAATTGCTCCTGAAATAGCAAAGGCAATTGTGCCGAAAATACTAAATACATCCCACGACATAGACAAACCCTCAACTTTCTAAGAACGTTCTTGAATTGTACCAAAAATAGTGATAATTACAAGTTTTATTGAGCGAATGATTGACTCTTTGATTGTTATTGTTAAGATAGTAATGGAAAAATAAAAAGGAGCCAAAAAAATGACGTATTCTACAACATTCAGTAAAGAATTATTAATGCAAGCAAAAGAAATTGAAGCACAAGTTAAACCTTACCATGATCACGTCGATGAAGTGGCTTTCTTCAATCAACAAAAAGTTCTAGCAGCTTTTCGTAATCATCAAGTTAGTGATTTTCATCTGCACCCTTCAAATGGTTATGGTTATGACGATGATGGACGCGACAATTTAGAACGCGTGTATGCAGAAGTATTCGGTGCAGAGGCTTGTATCGTTCGTCCTCAAATTATTTCTGGCACACATGCTATTACTTTAAGTCTCTTCGGTGTATTACGTCCGGGAGACGAACTTATATATATTACTGGACAACCTTATGACACTTTACAATCTATTGTTGATGGTGGTGACAAAGATACAGGTTCATTAAAAGACTTCAACATTGGCTATCAACATATTGACTTAGTGAATGATAAAGACGTTGACTGGGATACGGTAACGAAAGCTGTATCTGAAAAAACAAAAGTAATTGCAATCCAACGCTCTAAAGGATACGCATCACGACCTTCTTTCACTGTGGAACAAATCGCTGATATGATTAAAAAGGTTCGTGAAATCCAACCATCAGCTATTATATTTGTAGATAACTGCTACGGTGAATTTGTTGAAGAAATGGAACCATCAGATGTTGGGGCGGATTTAATGGCAGGCTCATTAATTAAAAATCCAGGTGGTGGTTTAGCTAAAATTGGAGGTTATATTGCTGGACGTGCAGATTTAGTTGAACAATGTGCATTCCGTATGACTTCACCAGGAATTGGTGCTGAAGCAGGCCCAACTTTAAATGCCTTAGCAGACTTTTATCAAGGATTCTTCTTAGCGCCACATGTTGTTGCACAAGCTTTAAAAGGTGCGATATTCACATCTGCAATACTTGAAGCTATTGGCATGAAGACTTCGCCACATTATAAAGCACCAAGAACTGATTTAATCCAATCTGTCTCATTTAAGACTGCAGATCAAATGATTGCTTTTTGCCAAGCTATTCAAGCAAGTTCGCCAATTAATGCACATTTTGCACCAGAACCAGCCTATATGCCTGGTTATGAGGATGATGTCATCATGGCTGCGGGAACATTTATACAAGGTGCCAGCATTGAACTTTCAGCTGACGGTCCAATTCGTCCCCCTTATACTGCATATGTTCAAGGTGGTTTAACATACGAGCACGTGAAATACGCAGCTTTAAGTGCCGTACAAAAATTAAAAAAATAATTTTCTGAAAATAATGTGAAAATGTTTAATTAGTAACAAGAAAAAGCTTAGAAAACCAGTTGGCTCTAAGCTTTTTTCATTATCAAAAATCCATGTTAGATTATATGACATCGATTTGACAGAAAAACTAACATGGTGTATTATTTGAATTGTAAAGGGGAAGGTGAATGATATGAGTCGTGAAATACGAAGATCAATGCCATTACTTCCAATTAGTATAGTCATGCAACTGACAGACTTAACGGCTCGTCAGATTCGATATTATGAAGAACATAATTTAATCGAACCTGCTAGAACAGAAGGCAATCGTCGAATGTTCTCCTTAAATGATGTCGATTCATTGCTTGAAATTAAAGACTTGTTGGAGCAAGGTATTAATATGGCAGGTATCAAAAAAGTATTTGCTTTAAAAAATGAACCAGCAATCGCGAATTTAGGTAAAAAAGACATTACGGATGCAGATTTACGTCGCATTCTAAGAGAAGAGATGCAACAAGCTCAACGCCTTCAAAAAACATCTATTCGTCAAGGGGATCTATCACGTTTCTTCCAATAAGAAACTGAGTAAAATATAAAATTTTTTACATGGAGAGTGAATCGAGTGGGGAAATTTACAAAAGAAGATATTAAGAGATTAGTAGCTGAAAAAGAAGTTAAGTTTATCCGTTTACAATTTACTGACATCTTAGGCACGATAAAAAATGTTGAAATTCCTGTAAGTCAATTAGATAAAGCATTAGACAATAAAATGATGTTCGACGGTTCTTCAATCGAAGGGTTCGTACGTATTGAGGAATCAGATATGTATCTTTATCCTGATTTAGATACTTTCATCGTATTCCCATGGACTACTGGTAAAGGGACAGTTTGCCGATTCATCTGTGATGTATATAAAGCAGACGGTACTCCATTTGCAGGAGATCCACGTAACAACTTAAAACGTGTTCTTAATCACATGAAAGAACTTGGCTTCACAGATTTCAATTTAGGACCAGAGCCAGAATTCTTCTTGTTCAAACTAGATGATCGTGGTGAACCGACTCTTGAGCTAAATGACCATGGTGGTTACTTCGACTTAGCACCAACTGACTTAGGTGAAAACTGCCGTCGAGATATCGTTCTTGAATTAGAAGAGATGGGCTTTGAAATCGAAGCATCTCACCATGAAGTGGCACCAGGTCAACATGAGATTGACTTCAAATATGCTGATGCTATTACTGCATGTGATAATATTCAAACCTTCAAATTGGTTGTTAAAACAATCGCTCGTAAACATGGTTTACACGCAACTTTCATGCCAAAACCACTTTACGGTGTAAACGGTTCAGGTATGCATTGTAACGTTTCACTATTTAACGGAAAAGAAAATGTATTCTACGATGAATCAGCTGAAATTGGTTTAAGTGAAACAGCTATGCAATTTATGGCTGGTGTATTGAAACACGTTGAAGGATTTACAGCAATTACAAACCCGACTGTAAACTCATACAAACGTTTAGTACCGGGTTATGAAGCACCTTGTTACGTAGCGTGGTCAGGTCAAAACCGTAGTCCGTTAATACGTATCCCAGCTTCACGTGGTCTTTCAACTCGTGTAGAAGTGCGCTCAGTTGACCCGGCTGCAAACCCGTACTTAGCAATGGCTGTCATTTTAGAAGCAGGTCTTGCTGGTATCGAACAAAAATTAACACCACCAGCAGCGGTTGATCGCAACATCTACGTGATGGATGCAAAAGAACGCGCTGAACACGGTATTACTAACCTACCAGCTAACTTAGATGCCGCTCTAATTGCATTAGCTAACGATGAAGTGGCTAAAGCGGCACTAGGTGAACATATCTACGCTAATTTTATGGAAGCAAAAGAAATTGAGTTCGATATGTTCCGCACACAAGTACACCCTTGGGAACGTGAGCAATACTTGAAAATGTATTAATAGTTAAACCCGTTGAGGCTCTAGGCTTCAACGGGTTTTTTATTTACCACGATTTATTGTCTCGTGGTAACACATTTTAAAACTTACCACATTTTTACCACGAAATTTTTACGACTTGTTATTTCGCTGATTTTTTCTGCATGTATTCATCAAATTTCTCAATTGATTTATTTTCCATTTTTCTTGTAACATGCGAATAGATGTCTGATGTAATTTGAATCGATCCATGACCTAATCGTTCTTGAACTTCTTTCATAGTTACTCCAGCTTCAAGGAACATAACCGCATGGGTATGTCTGGTTGAATGGATTGGTAGTAATTCATGGGAAATATGTTCCATTGCAGCTTTGTAAGCATTATATAGTGTGGATTTAGGAAAAGGTGTTCCATCATCACGACCAAATACAAAATTATTATCAGTATTATACAGAGCACCGATAAGCGTTCGTTTTTCCATACGATACTTTACATATGTTTTTAGTTTCTTCATATAGTCCTCTCGCATAACAATAGTACGTTCAGATGCTGATGTCTTAACTCCGTCCATCTTTTTTTCAGCTTTTGTGGCGTTGTAGTTATAAGAATCATCTATGCGGATTGTATTGTCATTCCAATTAATATCATCTAACTCTATTCCAGAACATTCTCCTTTACGCATACCACTTTCAAATAAGGCTTCGAAGTAAATACCTAGACCATAGCTACGTTCATAAAGAAATTCTAAAACTTCTGGAATGAGTTCTGGTTGAAGAAATTTTAATTTCTTTACAGTTTTCTTGGTGATTTTTGCATGAGATGCAGGGTTTTTCGAAATATAACCATTTACAACAGCTTGTTCCATAGCCATACGAAAAGGTGTATGTACTCGGCGAGCTGTTTCAGGAGAAAAACCTCTTTCAATAACAGAATCTAAAAAGTTTTGATATCTCATAGGTTTGATCTCTCCCAGTTGCATCATACCAAGTTCAGGAATTATATGTTTTTCGAGTACATGACGATATGTTTTTACGGTATTTAACTTTCTCTTGTCAACAACATATATCTCTAACCATTGCATCAGATAAGTACCTAAGTTCATACGAGACCCATCAATTTCGGTAGTATCTAACATTTCACGCTGACGAGCATGCTCTTGGGCAGCCTTCTTGGTTTTAAATCCGCATTTAGATATCTCCTTCCATTCACCTACATCTGTCCTATAGCGAACCCTATACTGCCAATACTGACCAACCTTCCGAAATGAAGCCATTTTGTTCACTCCCTTCAACTTATCAAAACATATAATTTTGTATAATCATACTACCTCAGCAATCCATATCTTTTTTCTATGTACTGAATTAACCTTTTTTTAGGGAAGAAATCTTTAATGGTAAACCGTACTTGTATCCAATGATTAGCTGTTAAATACTTTTTAAGAATTTAATTAACCATTAGAAATTTCTCTTCAATATGTACTTTAATATTCTCGTCCAATTTTCCGCCAAATTCATTTAAAAAATCGTCTACATAAGCATACAACTCACCATCAATAGATTGAATTCTCTTAAGTAAGGGGACAGCTATGCGTTCACCATCCTCATTTCTGCAAGCTTCTTGAATTACTTCTATTTTATCGAAAATCTCATTGTTCATTATGTATCTTCCTCTCGAGTTGTTTTTCTTGATGATATTTACTGAGTCATACTACACTAGCAACGAATTTTCTACGCTCTACATATTGAATTAACCTTTTCTTTGCGAAATCTTCCTCTACTTTGAACAAAGCCTGAATTTGTTCAATCGCTTTGTAATAATCTTGTTCAAGTGTGATTTGATCTAACATGAAGGTAGGAATGCATAAGTGATATGCGAATCCATTCGCTTTCCATTCTTGGTACTCACGAAACGATGTAGATACGCCAAGTTGATTACCACTATGTAACAGTACATGACATAACTCATGACCAAATTCTTGCCACTGTTGTTCTACAGGGATTCTATTATCAATCCAAATAACATTACCGTTACGCATTGATTTAATTGGAGCGTAAATTACCCTAAATTTTAGTCGTTTGGATATTGTAACGAGATTCAATTGCTTTAACTTAGTAATGCCAATACTTAAGTATAGATTTTGTATGTAATCTTCTAGATGTGTATAACAATACATTAATAGCCCACCTTTAGAACGTTTGTTCTATACATAGTAACAAAAAAATCCATCTTTGGATAGATGGATTTCATTTTTTTGTTACAATATTACTTTTTTGACTTAGAATAGATGTAAAACCGTTACTGAAACATTCTTCGGTATTCATTAGATATAGACTGTAAATCTACCGAATCTATATGTTCAAAATTAATTTTTTCTATTGCATCATTATTAATAGAAATTTTATATGCTTTACTTTCTTCTTCATTACCACTTGAATCTGAAAGAGGTAAGTGCCAGAAGAATACATATTCATCAACTTGTTTATCAATTAGAGTTGAATCTTCGATTTCTTTTATTATTTCTAATGTATCTGTATTAATTTCTCTATCAGCAGTCTTTGAGGAAAGTGGTAGTGGACCTGATAAATCCATAATAAGTATTAACCCACCGTCTTTTTTACCTAAATTATTATTAGCTTTTATTTCAAGTACTGTATCAACAACACCATCATCTACTCGATCTCTAGTTTCTCCAAGAGTATCTTCTATAATACTTTCAACTGAAAATTCATAATCATAGTTAGTTTTTTCAGTTTCTTCATCTTCTTTCTTACTCTTTGATGATGTCTGTTTATCAGGATAGAAATATCCACCATCCATTTTTAAAGCTAATGTATCATCTGAATTAAAATGCAAAGTAACATTCCGATCAGTTAGACCAGAATCATTAATAATTGTATAATCCCAGTCGTTTATTTCATCATCTGACCTTTCAGGAGAACCTAATTCTTCCTTTATTTTTTCTTTGCTCATATTTTCTTCAATAAAATCAAATTGCTCTTTTGTGATAGTGCCAGGTGAATCATTGGGGTATTTTTCACCAAAAAGTCTAGCTCCACCAATAATTACTATTATTGATAAAACGAATAATGAAGCAGATACTATTAAAGGTTTTTTAAAACCATTAGTGGTTTTACTCTTATTTTTATTGATCATAAAAAGTAATCCGAAAACTATAACTCCAATAATAGATAGAATTCCAACTAGTACACCTATCATAGCTGTAATAATACTCAATCTAGTTCCTCCTTAATTTTGAAAAAATATATGTAAATACTACTATCGTTTGTATGTAAAAAAAGAGACACAGCTTTACTATATCTCTTTAATTTATTTCTTTTCTTGTTGCTTTTTCCATATTTCGTAGAATATTTCAAATTGCTCTAGCGCATCTAATAGTCGTTCGGGTCTATCAGAGAATGATAAATTTTCTCTTGTTAAAAAGAAATCAATAACTTCTTTTTGGTAGGGATTCAAACTCTTATATTCTTCGTTTGTAATCCCAGCACTTTCAAACATCCGAGAATTCTTTATTTCTGAACGACCAAGTAAATAGTCTGTAGTAACTTCGAAATAATCAGCAATTAGTTGTAAAGTTTCATAATCAGGTTTTCTTTCATCTGATTCATAACGTGATAATACAACGTTTGAAACATTTAATTTCTTAGCGAAATCTTTTTGACTAATGTTCTGTTGTTCACGTAGTTTTTTAATGCGACTACCTAAAGATTCCACGCTGAATCCCCCTTTATAAGCTTCATTAATATAATAAATAATAACATTTACCGATATGGTAAAAAGTAATATTACCAAAAGGGTAACAAAGTGTTGACATTACCAAAAAGGTAATGGTATAGTATGTTTAAAGTTACCGAATCGGTAATTAAAAGGTGGTGAAAAAAATTGAAAACCCCTGTTGTTAACTTGGAACTTATTCGTGATTTGCGAAATGAACAAGAAGTATCAATCGAAGAAATGTCTTTGTTACTAGGATACGAAGGGTACCAAGGTTACTATTATAAAGAACGTGGCATTCGAAAAATGAGTGCTGAAGACATCGCTGGGATAGCCAAAGTATTACAAGTTCCGATAAATTCACTTTTTTTTGAAGAAAAAGTTGCCGAAATGGTAACTTTGTAATGATAAACTTCAACTCGCACCCAGCAATAAACATTCGAAGAGCGGAGTACGCCATGATGGGCCATTTAAACCCTGAGCGACAGCAATAGCCAACGCCATGACCTCGAATCTTTACTGGTGGGTGTGAGAAATAAAAGGAGGAAAACAAATGGTTAAAGTAATCGATTGTACTCATATCGCAAAACAAGTATTAAAAGTTTTAGCAGAAAATGAAACACCGATATTCACAGTTGAAACTATCTTAGATATTGTACGACGTACAGTTAGAACACAAAATGTAGTTTATGAGATCAAAGAGCAAGAACAAAAAGCTATTTCTTATACTAAACCTTTAGAAAAAAATGAAGTAGAACGCTATAAGAAAATTATTCAAGAAGAGAATGAAACACTTTTTGAGAAAAAAATGAAAGAGCTACCAACCAAATAGAAAAGGTGTGAACATATGGACAATCATGTTACAACTTCATTAAAAAATCTTATTATCCAAAAGGCAACGGAGTTATTAAATAGCACAAATCCAGAAGAGTTAGTGGCTCTAGCTGAACTTGTGCAAAGTTACACCGTGCTAACGAAAGAAATAATTAGTACTACGGAAAATATTGAAAAGATAGTAGGAGAAACGCTTAATCGTGAGTTTCACTCTTTGAAGAAACTTTTCGATGATACTCCGCAATACTGAAAGCTGAAATTCTTGATGCTAATTTAGCAAAATCCTTTAGAACCTCATTATTTTCCGATAAATTTTCAGTGGCTTTTTTGTAAGCGTAATTTTGGATATCTTCAAAATCTTTATTATTTAACATTTATCAACACCTCCTCCACTGTCACTATTCGACAAAGAGTGAGGAAATACCTACTAAGGAGTGAAACAAATGAATAAACCACAATTATTTAATTTCGACAATCAACAGGTTCGAGTTTTTGAAAGTGACGGTGAGCCTTGGTTCATCGGAAAAGATGTTGCTGCAGTTTTAGGTTACGCAAGACCGAGTGAAGCAATAAACAAACACGTTGATGATGAGGATAAGCTGACACGCCAAATCAACGTATCAGGTCAAAACCGAGAAATGTATATCATTAACGAATCAGGTATGTACAGTTTAGTGCTTTCATCAAAACTCGAATCATCAAAGCGCTTTAAAAAATGGGTTACATCTGAAGTACTTCCTTCTATAAGAAAGCACGGAACGTACATGACGCCCGACACAATCGAACAAGTGTTATTGAATCCTGACACGATCATTAAAATCGCTACTCAGTTGAAAGAAGAACAAACGAAACGCCGTGAAGCTGAAATGTTGATTCAGCAACAGCAACCAAAAGTATTATTCGCTGATTCAGTAGCTGCTAGTCAAACATCTATCTTGGTTAGAGAGTTAGCCAAGTTACTAAAACAGAACAACGTTGATATTGGCGAGAAACGACTTTATGTGTGGCTACGTGAAAATGGTTATTTAATCAAACGCTTAGGAACTGATTATAATACACCGACTCAACGAAGTATGGATCTCGGTTTATTTGAAATTAAAGAAACACCAATCAATCATAATAGCGGATATATTTCTCTAAGTAAAACTTCAAAAGTAACTGGAAAAGGACAAGTTTACTTCATTAACAAATTTTTAAAGGAAGGTGACCAATGTGCAAGGAATCACAATGCAATTATCTGAAGAGCTAGTAGATGAAGTACTACGCTCCGAAATTCGAAAGAAATTAGAAGAAGTGCAGGTTCGTCATACGTATTGGGATATGAAAGAACTTTGCCAACAGACTTACCTATGTGAAAACACAATCAAAGAAAATTTTTTTTATGATAGTCGCTTTCCGAAATTTAAAATCGGTAGAAAATGGCTATTTCCAGCAGAAGAAACAAAAAAATTCTTGTTGATATGGTTAAAAGAACAACCTCGCCATTAACTACATCTTATCAAGTTAACTAGTATTTATGTAATTTATACCAATACAAATTAGGGGTGTTTATCATGCTTGAAAAATCAGCAGACGCAAGCAAGGCAATACAAAATTTAATTGAGAACGAGAATGTAACAAATGAACAGTTGGCAATAGATTTTAAACTAAGTCCACAGATGGTCAGTCATCTTAAAAATGGACGCAGACTTATGCAAAATGATATAGCGCAGGCATCAATACAAGCTTACGAAAATTCAGAGTATAGAACAGATTTAATAAATGCTTTTACTGGGGGATTAACTACACCAGTATTACGTGGGAAAAACATCGAGCGACACAGATTATCCTTGGCTGCAAACACAGTCAAGGAAATGCAAGAAGCTACAGAAGCCGCAAAGAACTTGGTATTAGTCAAACCGCCAGGTGAAGTAGATAAGAATGAAAGGCAAGAAGTTGATGTCATATACGACGAAATGCTCGAAGCAGTAATGTTCGGAGAAAATTTATTAATGCAGTTAGAAAATGATTACGGAATATCTAGGAAAAAGCGTATTCGTTTGAATGAGCCGCGTTGGAAAGCGAGAGGGTGGTTGCAATGAAAAAAGATAACTTTAGAACTCAGGATCAATTTAGCGCACAACATGAACACGATTGCATAGAGGATTTAATAGTCGAGCTAAAAGTGCACATGGTGCTTGGTGATTATCTTGCAGCAGAGCGAACGTTAAAGGATGTATCAAGATCACTCCACGAATTGCGAAAGTTGGAAGACTACAAAAAGAAACAAGACAAACTGTATGAAGTAGCTAAAACGATGAGTGCAAGGGGGATTAAATTAGATTTGGTATCTGTTAGATGAAGAAACTCAACAACTACTTTTTGGGAGATGAAGCGCACTGGTCGGACAAGGTTTGGTTTTACGGAGCAACAGCAGCAATGGCCATTATCGGAGCAATTGGATTATGGGCATAAAAAAAGTCAGCTAACCATGAGGGGTTAACTGACTGCATATACACCAACAACATTATAACACGGGAGCCTTGGCTCTCGTCAAGAAGCGCACAAAAATATGCTAAAAACTGAATTCGAGAGCAGTAGCAACTTGTACGCTTCTTGATGGGATTCAACCATCAGAAAGGAAAGTGAAAATATGGACAACCAATTAGCTTTTGCAGGTTTAGCCTACAGCACAGCAATTAGCATTCTTGATCAGCGTGGATTATTTTCAGTACATGAAGAACTGTCTCGCATCGAGTTAGAAAACTTTTTCGACCAAAACTTCTACGTTTTTGAAAAAGAAACAAAAATGGACGACGTTGTCCAAACAGCAGTAGAGCTATTGGATAGTAATCACGTAAAACATCTAATCATGGATTATCCAAACAAATGTTTTGCAGATGCAATAGAAAGCGAAGGTTTCTTGACTGTATTAGATGCCTATTACGTTTTATCGGTCGAGTATCCAAAAGAAACTCAATTAGCAGCTTAAGGAGGGATTTCATGCCTGTCGAAAATCAAATGGTTATAGGGGATAACACTAACTATCAATTTAACGCCTTTGTTGCTGTCCCAACTTTGGACGAGCCAATATGTGAGTGTGATTGCTGTAAAGAATCTGTATATGAAGGTTCTGGTGTTTTATATCAAGGTGATGTGTTTTGTGGTTCTTCCTGTCTTGGGGATTTTCTTATCAAAACAGGTGCAGCAGAAGAAATATAAAAAGACCACTTGGCAGAGTGGCCTTGGTTGGTCAGGTCCACGATGAACCTGACTGCTTATAAAACTAATTTACGTGATTATATCATGAAAGGAGATAAAAAATCATGGCTGAGACATTATACGAGCTCACAAGTGATTATATGCAAGTGTTGTCGCTATTAGATGAAGGTGTGGACGTTAAAGACACGCTAGACGCACTAAGTGATGCATTTGAAGTGAAAGTCGAGAATATCGGCAAAGTAATCAGAGTTATTCAAGCAAAAGAGGTTGCGATTAAACAAGAGGAAGACCGTTTGAAAGCGAGACGAACAGTATTGGCGAAACAAGCTGAGAACCTTAAAAAATATACTTTTGAAAACATGAAAGTATTAGATAAAAAGAAAATCGAAGGTAACCTATTCACCTTCTCGATTCGAAAAAATCCAGCGAAATTACAAATTGACGACGAGGATGAAATTCCTTTTGAGTTTTTAAAAGCGGTAGCACCGCAAGTAGATAGTTTGTTGGTCAAAGAAAATCTAAAACTCGGGCGTAAAGTACCTGGAGCAAGGCTCGTACAAGGTGAATCACTGCAAATAAAATAGGAGGTTGTGACCGTGAAAAAAAGCGAATCAATTGCAGAGTTAGCAAAGGCGTTAGCAGGATTCCAAAGGGATGTTAAACAGCCATTGAAGGATAAAGCTAACCCGTTTTTTAAAAGCAAATATGTACCGTTAGAGAACGTTGTGGAAGCTATTACAGAATCATCAGCTAAACACGGCTTATCTTTCATTCAATATCCATTAAATCAAGAGAATAAAGTCGGTATTGTCACAATCCTTATGCACCAATCAGGTGAATGGATTGAATCAGAACCAATTTTTGCTACACCAGCAAAACAAGATGCCCAAGCTACAGGATCAGTCATCACTTATCTCAAAAGATATAGTCTATCAGCGATATTTGGTATTACGTCAGATGAAGATGACGACGGAAATGCAGGTACTCATAACAAACAGCATGTTGATAATTACAATCAACAAAATAGTTATCAGAAACCACCACAACAGCCGATGAGCGATAACATCACAGCACCACAAATTAAAGCATTAAAGGCGAAGCTGAACAATGTTGCAAGCGTTAATAGCCAAGAAATCCAATTAGTTTATGTAAGTTCTCTGAAGCATTTAAAAATCGATGAAACCAAAGGTTCGAAGGATTTAACAAAAGGTGAAGCAAGTAAGCTTATTAATTATTTAGCATCACTTGAAACTCAAGCAGTTTAAAGGTAGGGGAGAAATCCCCTTCTTTTCAAAAGCTACTGGCAAGATGATTTTAAACCGTAAACAAGGGGGTACATCATGGCTAAATACAGACAAGTACACACAACATTCTGGGATGACTCATTTGTTCTAGATCTAACACCAGAAGAAAAATACTTCTATTTGTACCTAATGACAAATGGAAAAACAACTCAATGTGGCATTTATGAATTGCCATACAGAGTCATTGAAATGCATTCAGGTTACAACCGTGAAACAGTAGAAAAATTACTACAGCGTTTCATAGACTACGGGAAGATTTCTTATCACGTACCAACAAAAGAAATCATGATAAATAATTGGGCTCGCTACAACTTTATTAACTCACCAAAAGTTAAAAAGTGTATCGAAAAAGAGTTGCTAGAGGTAAAACATAAACCATTTGTGAATGAATATCTTACCTCTTTAGAGCAGTACGGATACCGTATCGATACCGTATCAATACAGTCAAATGACAACTCTGAATCAAAAGTATTAGAACCTAGTAATGCCGATGGTTCGATACCGTATCAATACCCTATGGATAGTCCATGCATAGACCTGGGGGAAGAAGAAGAAAAAGAACAAGAAAAAGAACAAGAAAAAGAACAAGAAGAATATAAAGAAAAAGAAAAAGACAGAGAAGAAGAGAGTCCGTCTGCCAGTCTTTCTCTTATTGATTACCATTTCTTAACTATAAAAAAATTCTTTGATGAAAATTTCTACGTTTCCACTTTTGCAGACCAAAAGAAAATTGACAATTTGCTTAAAAAATATCTAGATCATGAGCTGATTATTGAATCTTTGAAAATAGCGCTTGAACGTAATAAGCCAACCTTTAACTATGCAATAGGTATTTTAAATAATTGGAGTAAGGAACACGGCATTACCACATACGAACAATTGAAAGTATTACGTAATCGAGGTGAAAACAATGGTCAAAACAATGGATCAAATCTTCGAGGAAATCAAAAGTCGGGTTCAGGTATCTTCGGAAGCTACTGTTCAGACTAATTACAAATGTACGAAATGCAGAGATAAAGGTGGATACATTGAAACTCGAACAGCAGATGTCTTTGATAACGGAGTGTTTGAACGTGATGAACCGGTGTGGGTTGAGTGTGAATGTATGAAAATAAAAAAAATTAATAGGCTCATGAAGTCGTCACAGATCACAGAAGAATTTCAGAAGATGACTTTTGAAAATTTTCACACAGAAGGTTACTCACCAAAAGTGGAAAAAATGTACGACACAGCTTTTAAATACTGTCAGAACTTTAAGGGCATCCAAAATACACGTAGCAATAGCATTGCCTTTCTTGGTCAGCCTGGTGTTGGCAAAACCCATTTGTTATCAGCAGTTGCTAACGGCATGATTACACGTCTAATCGTTCCTACAATGTATTTTCCTTATGTCGAGGGCATGGAGGATTTGAAAAGCAATTTTGAGAGACTAGCAAACAAGCTACAGCGTTTGAAAACAGTGGATGTACTTTTCATTGATGATTTATTCAAACCAGTAAGTAGTCCTAATACTAAAAATCCATTAGAACCAATAAAAGTACCTAGGGCTACGCAATGGCAAGTTGAAAAGATGTTTGAAGTTGTTAACTACCGTTATTTAAACAATAAGCCGTTGCTAATTAGTAGCGAGTTAGGTTTTGATGAAATGTTTGCGATTGACGAAGCGCTCTGTACACGTATTTTCGAAATGTGTCAGGACTACATTGTCACGATTGATAAGGATATTAAGTTAAATCATCGAGTAAAGAAGATGTTCAACAATGCTTGAACAACTACAAACAGAATACTCACAGCTGGTAAGTGATTTTGAAAAGTTACAGCAGGACATTTTAAACACATTGGAGGGATTACGAAATGATTGTGACGAGAAAACACAAAAAGGAAACCATCGAAGTGATTCACAATAATCTTGATGAAATGCATGAAAACCTCAAGCAATTGGAAAAAGGCGGTTGGTCACCAAATACACGATGCAGCGTAGCTGGTATTCGACTTTTTGAAGAAGAGATGGAACCTTGTGATGTCCACGAATTTGAAAAGGCTAATCCAAGCGTGACAGTTTATTACCCTGAAAAGAATTCCTTTTTAAGAACATGGCCTTATGTATATTTCACTAAGCATGAAAGGGTGATTGGAGAATGAGCGAGAAAGTGAAGGTTAGTAAAGAGGTTGCTAATGCTTTTGAAAACTTAAAAAAAGGGTGGACTTTAACAGATATTTTCAACACGGTCACAGCGGATCACACAACAAACGGGGAAAACATCAAAGTACTTGTTGAATGGAACGCAGATAATTGTGATGAGGGTCATAGTCTTATGAAATTGTTAACTGGTGATTATGAAGTCGAGCCAACGCCAGAGGAAAGATTCGCTGAACTGTACAACAAGGTATTCAATAAATGGAAGGAAAGCGGTAGCAATAACGATAGAGCCTACTTAAACGGTATGAAGGCAACTGTTAAGATGCTGGAATTGAATATTGAAGGGGTGGATTTGGATGTCTGAAATCGAACAAGCAGTAAATCACATAGCGATCATTGCAGGTACGATTAAACGCTTGGGATATACAGCAGCACTCGAACAACAATTTGAATCACATCTAAGCACCATCATGAGCCATACAGGGCTTTGTAGAGATAAAGCTACGGATTATGCCATTGAAGTTGCTAGACGGTTAAATATGCAGGGTAAGGGGTGTGTAGCGTGATGGAATTTAGTAAGACTCAAACTTGCCCACATTGCAGTTATGAAGTGGATGATAGTCAGGCTCATTGGAAGGAAGATGAAGAGACTATTGAATGCGAAAGTTGTGGAACAGAATATATAGTCAAAGCAGTTTACGAATTCAAAGGATTCCAAACAGAGCGCTATTGCACTGAATGTGAAGTTTGGGAAGATGAATGTTTCTGTGAAGGAGAATCGTTCAAATGACCACAAAACAAATCAAACGCCAACATGTCATGAATGAATTGCGAAAATTAGGAATTATCGAAATAAAAGGCAAACCAATTGAGTTGCTAGATTACGAGGTTATACGGAGTGCTTTGGTGGTTAAAAGAGCGGTGGAGAGTTGATGGTAGAAAGAAAATGTGCAGAAACGAAAAGGAGATGAATATTTGTTTAAGAAAAATTGGATAGTGTACGCACTCACAGATAACCAAGTAAGAGGCGTTGAAGGTCATAGAATCGAAGTTTTAAATACAACCAAAAGGCAAGCCATTGATGTGATGTACAAACGCTTAGACAATTACAGTTTTCGTAATATCGTTAAGATTGTAACGGTGAAATCGTTTAATTAAATAAGTCGCATAACAAACATAAAGCGAAGGAGGACTACCAATGAACATGAAAAGAAACGGTATTTTAGTCGACACCCCTGCAGCTCGCGTGAAAAGAACAAAAGTGAATCATCGGAAACAACAAACGATTAAGAAATATACAAAATATTCAATATGGACAAAGTTTGAGAATGGAACGATTGCATGGACTACTACGCCTCACACTTTCAAGTTTTGCAGACAACTGAAAAAAGATGGTTGGGAAATGAAAGAAGTTTGGGAGTTGAAACAGGCGATTTATGAAGCGCAAATTAGTTAGGGGTGAAATATATGGAATATTGTAAGCAGGAATGTCCAAAGTGCGGGAAGTCGTGCAAGACTTTATATAGACCAAGCATGGAACATCCTGGACCAAATTTATGTAGTACGTGCAATAAAAAAAGAATCAAAGAAGAAAAGGAGAATGGGGATGATTAATAGATGGATAGGCGTTGGAAGATTGGTCAAAGATCCGGAACTTCGATATAGCCAAAGTGGAGTAGCTGTTGCTCGTTTTACATTAGCAGTCAATCGTACTTTCAAAGGCAATGATGGAGAAAAACAAGCAGACTTTATCAACATTGTTGTTTGGCGCAAACAGGCTGAGAACACAGCGAACTTCTTGAAGAAGGGCAGTCTTGCAGGAATTGAAGGACGGATTCAAACAGGTTCTTATGAAGGAACAAATGGACGTGTATACACAACTGAAGTTGTCGCAGATAGCGTTCAGTTTTTAGAGCCTAAGAACACGCAGGACAGCTCAAACGGACAAAGTAATACAAATACTCAACCACAACAGCAAAGTGCTCCACAGGGGCAATATGGAACGAATAACCAACAGCAAACACAGGTGAATGATGATCCGTTTTCTCAAGCTAACGGACAGATTCAAGTTGATGATTCAGATTTGCCGTTTTAAATAGGCAGCTGTAGAAAGATATTGTGACACAAAGGAGATGATTATTTTGGCTGAAAATAAATTTATTACAGTATTAAACACAAAGTTAGAAAGAATTGGTATACCGGTTAACTCTATCAGTAGTGTAAAAGAATACAAAGAATACAAAGAACTTGCTAGATTCACTCGTATTTATCGTAATGATGGATATAAAAGCGTAGATACAAACGAAAGTGTCGAAGATATTATAGCTAAAATAAATGCGGTTAAGTAATGGCACAGCACGAACATTAAGCTAAACAGGAGAGGAGAATGGAAATGTATAAAAACGAAGTGATAAACAACCATGGAGTTACAGTGAAAAAAGATGACTATTGGTTTATGCATTCTGAATCAGAACCGTGGTTAATGAAAATAGAATACATTCAAGAAAATGGACTTGTTAAAGTGAAACACGTTAATTGGAAACGCAAAGGAAAGGGATTTAACTGGTCGAGAATGGTTAGTGATTTTGGTTGGATTCCAAATCTAAAACCTTGTACAGAAGATGAAATAAAATACTTTGATAAGCGATGGAATAGTTAATGCAGTAAGGAGGTAGCTTCTTATGGAAATAGGACAATGTTGTATTTGCAAAGAGTCGGTTATGGAATGTACTAATTGGGGCATTACGTTGGAACGTGGATTCTACCATATGGAATGCGGTAAGCAAGATAATGATCGTATTAAATTACGGAATCTTGAAATTAAAGAAAATGCAGCTTGGTTAAAAGACCACAATCTAAAGATAAATGAACAGCTAAAACAGGAGGACAAACTATGAATCTATCAAAATTATTTGAGGCTCAGAGAGAGCTTGATGATTATATTGAACAGCAACATCCAGTACAACCAGGTGAGGATCGTTTGAGTAAAAAGATTTTGGCTTTGCTAGTTGAATTAGGTGAATGCGCTAACGAATTTAGAGGATTCAAATTTTGGAGTAATGATAGGAAACCTCGGACAGTATTACACACTTGGATAGACGGAATAGGTAAGGTTATTAAATCGATGTCAGAACCTCTAGGCAGTAAACAAAAAATTAATTGTTACAGAATCAAAAACCCACTGCTCGAAGAATACGTCGATTGTCTTCATTTTATGTTGAGTATTGGAAATGATATCGATTGTGATGTCTCAAGGGATTATAACGCTTTAAAAGTTACTGATTCAGATATAACAAAACAACTAATCACTTTGTTCAGTTATACAACAAAAATTTCACATAATGTTTCATTCTTGGAGTCACATCGTTCCGAAGAACAGATATCTAAATGGACTGAAGATGCTCTTCAAAATAGCTATGTTGTTACTGTTGGTGCGTTTTTAGGGCTAGGAGAAATGTTAGGATTCACAGAAACCCAAATCGAACAAGCATACTGGGAAAAATACAAGATCAATAAGCAACGTCAACAAAACGGTTACTGAGGTGAGATGATATATGGAACTAACACGCGACGAACGTGAAGGAATGATTGATACGCTCGAAGTTTTTGGAAAGTATCCTCGTGGTGTATACGAAAACTTTTGTGATGAGCGTTTGACAGAGGAATATAACCGAACAGTGGGGGTAGTGGTTTGAACCAAATTACATTTGAAATTGATGGGGACGTTCAGGCGCAACAAAGACCGAAGTTTTCAAGGTTCGGCAAAGGTGTGAGTGTACGTGATCCAAAGGAATCTAAAGACTATAAAAGTTTTGTTAGATTGGTAGCTTCAGAGCATGCATTGGATGAATTAATAACGGAACAAATAATATTACGTATAGATGTTTACCGTAAGATACCGAAGTCATTTAGCAAAAAGAAGCATCTACAAGCTGTAGAAGGTGAGTTAAGACCAACAACTAAGCCTGATATAGATAATCTAGTGAAGGGCATTAAAGACGGTCTGAGCAAGGTTATATGGCATGATGACAGCCAAGTAATTGAGTTAGTAGCAAGGAAGTTTTATTCGGATAAACCAAAGGCGGTAGTAACAATTGAGTGGGGGAAATAAAAAAAGCCATAAGGTATTAGAGTACCTTATAGCACATTTCAAAAATAAACTTAACTTAGTATACGGGACAGGTTTCAAAAAGATTCATTAAAACAAAAATATTTGGGTTGTGGGGGCATGACGATTGGATATCGAGGTAAAAGATATAGAAGTGGATATCTCAACAATGACAGCTAAAATAGATGCATCTGACAACAAAATGGTATATATTGTAGAAGACGGACATGTACAAGCAATGCCGTTGCCAGCCTTCGGTATACTTGAAATACCATGCCAAAACTATAAAGTTGGAAATCCATCTTATAAAATTACAGTGAAAAGAAAATAACGCTTTGTCGGAAAAACCGAGAGCACTAGACTTACGCATTTATTGCGTTTGTTTGGTGCTCTTTTTTGTTTATCTAAAAGGGGGATAAATATGATTAGTGTAGAAGAATTGATTTTCGAATATAGAGATAGCAAACAAGGGTTAGAAGAAATGTTGCTTCGATTAGATCCTTGTGACCCAAAATCAGAACTAGATAAAACTTTAATTAATAGTATGCTTCGCGATATCAAAGAAACTATTGAATGGATGGAAATGGGACGTGACCCACGTGGCGGTTTTCGTGCAATTGATAAAAGATATGTCTATGACGGAAATGACGTTATAGCGACTATAGAAAGCTTAGATACGGATGAAGTATTACCAATGTTAGATATAGATGATGAGGATACGTTACAGGTTCATCGTGAGCTCTCAGGTGATGAAAAAAGAGCCATTCGAGACGTTATCAGCATACTTTCAGTGAGAGAGAAACAATGTTTCATGTTGCATGCGGTATGTCGTTGGAGCCATGGTCGTATTGCAGATAAGTTAAATCTAAAAAGAGACACAGCTAAAGATTATGTAAAACGTGCGAAAAAGAAAATCCAAGACAAAGTTATGTTGATGGAAGTAGGATGAAAGAATCATTTTTCGGTAATTCTTGCCCCCCACTTGCCCCCCATTAAAGCTATATATGAGGGGGATTATAGGGGGTGCATCTTTAAACCACGCCTACCGTTCTCCCTCTCATTTAACCTTAACCTAAAAGAATGAAAAAACAGACCGACCGACCCAAGAAGATAAATTCCACAGTTATACTTCGCTAAGATGGAGTACACGACAGGTAACTAAGGTCACTTTGGACTCTGTCCATTTTTAAATTACGTTCATTCAAGCGAATGATACGGACCATATACGATTGTTTTTGGGTTATCAGTATTGTTCGTTTGAATGAGTGTAATGTGATAGTTTTATCAGATATGCATTACAGACTTGCAGTCTTCTACAACTTATAATTGTTGTGGGAGGTGTGAGAAATGACTGAAATTAATGGATTAATAAGTAAAGCTGAGGGTTTTAAGTTAAAAACAACAAAATCAATTGTGGGTGATTTAATCGCCAATACTGAAGAACTACAAGATTTCATTGCTGAACTCCCGTCTTCTTTAAAAGAAGTAGGGATACGAAAAGATGACATAGAACGCGTAGTGGAAATCGCTAAATTCGTTCCAGGAAATCCACCATTTAAATTAAATCAACTAATAGAAGTATTAAATGAATTTCGTTAAGCATCCTTGCGGTGCTTTTTCTTTTGCTCTGACACAAACGAATGCCTTGCTGACCAAAACCCCTTATTGGATGGCGTTCGTTTGCGTGAGGGTGAAATATATCGATTATCAAATATGTAATATACTTCTTTACTCCTGTTACCGTATATTGGTGGGGGAGGTGATATTAGTGAGTTCAAATGAAATGAAAAGATACGCCACACTAATGGTTAATGGGTTAATTAATTTCAGAGGAAACATAAATAATTTTAACAATTTAATTTATGATAACAAGCCTTTAGCAGCAAGTTATTTAGCTATGGCGCATAGTGATATAAATTCAGTTAATGTTGTTTATAAAAGTTTTGAATTAGATAACGAAGAAATAGACGTGGTGTTTGAAGAGTACAACAAATATAAATCTGAAGTAGATGAAATATTAATTAATAACAGTAATAATATTTCGTGGTTCTCTGCTAGTCATAAAGTTTTAATTGAATCAATTGATAAAGTAGAAGAGTTTATAACGGATTTCATCAGAAATAATTAATTTCTTTAACACCTACTATTAAGTGGGTGTTTTTTATTTTACAAGGCAACTAGCATGAAAGTGGTGATACGAAAACAATTGATTATTCGGAGGTGGTGTTATGAGAGATGGCTAGACCTAGAAGCCCCAAACGTGATGAAGCTTTTGAATTGTGGAAGAACAGCAATGGTGAAATGAAACTAAAAGATATTGCTGAACAATTAGAGCTTTCTGATTCACAAATTCGAAAGTGGAAGAATCGCGATGAATGGGATGAACAATTGAATGGTAACGTTACTAAATCGAAAGGTAACGTTACTAAACAGAAACAACCTGAGAGAAAGACTAAAAAAGAGCCACCTGTTAAGGAAGATTTACCATTGAATGAAAATGGTGAGTTGACTGATAAACAGTGGCTTTTTTGTATGTACTATATTAAGTACTTTAATGCTACGAAAGCTTACCAAAAGGCGTATGCGTGTAGTTATGAAGTGGCGAACAAGAACGCCCACGCTCTGATGGTTAATCATGGTGTGAATTCGAAAATAAAAGAAATGAAACGACAGAGAGCTGAAGATATCATGTTTGATAAAAACGATGTCCTTCAAAAGTACATGGATATTGCTTTTGCAGATATCGGTGATTACGTAGAAGGTACTGGTTGGGCGGTTACTGTCAAACCACTTGAAGAAGTGGACACATCAATTATTAGTGAGATTAGTAACACGGAAAATGGTGTGAAAATAAAACTTGCTGACAAGATGAAAGCACTCGATACGCTTGCTAAATTTACTGATTTACTCGACGAGGGCCAGCTTAAACAATTACGTGAGGAAAAACTAAAAGCTGAAATTGCAAAGGTTCGTTCCGAAACCAAAGGAAGTAAAGAATCCACTTTAGGTACACAGCATTCTAACTTACGTAATCTTTCAACAGAGGAGTTGAGAGCTCTTGCTAAAAGTAGAAGAAATTGAACCAACTGACGCAGATCTAGAAGAGATAAATATGGAGCTTGCTCGTCGTTGTTATCGTGATTATGTAGAATATGTCCATCATGGTCATTACACGCATTTTAGACATACAGAGTTAGTGTGTGAGACGTTGCAACGCATTGCCGATGGTGAACAACTCTCTATATTAATTGAAATGCCTCCGCGCCATGGTAAATCGATGACGGTAACTGAATCTTTCCCCTCATACTATCTCGGTCGTAACCCTGATAAACGAGTGATTGCAGCTGCATATTCCGATGGCCTTGCTACAAAGTTTGGTAGGTTGAATCGTAACAAGTTTAATGAGTTTTCTCATGAGCTTTTCGATGTTCAACTATCTGAATCGAATGCAGCTACAAAAGATTGGGGCATTGAAGATAGACGAGGTGGCATGATTGCTACTGGTATTGGTGGTTCTATCACAGGTCAAGGTGCCGACTTAATGATTATTGATGATCCTATCAAGAACATGAAGGAAGCGAGTTCTCAAACAATTCGAGATAACATTTGGGATGAATGGGAAGCGACTCTTTCAACTCGTTTGCATGACGGTGCATCATTAATCGTTATTATGACACGATGGCATGAAGATGATTTGATAGGGCGGTTACTTGCTAGAAGTCCACGTAACTGGATTAGATTACGTTTACCTGCAATTGCCGAAGATGAGGACGATATGTTAGGTCGTGAAATAGGAGAGCCACTTTGTCGTGAACTTGGTTATGATGAGAATTGGGCAGAGGACAAAAAGACAGAGGTTGGTTCGAGAACATGGGCTTCCCTTTATCAACAACGTCCTGCACCTGCTGGCGGTAACATATTCAAGCGTGAATGGGTTCGTTATTACGTGAGAACAAAAGAGCAAAAAGCAGAATGGGGATTGAGTGATGATGTCGTTGTATTACCTATCCATTTCGATAAATTAGCTCAGTCGTGGGACTGTACATTTAAAGATTCAGATACAAGTGACTTTGTTGCTGGTGGTGTCTGGGCAAGGAAAAAGGCTCAATACTTCTTAATGGATATCGAACATAAGCGTATGGGCTTTGCGGATACAATGAAAGCAATTCGTGCTATGTCAGATAAATGGCCTAAAGCACGAAGCAAATATATAGAGGATAAAGCGAATGGTTCTGCAATCATCGAAATGCTACAAGATGAAATAAGCGGAATCACCCCGGTTAATCCTGAAGGTGGTAAGGAGGCACGAGCTAATGCGGTGTCTCCTTTATTTGAGGCGGGGAATGTTTTCTTACCTCACCCCAATTTATGTGCATGGTCAAACGATGTAGTAGAGGAATTAGTTAGCTTCCCGAATGCTGCGCATGATGATTTAGTTGATATGACAACTCAAGGGTTGAATCAACTGTATACAAATAATTCAAGTCCAATTGATAGATATAAAAAGTTGTTAGGAGGTGGATAATTTGAGTTCTTTGGAACAGGCGAAGCAAATGCGTAATGACTTTATGCAAGGTAATGGTAAAGCAAACAGCAAGGATAAGTTAACACGACAAACTCCAGGTGTACGTAGGAAGCTATCCCATCCAGATATATCAGCTTTGTATGCTGACAGTCGTATCGTTCAAAACATCATTGAAATACCAGCTGAAGATATGACGCGTAACTGGTTCACATTACGAATGAAGGATGACAAGCTTGCGCGCGACATAATGAGTAAACTTGCTGACTTAAAGGCAAAAGAGGCATTTAAAAAGATGCGATTATTTGAGCGATTACGTGGTGATGGTTTTATTTCTTTAGGCGTTACACAGGCGAGTAAGTTCACTCTTGGTGATCCTATGGCAATGGATAAGTTGCTTTCTGTTGATTATTTACATGCATTCAGCTCACTTAAAGTGAATGAGTTCTTGATAAACGAGGACGTTTTCAATATTCGATATGGTCAATTGGAGCAAGTGAAAATAAATCGCGCATCACGTGAAGGTACTCAAACGATTGAATCTGAATCATCTGTACATGTTTCACGCTTGCTACATGACCAAACAAGAAGACTTGAAGATGAATATCAAGGTCAATCGTTACTAGAGCCTATGCATGACATTCTGACGGTTTTAGATACATCCTTATGGTCAGTTGGTCAAATCCTTCATGATTTTACATTTAAGGTGTATTCATCAAAAGACATCGAGAACCTAAGTACACAAGATAAACAAGAATTATCAATGATTATGGATTTCATGTTTCGAACTGAAGCGTTGGCTATGATTGGTGAAGGAGAAACGCTCAAAAAAGAGACTACTTCAGTTGCTGGTATCAAGGATTTACTTGATTATGTTTGGGATTACTTAGCAGGTACAGCACGTATGCCAAAGACAGTTATCAAGGGTCAAGAGGCAGGAACTATCACAGGTGCTCAATACGACGTGATGAATTACTACTCTCGTATTGTTGCGAGTCAAGAAAATGAAATGAAGCCATTGCTTGAAAAACTAATTCGTATGTTGATGTGGTCTGAAAAAGATTTAGGTGGTCGAATAGATCCTGATTCAGTCGAGTGGGAGATCAAGTTTAATCCATTATGGTCAGTTGATAGTGAAACAGATGCGAAGATTCGGAAACTAACTGCTGAGACTGATCAAATCTATATTACGAACGGTGTCACTACAGTAGATGAAGTTCGTAACGCTCGCTTTGGTCAATTTGGTTTAACTGATGAATTAAAAATGAGTGGCGATTCTGCTGATATTGATCATATGGCTAGCGAAATCTATAAATCCTATTTAGAGGGCCCGCAATGGTAAATCGCAAAATACCACCTACACGCTTTCCAGATGCAGTTGCTGTCTCATATCAACGCTCTTTAATTAAATTGGTTAGAGAGATGAAGAAGGTAGTTTTACAAGAGTACGATAAAGCTATCAAGCATAGAATCATCGCCTATCGCTCGGATAGTGATGATTTATCCGTTACACAACGATTCCTTGAACTTATTAAAGCAATGACGCTCAACATATTTGGAAAGAGTAAGTTAGTTGAAACAGCTAATCGATTTGTTGAAGGTTTGAATCTTTTTAACATGAAGAATATGAATGACCAAGCGAAAGTTGCAGGTGTAAATCTAATCGACTATGAAGAATGGATTGACGACTACGTTGAGTCTACTGTTCAACAAAATGTTGGTTACATTCAAGCTATTCACGATACGCTCTATGAAAAAATACAGTCAATCATATTTGAGGGTATGAAGAGCGGTACTTCTACTAAAGAAATTCGTGAGCAATTGATACATCAAGTGGGATTAAGTGAAGCAAGAGCCCAATTTATTGCTGTAGATCAATCTGGATCTATTCATGGTCAACTTGTAGCAAGAAGACATCAAAAGATGGGAGTGAAGAAGTTTGAATGGATTACGTCAGGGGATGAGAGGGTTCGTAAATCGCATAAAGATTTATCTGGTAACGTCTATGATTATAAGAACCCACCTAACGGGAAGGTGCCGGGGCAAGATTACAGGTGTAGATGCACTGCCTATCCTGTTTTTGATTTAAGAAATTTTTAGAAGTATTTCCTTCAAAAGTAATCTATAATTTATAAAGAATACATATTTTGGGGGAATATTACTAGTGAAAATGTATGAAAGTAATTTATATGGTTCTATTAAGGAGCCTGAGGACATTTTTGAACTACTTGAAATGATAATTGGGAAAAGTCATGGCACTGATCATTCAATAAAGGTTTGGAGAGGGCAAGCGAATGCTGATTGGAGAATTGATAGTGGTGCTTACCGTAGGTTGTTAGAAAAGAAATCAGAAGTTAGAGAGTTTGATCTAATTTCCTATGAAATATCATTGCTCAATAGAGCTCGACATAAAGGGTATGGTATAGATAACGGTATATTACTTAGTGATATGGAACTTCTCGCGAGGCTACAGCATCATGGCGCAGCAACTAGGTTGGTTGATTTCTCTAAAAATAGTTTAATTGCCCTATGGTTTTGTGTAAATACGGTTACTGAGGAGTATGGTCTATTATTCGGTGTAGATACTGACTATGTTGGTGGTATGGAAGGAATCCTAGGTGATAATTTTAAGGCTTATTCTAGTGCCACAACTAAACTTGATAAACATAATTATCCAATGCTTATTGAACCTCCAGTTGTCTCTAAAAGGATTGCTTCACAACATGGTGTGTTTCTATACAGTGATATATCTGACAAGCAAACAGGGAGTTTAAAGATACCTGATACGGAGGAGAATATTTTTATTGCCATTTCTCCGAAACTAAAAAAACAATCACGTAAAGTATTAACTGAAAGCTTTGACTTAAGGAAAGAAACATTATTTCCAGACCTCGATGGTTTCTCTGCTGCCAATAGCTTTAGAGAGCATCCAACGGAAGCTTTTCGATGGTAAACAAACATTAGGACCGGCAACCCGGTCTTTTTTATTACCTGAAAGGTGGTGAGAACAACGAAATTACAACGCTACGACAAAACATTAATAAACGACTACAGAGAAACGCCAGAGGGTTATTTAACGGTCAATGTACCGATAACTCGACCTGGCGTTTTTCCGTATCGTCGAGCAGATGGAAATATTCAGATGGAAGCAAAATTGCCTGATGAGATTTTCAGTGATTTAACAATACATTCTGCACGATCTAAACCAGTTACTGACGAACATCCTAGTGAACCAGTTAACATCGACAACTATCAGAGTTATGCAAAAGGTATGAGTCATAATGACTCTCATGTATCTGATTTAAAGCTATATGTATCCCTTACGATTACAGATAAAGCTCTGATACAGAAGATTCGTGATGGTAAGAGGGAAATTTCTATTGGTTTTATGGCTGATGTTGTAGCCGAACAAGGTACTTATAACGGACAACAATACGAATTTGCTCAAAGAAATTTAGAAATCAATCACATTGCCATTGTAGATCAAGGGCGAGCTGGTCCTGAAGTGGCTATTAGGAGCGATTCAGATGCATGGCAAATCGAAGACGACGAAGGAGGAACAAGTAACATGGCAAAGTACACAATCGACAGCAAAGAATACGAGGTAGACTCAGCTGTTAAATCATATATAGAAGCTCAAAATGCAAAATTAGAAGCTGAAAAATTAAAAGTTAAAGAGGTAGACACGTTACAAGGTCGATTAGATGCACAAGATGCTCAGTTAACTGCAAAAGATACTGAGATTGCATTGTTAAAAGAAAAATCTATTTCAGCAGATGAAATGGATAAGAAGGTTGAAGAGCGAGTGGCTTTAATTGCTACTGTACAGCCTTATTTAGGCGACTCTTATGACTTTACTGGTAAAACAGAACGAGAACTAAAAGAAGCCGTTATTTTAACTGCTAACCCTGAATTCAAAGGTGATTCAAAGTCTGATGAGTATGTAAATGCATTTTATGATGCAACTGTAGGTAAAGGATTTTCATCTACTGGTGATCAATCGGCATATACAGGTGACTCAGGTAATGCAGATTCAAAAGAAATCAACGATATGAAGGCTCAACGCCTTTCAATACGTTCATAAGGAGGAAACAAAGGATGCCAATTACTGAATACGGTAAATACATGGAGCCTGCAGGTAAAGCAGGTCAATTAGCGAATTTTCAAGATTTCGTAGCAGATTCTTATGCTGTTGCTGAAGTTGTTCCATTTGGTGCAGCTGTTCAATTAAATGCAACTGGTGATGCAATTTCTCCCATCAAAACAGGCGGTACGGTTATCGGTATCGCACTTGCACAAAACATTCATGATTATGTAGAGAAAAAAGACGACCAAAAATACAAAGTAGCTCAACCGGCTGCAATTGTAAAAAGAGGTCGTATTTTTGTTGTTGCAGGTGGAGATATCATTAATGGTCAAGCAGTAAAAGTGGATGCGACAACACAAAAATTCACTACAGATGGTGCCATTGAAGTTAAAAACGCAGTGTTCAAATCAAATGCTACTGCTAATCAATTAGTTGAAATTGAAATCAATTTACCTTAAAGGAGGAAATTAAACTATGTCATTATTACGTCCACAAGATTTAGAAGCAATTGATAAGAAGATTTATGAACCACACAAAGAGGAACTAAAAGCGCGTAAAATCTTTGCATTAAAAACTGATATCCCTGCAGGTGCAGAGACTTACGGTTATGATGTTTTCAAACGTTCTGGAGCTGCTAAAATTTTAGCACCAGGCGCAAGTGACATTCCGTTAGTTGATGCTGATTTAGAACGCCACACGGTTGATATTTATTCTATCGCTGCTGGATTTAATATTACAGTTCAGGAGTTGCGCCAAGCTCAAATGGCTGGAATGACGATTGAAACAACAAAAGCAGATACAGCTCGCAAAGCTATTGCAGAAAAAGAAAATCGTATTGCTTTTGCAGGTGATGAAAAGCACAAAATTAAAGGTTTAACAGCTGTAACGGGTATTCAAGTTTACGCAGTACCACAAGGTGAGTCTGGTAAAACGACTTGGAAAGATAAAACAGCAGATGAGATTGTGACTGATATTCGTAAAGCAAAAAACAAAGTAAATAAATTGAATGGTCATACTGCTGATACATTAATTATCACAACTGATGCATTCGAGGAATTAGAAAAACCATTCAATGAATTTACAAAGCAAACAGTACTTGAATACATTCAGTCTCAACGTTGGTTCCAACGTATTGAGGTGTTATCAGACATAGAGAAGCAAGGCATTGGTGGAGCGAATTGCTTTGTTGTTCTTGATTCATCACCTGATGTTGTACAACTAGGTATACCGATGGATATTACACGTCATCCACAAGAATACGCATTTCCGAACTATAAAGTACCATTCGAACAACGTACTACTGGACTGATCGTGCGTTATCCTATGGCTATTGTGAGAGGAGACGGTATTTAATGTTAGTAAACAACAAAGGGAACTATTCATATGAAGCAGAAGGTGTAGTATTAATTCCAGGTACGAATAAGGTGGATGAAAAGGAATTTGAAAAGTTCATCGCTCATCCACTAATGGCTAACTTAGATAAACATGGTGAATTTATCTATGACAAAGATAAAACGAAACCAGCTGCAAAAGATGTAATTGCATTGATTGATGATACTTTCGATGTTGAAGTGCTAGAAGCGATTAAAGCAGACGATGATCGCAAAACAGTACAAGACGCAGTTGAAAAACGTATTGAAGAGTTGAAAAATACTAATAAGTAAGGGGTTATGATGTGGTCGAACCATTAACAACACCTGAAAAAGTGAAATCCATAGCAAAGCACCTATCATCACTATCTGATGAGCAGGTGCTTTTATTAATTGATGATGCAACGCTGGAAGTCAGTGAATTGCCTGTCAAAGAATTATACAAAGAGAAGCTTGCGCGTTATTTAACGGCGCATTACGGCTCACTTAATGTACGTCAGGCTCAATCTGAAACGGTTGGGCCTATTAAACGTACGTTCACGTCATCATCTATCGATACTAGTAAAGGATTAGATTCGACAGCATTTGGACAAGAGTATCAACGATTAGTGAAGCTCTACAGTCCAAAGAAAGTGAATTTAATGGTGCTCTGATATGGAATATATCGATGAAAACCATAATCTATTAGAATTGCAACGTGAACTTGATGAATTAAATCGCTATGCAATTGAAATCGGTATTTTTGGATCTGATGATTCCTTTTACGCCATGCTTGCGGGTGTCCATGAATTCGGGATGCAGATACGTGCGAAAAACAAATATCTCGCCATCCCAACGAAAGAAGCTGGCACAAAGCGTCCGAGAGACTTTGAAGGTTTATTTAAACCTAAAGGTAAGAACGTTTTAGCATTAGCTGATGGTAATGGCGGTATCAAGGTTATGTTCATCTTGAAAGAAAGTGTAAACATTCCAGAACGTTCATTTATTCGTTCCACATTTGATGAAAAGAACGATGCTTGGATGGACTTTCTTGAAGATCAAATACAAAGGGTTTGTGAACTAGAGATTACCTCACGTGATGTTTTTGAAAATCTAGGCAGCATTATCGCGGGCGATATTCAAAAAAAAATGATTGATTTAAGGAGTCCATCTTTAAGTGGATTCACTAAAGAAAATCGCAAAAATGGAGGAGATAATCCTTTAGTGGATACTGGTGGGTTAAAAAGGCACGTTACATGGAAAGTGGTGAGAGACGATGGTTCAGATGTTTGAGTTTCAAGATATGCTTGCTGATTTTGAAACAGATATACAGGTTGTTGTAAAGGTGCCTGGCACTAATGGTGGTTACAATGAGGAAACGGGTGAGGTTATTAAGCCAACACCAGATAAAACAGTTCCTTTAGATGTTCGTGGTGTATTGCTACCTTATACAGCAAATGAAATTTACCAAAGCGGTGGTCGATTAACTCAAACGCATCGTCAACTCATCATTAACATGCACGTCGCCCCAAAGACTGAAGTGATTCATAAAGGGCAGAAATATTCGGTCGAGAATCGAACAGGATATGAGGATTTTGCAGACTTCATTCAATACGAATTAAAGTGGGTGAGTGCATTTGGCTAATTACTTTGATTATAAAATAGTGACAAGTTCGCTCATTAAAGCAGTAAAAACACTTACTGGAAAGCCGTGCATTGAAGCGAATGGAACAGGCGAACAACCTGCATATCCTTTTGCGACATTTACAATTACGACTCCGAAAATTGCTATACAGCAAGACGATGAAAACGCTCAATTTGAACTTACAGTGTCCTTAACATGGCATGACGAGAGTTCATTGAGCGTTTTAAATTTGGCTAAACAATGTGAGTCCTATTTCAAATCAACAGAAGGACGCTTGTTATTTGCTGAAAAAGGTGTAGTTATTGTGGACGTTACAGACTTTGATAGACGAGATAACTTCTTATCTATCGAATACGAAAGAAGTGCTGGTTTTGATATTAAAATGCGTGTATTAGATCCACATGTAGATGACGTCGCACCAATCGAACAAATTGAATTTAAAAATGTTATTGGAGGTAATTAAATATGGCTTTAAAAGACGTAAATGTAGTAATCGATGTACTACATCCAGCTGCAGTAATCGGCTTAGGTCGACCACTTATCTTAGTTGGTGGCACCGAAGTTAAATATGCCGAGTACAAAACACTAGAAGCTTTAGCAAAAGATTTTGATAGCAGTACAGCTACTTATAAATTAGCTGAAACAATACTTGCTCAAGCTAATAAACCTAAAGTAGTCTGTGTTGCATCGTATGTAAAAGAAACACCTGCGGTTGGTCAAACGCTTGGTGATGTCGTTGAACAATATTTCGACAAATCATGGCACTTCGCATTTTTAGCGGAATCAACAGCAGCTGAACGTTTAGCATTATCAAATAAAGTAGAGTTACATGACTTTAAATTTGCTGTGGTGCAAGTTACTGAAGAAGCAGAAATTAGTGCTTTTAAAAATAATGTTCATACAATCGTTTATTTTCACCCAAATGAGGGTGAGCGGTTAGATGGCGCAGTAATTGGCGAAGCTGCCAATTTAACTGTTGGATCAATTACATGGAAGTTCCGTCATGGCCTTAAAGGTGTTACGCCAATTGAAATCAGTTCAGCAGAACTTGACGCAATTCATGAAGCTGGCGGTAATGCTTATGTAGTTAAAGCAGGTGTCGCTCAAACATCTGAAGGGCTAGTTGCTACAGGTGAGTATATTGACTTCTACCACGGCCGGGATTGGATTAAAGCGAACATGGAAACAAATCTTCAAACAATGTTTACGAACAATGACAAAGTACCATCTAATGGTAATGGTGTTTCATTGGTCGGTGCTATCGCAACAAGCACTTTAACAACAGCAGGTCAGCAAGGAATTGTGGACATCAACGATGAAGATCAATTTGCTTTTAATGTCTATACAGAACCTTTTACCGCTGGTTCAAGTGAAGATATCGCGAAACGTGTCTACAGTGGTCTAACTTTCGACTACAAAGCACAAGGAGCAATCCACAAAATTAATGTAAAAGGTTCGGTCATGTCTAACATTTAATTGTTGGCATGACTTTTTTGATACACGAATAAAGGGAGGCTATACAATATGTCAACTACACAACCAGCTATTTATGATGCTAGTACGATTACGACAACGCTGAACAACATGATTGTTACAGGGTATAAAAAAGGCACGTTTGTTACTGCAAATATGGATGAAGACCGAGTAACAGTGGAGTCAAACGCACAAGGTGAAGCTTCTTTTGCGTTGAATAACTCGAAATTAGGTACGGTCACATTAACGCTGAATCAAACATCACCGTTTAATAAAATCTTGAATCAATACGTTAATTCAAAAACATTTTTCCCGATATGGGTTGATGATCCAACAAATAAAGAACGTCGAGGCGGTTCACAAGGCTTTGTTACAAAAACAGCTGATGCAACATATTCAGACGCTGTAGAAGCTCGTTCTTACACAGTTAAAGTAGGAGACTTTGAAATTATTAACTACTAATTACTAAAGGGGCCATAGTGCTCCTTTTATTTTTCTTAAAAACAAGGAGGAACTTATAAATGACAACTACAAAACCAACACCAGAAGAAAAAGTATCTAAATTCGGTAAACAAAAAACTGAAGAAGTAGAGGGTGTGAAATACACTTTACAATTCCCAGGTACACTCGTTGTTCAAGAAATGCTAGATTATGCAAAAACACAAGGATCATTTAAACAAACGCTTTACAGCGAACAGATAATGGAACACGTTATCGCCTCCCCTCAAACAGACTGGGATTATTGGGACAAAAATGACGGATACAGAGAAGTTATGGATTTAGCAGACTCCTTTCTTGGAGGATTGCTCTAAGGTTAAACCAGATGAATTTTACAAGGAAAAGCTTCGTGAACAGTATTCTACTTGGCTACCAGTAATAGCAGGGATTGCTACAAGAGAAGAAGTTGAAATGATGACAGCTGACCAATTAGGTATTGCTTGTGAGGCTGCAAATATGAAAATAAAACTATTTGGAGGTGGTGGGTAGATGTCTAGGACACTTCGTAATACAACGATGCGAGTTAAACTTGATGTAGATACACGAGGTCTTGACGATGCAGATCGTCAGCTCGAGGCTACCCGCCGTTCTCTCGCAAATTTAGAACGAACATCTAATACCACGGGCGGTACTATTGATAACACTACAGAAGCCGTAAGAGATTTAGGGCAAGAAACAGCGAGAGCAACAGTTGCTACAAACAATAGCTCTGCAAGCGCTCGTGAAGCAGGTAGAAGTAACCGTGGACACAGTCAGTCACTTCAAGAACGAGAGCGCGCAACTGAAAGTGTAACTCGTGCAACTGATAGACTAAATAGCTCAGCAACAAGTAGTCAAAGAAATATGAGCGCAATGCGCCGGAACATGGGCGAGTGGTCACGTTCTTTAAATGACTATGGTCAACAACTTGATAAGTTAGGCGATAAGCTCCAAAAACGTGGAAAAAGCATAACTAAATTTGGTGAAGACATTACTTCAACTTTTGGAGTTGCTACTTTAGCAGGTGGTGCAGCGCTTGGTTACAGCTTAAAGAAAGCAGCAGACTTTGAGCAAGCAATGAGAGACGCAGAATCATTGATGTCAGCAAAAGAGTGGTCACAGTCTGGTAAGCAACTGACAGGTCTTGTTACTCAATTAGGTGCAGAGACAAAGTATTCTAGCGTTGAAGCAGCACAAGGTTTACAAGAGCTTATTAAAGCCGGGGTAGATACAGAAAACATCTTAAAAGGCGGGCTGAAAGACGCACTAAATCTAGCGACTGCAGGTGAACTTGATCTCGCAAAAGCAGCAGAAGTTATGAGTACTTCTCTTAATGCTTTTACTAATGATTCTATTTCTTCAACGAGAGCTGCTGATTTACTAGCTGGTGCAGCAAATGCATCTGCAACAGATGTTCAAGAAATGGCGTTTGGTTTATCACAATCTGCAGCAGTAGCAAATGGTCTAAAATTTGAATTTGAAGAAACTTCGACAGCATTAGCGGTACTCGCTCAAAATGGACTTAAAGGCTCTGATGCAGGTACATCATTAAAAACGATGTTAATGAACCTTTCACCACAAACAGAAGCGGCTGCAGGGAAAATGTCGGAATTAGGATTAGGTACAACCAACGTTGCGAATGGTTATAACTTTTTAATTAAACAAGGTATTAAACCTGCATCAAAGAGTTTTGATGATGTTTCTAATTCGTTAATGAAATTAGCAAAAGAACAAGCTGGTGCAGGTGCATCTACTACAAAAGTACAAAAAGCTTATGATAAATTAACTAACTCGTCTGGTTTGGTATCATCAGCATTTTTTGATGCAAATGGTAAAGCGAAAGACATGGATCAAATATTCCAACTCTTGCAAGATTCATTAAAAGGTCTGTCAGATGAACAAAAACAAAATGCACTTAAAACAATGTTCGGTACGGACGCAGTACGTGCAGCAACAATAGCAGCTGATCAAGGTGCTAAAGGTTACAAAAAAATGAATGATGCTATGCAAGGTACTACAGCAGCAGATGTAGCCGAAAAGAAAATGAAGACGCTAAAAGGTTCTATTGAGCGCATGAGAGGGTCTGCCGAAACAGCAGTAACAACCTTTGGTACAGCATTAATACCAACATTTACAGATCTTGCTGATAAAGCGGAAAGTTTAATGGACTGGTTTAATGGCCTTGATAAATCTACTCAGCAAACACTTGCTAAATGGTCCTTAATCGGTATAGGAGCTACGGGATTAGTTGCATCACTAGGTATTGTTGCAATAGGTGTCGGCGGCGTTGTAACAGCTGTTGGTAAACTGAAAAAAGCTGGAGGTCAATTATCACGGTGGTTTAGTATTGGCGCTAGAGGGTTATCAGGTCACAGAAGCCAAATTGATCGTGAGACAGCATCTCTTAGACGTAACACAACCGAACTAAATAGAAATAGCAGTGCTCGCAGAATGCAAGCTCGTATGTCTAATGCGCCTGTCGCAGGTGGAAGTATTGGACGAGGATCTAATGGCCGAAGAGTATTATCTAGACAATCTCCATTACCAACAACTACAGGTGAAGTTACAAGATTAAGTCGACAATCAGGTTCTAACCCAAGCACTCTCGGAAGAGCAGGAAGAAATGGTCTTGGTAGAGTTGGTGGGAACGGCTTACTTAGAACTGGCGCAAAGCTAGGTAAGCGTGTACCAATTGTAGGTACTTTGCTAGGTGCAGGTATGCTTGTTGCTGGCGGAACAGAGAATTTAGGTTCAAATGGTGGAGCACTAGCAGGAGGTGCAGCGGGAGCAGCTGCAGGAGCAGCGCTTGGTTCTGTTGTTCCTGGTGTTGGAACAGCAATAGGTGGGCTAATTGGTGGTATCGCAGGATCTATCGGCGGAGAGAAGTTCGGTAAATCGTTACAGTCTTCCATAAAAAAACACCTACCAAAAGAAGGGCTTAAAACCGACATCACTAAAGGTGTTTCAAAAGATACCGCATCGGCGATCAAAGAGTATGAAAAGCTTAATGATAAAGCAACAGAACAACTTAGTTTATTGCAATGGTCTGGCGAAAAAATCTCCAAAAAAACAGCGAAATCATTAAAAGCAACTTATGGTGACATGGCAGCTAGTATCGAAAGTGCTATGGCAACTAATTTCGGAAAGTCTGAAAAAACCTTAACGAGTTTCATGAAGAGCTCTGGTCTTTCAAAAAAAGAACAAAATACTATTATGAAAGATTTGAAAAAGAGTCATAAAGACCAAAAAGAGGAAGTTAAGAAAGCACAGGAAGATATTAATGAAATCATTAGTAAAGCATCTAAAGAAAAACGTGAATTGACTGATGATGACCGAAAAAAAATCAATAGTATTCAGCGAAAAATGAATAAAACAGCTGTGAGAACAATGTCTAAATCAGCTAAAGAACAACGTACGATTATGACGATGTTAGAAAGTGAAAGTAGCAAAATAAGCGCAAAACAAGCTGCTGGAGTTGTAAAGCAGTCTAAAAAAGCTCGTGAAGGTGCTAAAAAAGAAGCAGAAAGAAAATATCAGGAAGTTGTTGCGGCTGCAGATGCTGAATACAAAGATAATGGAGCTATTTCCAAAAAGCAATATGAAGCCATTGTAAAAAGTGCGAAACAGACTCGTGATGAGTCAGTTAGTCATGCTGAGGATATGCATAAAAAAGTTGTCGAACAGGCGAAACAACAAGCAAGTGGCCATCTAAAAGAGGTAGATTGGGAAACAGGAGAAATCTTAACCAAATGGCAAAAATTCAAAGTGTCGTTAGCTGGAGTTGTTAACTCTATATCTTCAGGTATCAATAGCGTACTTAAAGCATTCGGTTCTGATTGGGAGATACCAAAATGGAATCCTGCTGGATATTCACAAAGTACTACGAGTCCGACACCTAAATCAAAACCAGCGGGTAACACTGGGGCATCAATGCTTTCTTTTGCTACTGGAGGTTCACACAATGGTGGTCATGCGGTAGTCGGAGAAGAAGGACCAGAACTTGCATACACACCATATGGAGGGGCACGTTTAGTCGGTGCAAACGGTGCTGAGATTGTAGACTTACCTAAAGGTACGCAAATTTTAACGGCATCACAGACTGCTCAAATGATGTCAGGTGGACTTAAAGGTTCTATGCCTGGATATGCAAAAGGTATTGGCTCACTAGCTAAATCAGCATGGAATACAACAAAAGAGGTAGCCGGTGACGCTTATGAAAAAGTGAGCGGTGTTGCAAGTAAAACATTAGACTTCATGAGTGATCCAATTGGTGCGATTGAAAAAATGTTCGATAAAGCATCATTGAAGATGGATATAGCAGGAATTGGCATGGCATCTTTGAAAAAAATGAAAGACGGAGCCATGAGCTATGTACAAAACAAACTCAGTAGCTTTGCTGGATTCGGAGATGATACCTCAACTGGTGGAGCAAGCGGAAGTTATAAATCACTACAACAACTTGCACAATCACTCTCATCTAAGTACGGGTTGCGTATCACGTCTGGCTACCGTCCAGGGTCAAAGAATGAACTCGGCCAACCTGATGATCATAGTAAAGGATTAGCGATTGACCTTGCTGGTGATTCAGCATCTATGTGGAAAGCGGGACTTGAAGCTGCTAGATCTCCACTTACGAGATATGTTATCGCTAATAACAGATGGACTAAGAATCATGGTGCATCTTGGGAGCATTACCCTTGGGGTGCACACAATGATCACGTCCATATCTCAGCAAATGCTTCAGGAAAGAAATTAAAAGGTTATGCAAAAGGCGGTTATAAAAACAACCATGATGGTCAAGTTCTGGTTGGTGAAGAAGGTCCAGAGTTAGTTGATTTACCGTTTAGTTCACAGGTTCATAACAACCGAAAAACAAACGAACTCTTGAATAATAAAGGACAAACGGTTATTCATTTCAGCCCTACAGTTCAAGTAACAGTTGAAGGTAGTAAAGGTGAAACAACTGAATCAGCAATTACGCGTGCGGTGAATAAAGCCCTAGAAGCAGCGTTTAAAGAACTCAGAGGCATACTTGATAGTGGGGTGTCGTATTAATGGCTAAGGTAGCAGGGTATAAAGTTGATAGTATGCAGGAGTCATTTACAAATTCGGTTACAACAACATCTTATCCTGTTGAAAAAGGACTTCCTCTTACGGATTCAGTACAAAGGCAACCCAAAACGTTTTCTGCTAATGGAAAAATTCTTGGTAAGAGGGCTAAAAACGCGGATGAAATTAGAAAGAACATCGAGAAGAAAATGAATGCTGGTAAAACAGTAAAGTACGTTGGTCGAATAAAAGCTTCTGACGTACTTATTACTAATTTTACTGGCACATATGATTCAACTATCGGCAACGGTTTCTCGTTTAGCATGGATATGCAACAGATAAGAGTTGCGAAGACTCCATATCGTAAGAAGAAAACTAAGAAGACAACAGCCGGTAAGAAGACTGTTACTAAAAAGGCCAACAATACAGCTAACAACTTAAAGAAATATCATACTGTTAAAGCAGGTGATACTTATAGTGCGGTTGCTAGAAAGTATGGCACCACAATTGCGAAGTTGCGAAAGTTAAATAAATGGCCAGATACAAAAATTCCTATTGGTGTGAAAATGAGAATAAATTAATTTTAGGGCACTCGAAATGAGTGTCCTTTTTGGTGGTGAAAAAATGGCGAAGAGAGATTATATAGATCTAGACCCTAACGAAATACCGGTACAGTTTGAGATTGATTTAGCTCAAGATACTTTTACGATGGCTATAAGTTATAACGAGTCATATGACTTCTTTACTGTTGATTTGTGGGATTCAGAGGGATTCGTCATCGTGCTAGGCGAAAAGATTGTATTAGGTAGACCACTATTTGAGTCGCTAGTTGATGAACGATTACCAGGACCTTCAATAGTCCCGTTTGATGAATCAGGGAATGCTATTACTATTACTAAAGACAATTTTTATCGTACCGTCTTTTTAACAATAGATGATTTATCAGATGATGAATTCAATGAGAACGTTGAAGATGATAATAACTTAATAGGTGATACTTATGGCTAAACGATTATTCCGACGTGTTATTAAAGTCACTATTGAAGATTCTCGTAGTCGTTTAAAATTCGATGGTGATGAATTAGAGATACGCTTTGTTGTGAATTTTGATGATGACTCCAAACCTAATATTAATACAATTTCAATTTTTAATTTAACTGAAGCGACGATTGCTAAAATTAAAAAAGGGGCAAATGTAACCCTAAATGCTGGTTATGAATCCGATTACGGTGTACTGATTGAAGGGAAAATAACCAAAGTAATAACTAGATATGAAGGTGTCGACAAAATTACAACAGTTACTTTTAAAGAAGGCAAGGATTATAGCGGTGTGAAGGTAACTCCGCAACTCGCAGATGCAGCCAAAAAATATTTTGTAAAGAAACGTGTGAAACTGAAGAAGCCCGTAACCACAACAACTGTTGGGAAGAATGGTAGAAAGTACACATCTACTAAAAAGTTTAAAACAGTTCAGGTTGCGAAATGGCGTAAACAGACTATGAATATAACCTTTGCGAAGAACACAAAAGGTTCAGCTATCATCAATCGACTACTAGGCATATTAGGAATTAAACCTGTCGAGATAAATTTACCGAAAGATAAAGTCTATAAGAACGGCTTTAAAGTCACTGGCAAGATTGAAAGTAAGTTAAATACCGTTATAAAAGATTGTGGAGCATCGATGTACTGGCGTAGAGGGAAAGTTGTCATTCGATCCATTGAAATAGGAGACGATGAGCGCTTTGAATTAAACGAGTCAACTGGATTAATTGAAACACCAGCTGAGTACGAGGATGATGATTTCGAAGGGTATACAATACGATGTTTGTTGCAACACCGTATTACAACAGCATCTATCATTACATTAGACAGCAAAACAGCAAAAGGTAAAGTCAGAGCAAGAAAAGGCCAACATATTCATGATGGTTCTGATTTCATTACAGAATTCGAGGCGATTAAATGAGTGAAATAACAAAGTTCTTTACTGAGTATCAACATGAAATGTTACTAAGTGTCTCGACGTTAGCGCCAGGTAAAGTAATTAACTTTGATGAAGCAAGACAAAGAGCGGATATCCAACCTTTGTTTTTAACGGCAGATAAAACTGATAACGTGTATAAACAATCAATCATACATGACGCACTTGTTCCAGATCATTTGACAGGTATTGAAATGTTTGAGAAGCATGAATGTAGTTGGTCAGCTTGTGATTGCGATAGCGTTCTGAAAAAGTATGCTGAATGGCGAAAGTTAAAAGCTGGCAACTTAGTATTCTACATCCCTGCCCAACGCTCATTAGCAGACCTTAATGGAACTGATTTTATCGACCCAGACAGTCACGATTTAATGAGTAGTAATGATGCCGTAATTGTTGGGAGGTTTTCAATGTGAAGACACTAAAAGTGATTAATGGTGATTTTGTATTTGATGAAACGGGAAATCTTGCAATGGTTGAAGGTGACAAAGAAATAGCGCAAGGTGTCATGATGAATCTGTCTATCAGAAAAAATGAATTTGAACTCGATGAACATATAGGGTTTGATAAATCATTTATGCAATTAAAACGTGTGGATGATGAAGAACTTGCGGATAACGTCCTCGAAGCTCTACAAGTCATGACAGATCAAGAACTAATAGACGGTGCCGACGACATCGAAATAATCCGTGATGGACGTAATGCAAATGTAACTATGAATCTCATCAAAACCGACGGAACAGAAATACCTTTAGAAGGAGTTGACTTAAGTGGCTCTGAATAAGAATGGATTTACAAGGAAAACGTATTCCGATTTATTAGATGAAATGGAAGCAAAATTTAAAGAACTATTTGGCGCAGATATTAACCTATCGGCCTATACGCCACTCGGCATCATCATGCGAGTTATGGCTTTTTTTTATGCGAAAATTTGGGATGCAATCGAACATGTCTACAATAGTCGCTACATCAAGAAAGCAAACGGTGTATCGTTAGATTTTCATGGAGGAGACAAGAATTTACCTCGAGCACCAGCAACCAATTCTTATGCACTTTTAACGTTTAAAGGAACACCGAATTACATCATAGAAAGTGAAGAAAGATTTTCTACTGAAGGAGATATTCAGTTTGCGTTGTTAGATGACGTTGTTCTTGATGCCTCTGGTAATGGTACTGGCGAAGCAATAAGTATTGAGACGGGCGCTTTTAATCGTGTTCTTTCAAACACCATTACTGTCCAGGTTGAACCAATAGAGGAAATCACGAGCGTTACGAACCTATTGCCAGCAGTTGGAGGTACAGACAAAGAAACTGATACCCCTTATCGTAATCGGTTGTTAAAGTCGAATGAAGCAAAAGGTAAAGCAGTTCCTTCGGCAATCGAGACAGCCATATTAAACGTTCCAGGTGTACGATCAGTTAATTCAGCAATCAATAGCACCAATGTTTTTGATGTTGAAGGCAACCCTCCTAAATCTGTACATGTATATGTTTTTGGCGGTACTAAAGAGGATATAGCGCAAGCGTTACTTGATGCTGTCGCTGGTGGCATTGAAACGGTCGGTGAACAAGTAGTTATCGTAAAAGATATTGCTGGTACAGAACATATCATCAGATTCGATTACGCTGAAATCTTACCAATCTATATGAAATTGACCGTTACGAAAAACGGAGATTTTGAAGTAGATGGCATTGATCAACTTAAAAATTCAATGATTGAAAAAATTGGTGGTGTGGATTTATCTGGCGAAGAAGTACCAGGACTAACAATGGATGAAGATGTCGTAATATCACAGCTTTATAGTTCGGCATTTAAAGTTGCTGGGGTACAAGATATCGTTATCGAAATTGGGACTTCTGCTGAAGAATTATCGATTACAAACATTGGGATATCACGTAAGCAAATTGCAGAACTATCGCTTGCCAATATTGAGGTGATTGAACTTGCTTAAAAAGATGTTAAGCATGATAACAGATGCATTAGAAAAGAACCCTAATTCAAATATCGGGAAAATTTTCAGCGTGTTTGCAAGTCAATATACTGATGCACAAGATACTTTAAAGTGTATGGAAGAATGGACGGATATAGAAAAAGCGCAAGGTAAGGTTCTTGATGAAATTGGCGACGAAATCAATCAAGCGCGAGGAACTGCAAGTGACGGCAAGTATCGCTTATTAATACGAGCGAAAAGAGCTAGGGCTTTATCAGATGGAACTGTAAATAAAATTATTGAAGCCTTGGCGTTTACGTTAAATGTGAATGCAAAAGAAATAAAAGTACAACCGTTATGGAATGGTGTTGAACCTGCAGCAATAATGATCGAATCGATTCCCTTAGAAAAACTGGTTACAGCTGGTATCAATACGGCACAGTTTGAAGAAGTAATCGAAGATGTTGTTGCTGCAGGGGTAGCTGTATATTTATCAGCGACTGGCTCGACGGATTGGTTGTGTTTAAGCGGTTCAGCATATACATTCCCTGTGAACTACCGTATCACTAATCGTTTTAGAACAGCACCAATGGCAGGCTTAAAAGTAGATGTACCACTTACGTTATTTGGCACCCCCTATCAATGGGATGTTGAATACAAACGTTGTGGCGCTTTTAGAACAGGAGGTTCTTTAGATGGAAGGAATTCAAGACTTGCTCATTGATGAAACTTTAAAGTTTTACGATGGCTTGATAAAAAAAGCGAAAATTATTATTGATGGAAATGAGATTGAAAAAGAAATCTATAAAACGGTTAAAGACGGTGACACTCTTAGAAAGTACGTATACCTTGATGTGGAAAAAGGTTTAGTTACTAAGGCATCATTAGTGGATGCACAAGGTAGAGAGTTATATGTAAAAGTTTTAAATCATCAAAAAGGTAACAAAGGTTATGCAATTGTATTCCCGATTACACAAAGTAGAGAGGTGAGTTAATGAATTTAGTTCCTTACAAAAAAACAGATTGGTTTGACGAATTTTTTGATCCAGTAACAGGAGAGGTTTTTGAAGAGGGTACTCCTTTTATAGCGAAATATGCGAATAACATTGAAAAAGGAATTGAAGATAACCGCAATTACTTATTTGAGTTTAAGAGCCTAATACAACGAATGCAAATCCAAATGGAGATTGACGGACGCGCGCCAGGCAGTAGTGGTACATTCTTCGATACTCTAGACGGCTTTTCAAACAAAATCTATTTACAAAGTCAGCAAACATCGATTAATAAAGCAATCACGACAGGCGCGACAACTATCCCTTTAGATAGCGTAGAGGGTTTTACAGCATTTACGCAAGTGACAATCTACGATGACGAACACAGCGAAGACGTACTTATTACAGCTGTAAAAGGCAACGCAATAACTGTACAAGCCGTAACAAATGCATACAAAAAAGGTGCAAAGGTAGCTCGGTCTAATGTTGCTGTTGATACTGTAAATAAAAAAATGGATATCGGAAATTGGGAGACGTTTAGCGTTTCTGTTATGGAGGTGGTTTAGGATGGTTCAATATTATTGGAATAAGTATAATGCATTATTTAAATATCCTTTGTCACAAGATCTGAACTATGGTAGGTCCTATTCTGGTAATGGAACGGATACAACTCTAGTAGAATGGATTGCTTCAGCACTAAGTGGCGATAACATAGTGTTTGATGATAGCTATCTCTATAGTAAGGCTTATTTTGATGGCAGTTCAAATTACACTTTCGATAATCCTACACCAGCTAAATTTAGTAATGTTGTTACTGGAACATACTTCTTTAAACCTCGTAATACAGGTACTTATTGTCTGTATGTTTCAGCAGATGCTTCAAATTATTATCTAGCCATATATACAGTAAAATGGATAGAAGAAGAGTGGATTAAAATATATTCACAAGGCTCGCTAGTACAATCGAATATAATAGCAAGCGAGTCAGCCTACACGAATAATGCAAGAAATTCTGACGGTTTTTGGTATGTTCGAAGCGCTGCAGTAAACACAGCACCAACAATGCCAGGTGCATTTATGCAACCGACAGGCGCATTGGAAATTGGAGATTCGAAGGCAATAACTTGGGGGTCATCAACTGATGCAGAAGGGAACTTAAAAAACTACATCTTGGAAGCTTCGATAAATGGCGGCTCATGGAATCAGATTGGTACACCGACAAGCGCGAGCTTTATCTATACTATTCCAACATGTACAAGCATCCAGTTCCGAGTAAAAGCGGTTGATACAGCGGGATTAGAATCAGGATATTCAACAAGTGCCTCGCTAGTTGTTGCGAAGCCGAAGTACTACTATAGTAAGTACTCAGCTAACCAATTTTATAATGACGATGCACCGTGGACAAAAAGCACTGAGTCTGATGAGACTTTATACTTAAAGCCCAAAAATTATACGTTCGATTATTCATACAACAAGTACTCACCAAGCTCGTCTGTGTGGGGACCTGATACACCTCTTTACGGAGGGGAAACCTTCTATCAGGTAAGTTCTGATGGAGGTTGGTTATATAAGTCTATTGTTCAGAATGCAGGTAACACAGATAATTGGTCGCGTTGTATTTTATACTATAGAAAAGCGGCCGAGAACTCGAAAGCTACAAATTATGTAAAAGGCACACTCATTCAATCAGGTATCATAGCTGAAGATGGAACTTACCCTGGTAACGGGGTTCAAAGTGGATATTGGTATGTAAAAGGTAGCCGAGTAAACGAGTCTATCCCCCCAACAGGGCCATTTACCGCACCTGCAGCAGGTACGGTCTTTAAGCCAAACCAATCAATCACGGCAAGTTTTGAAGCGTCAACAGCTGCAAGCATTAGCCTGTACGAAGTTGACTATCGCTACAATAACAATACATGGACACCTTTAAGTTATACGAATGCACTAACAAGATCCTTAACAACGACAACTGACAAAACGTTGACAACGTTGCAAATCCGAGTACGTGCAAAAAATACAAGTAGCGTTTATTCGGATTACATCTATTCAGACGTTTTTGTCATCGAGCATAATGTGGTACCAACATTAACACTTAATACAGAAAATAATAAAACGTTATACGAAAATGATTCATTTTTAATTGACGGTTCGACACTCGACAAGGACAACGGAAACATCGTAAACGTAAAATATCAGCTTAACGGTGGACAAGCAAAGGCTATAACAACTGAAATTTCAAACGGAACTAAACCTATTGTATTTAGTAAGCAATTAACGTTTAAAAGTGGCAAGCTCTACGACGGAGAAACAGCTCTCACAGAGGCACTAGCGGATGGCGTAGCTCATCAATTAAAAGTTTTTGCCGAAGACGACCAGGGCGGTAAATCAGCAGAACAAACTCGCTCGTTCTTTGTTGTTCCTAACCGAGCACCAGCTATTGTTGTTAATCCAATCGAAAAGCCAACAGGAGTAATTGATTCCGACAAATTCCCAATCTCAGGAGTTTGTAGCGATCCAGACGGAAACGATGTGATTGTTTCTTACAAAATCAACACAAGTCTTGCTACGGAGATTTATCGTGGTAAGGGCGGGGATTGGACGTTTGATGTTGCCTTTAGCAGTCTTAAAATTGGAGAAAATATTATCATTGTAGAGGTTATTGATAGCCATAATTTCAAAACTTCAAAAACAATAAAATTAAATAAAGCAGTAAACTCAACGCCTATTTTGAATTCTGTTGCAAGGTATAAAATTGTACCACCAACAGGGACTGCAAAGGGCGTTTTATTGTGGATTCAGAAAGAAAAAGGCTTAAATATCGATGCAGAAATTAGCATGACTGAGACAGGAGTGCAAGAGAAATTCGTTGAAATGCCACTGACAAATTCAGCACCTATTGATTCATTCATCACTGAAGATCAATTTGTATATGAAGCTGCAGAGATGAAAGAAAACATTATCGTAAAACTGAATTTAAGCAGAGAATCAGCAGAGGTTAGCGATTCAATTACTTTGATAAGCGGGGTGCTTTCGTGATTGAATTTTTCAATGATTTCTTAACCCTTACAGAATTACAGCATTTAGTCAAATATAAGTTAGCATGGGGGATAGTGATAGTTACCTCTCTCGTTGTACTCTTTTTACTGAATCGTATGGAGGTTGATAAAAATGAAAATTCGTAAACGATTACCTGATGGTTCACTCGGACCGTTAGAAGAAGTATTTCCAAATCAAATAGATGAAACTGTTTTGTTACTACTCGAAGCTGTTGCAGGTAACCAGGAACAAATTGAGGAGCTAAAAGAACAAAATGCAGGTCAACAAGAGCAGATTGAACAGTTAAAAAATGAAGTAGAAGAATTGAAAGGAGAGAAAGCGTAATGGTATACCCATATATGATTCCTGTGTACGCTTTGTTAGTAAAAGCGGGCTCACGAGAAATCACTGCATTACCTAAACAATATCAATTTCCTGTTGCAGAACATCTTGCATCACAAATCAAAGAGTAATTCACAGAGAGTATCTTCGGATGCTCTTTTATTATGCAGAAAAGTAGGTGAGGGCATTGGAAATCGCAACAGAAGTAGCGACAAGTCAAGCCGTATGGGCAATTTTATGTATCGCTTTGGCAGGTGTTGTTATTAGGGAATTACACAAAGAAAACCTTAAACGTGAAGCCGATTTAATAGCCCGTTATGAGATAAACCAAGAAGAATCTAAGGAGCAATTTAAAACTTATCGCGTTGAGTCAAAAGAACGTGAAAATAAACTAATGGACCATTTATCTCGTTCGAATGAATCGCAAGAAATAACGGCATTAGCTTTACAGGGCATAAACAGTAATCTTTCAGCGTTAGAGGGTCGTGTGGATCGTATTGAAAAACATTCATTTAAAAACAGAGAGGAAGACTAATTATGACAGACAAACTAAAACAACATATCGCACTATTCGGAGGACTGCTATCAGCGGTCCTTTTATTTTTGCAGTCACTTGGATTTACTTTCACCTGGTTTACGGATACAACAATTGATGCTTTTATCAACGCTTTATTGGCTGCAGTTCCGTTTATTTTGGTTGTTTATGGTGTTTATAAAAACAGTTACATCATTTCAAAACAAGCCAAAGAGCAAGAAGAACTTTTGAAACAGAAAGGATTGAAATAATATGACAAAAAAATATGTAATCTCCAGTGGTCATAGTTTAAAAGTACGAGGTGCTGCAGATATTTTAGATGAAGTTAACGAGGCTCGTAAAGTAGTTAACCGCGTACATTATATTTTAACGACAGACTACAACGGTGAGGGTTGTAAATTCCACGACAATACATCTACAACTCAAAGTCAGAACTTGAATACAATCGTTAAATATCACAACTGCAAAGAACGTGATTTAGATGTAAGTATCCATTTTAACGCTGCATCAAAAACAAATGATCCGCGTGGTGTAGAATGTCTATACTACGATGCAAAATCCTTATCTGCAAAAGTGAGTGCAGCCATTAGTGAAGTATCCGGATTAAAAAACCGTGGAGCAAAAGAAAGAAAAGAATTATATGTCCTTAACTCCACAAATAAACCAGCAATCTTAATTGAAATTTGTTTCGTAGATTCTAAAGCTGATGCAGAAATTTACAATGGAAATTTTGAAGATGTTTGCCAAGCTATAGCTTCGGTTATCGCTAAAGAGTTAGGGTACAAAAAGAAAGAAATAACAACAGTTTCGAAACCGTCTAAGCCTACAAGTAAACCAAACAACACTGAAGAATACTATAAGAAAGGAACGGGTTTGTACCGCATTAAAAAAACATGTTCTGCATATGATGGAGTAGTATTTGGTAAATCAAAAAAGAAGGAAAACCTGAAAAAAAGTGAAGTATTTACAATTGTTGATGTCGTCAAATCTGGGAACACTTATCGATTAAAAACCAAAAGTGGACTATTCATCACAGCTAAGAAGGAATATGTAGAAAAAGTGTAGAATATGAGACGATTCGAGATGGACAACTACCCATAAAGTGATTTCTCGATTCGTCTCATGCAATGTTTTTGTACTAATTAGATATACAATATGTAACAAAGCCCCGTCATTCAAAAGGATGACAGGGCTTTTTTTATTGATTTAGTTGTAAGGAAAATAAAAAAGGGCCTCAAGGACCCTAAGAAAAACCACAAACCTACATATGCCATCCAGCATACGTTTGAGCTAACCTCAAACCTTAATTTGTGTCAAGCGCCTGTGTCTGGACAGGCAAAATATGTATTACTACTAGTAGTATAGCACTTCATTGACAAATGTCAAATAAATCTTTAATACGATTTTTGACTACACTAAGTGTTTTTTCATCAATAGAACCTAATTTATTAGTGAACCTTACTTTGCTAACGCTACGTATTTGTTCAAATTTAACTACAGAATCTTCCTTTAAAAAGCTGAAATTATCTTTTTTTAGTAATAAATGAGTTCGAGTACTTAATCGAGTTTTTATATTTCCCCCCTTTGTGTATTTTTTTGTTTTTATAGTTGTTGATAGAGGGGCAATTAATACTTGAGTTGAGTTATTATTATAAAATGTTTTAGATAAGATTAAAACAGGTCTAGTCTTACATTGCTCCTCGCCAATATTTTCACCAATAAAGCATTCGAAAATTTCACCAGAGTTTATTTGTATAGCTTTTACAGTTTCTCTATCATCAATAAAATTAGACGATATTTCAAGTTTTATTTCTTTCCATTGTTCTATCCTTTCTTTTTTTTCAGCTATTATTGATTCTTTCTTTTTTTTAGTATCGCCGTTGATTTGAATTTTATTCAAATTTGTCCACTCCTAAAATATATTAGATTTTTTTGGGAAAACTTTTACTCCATAACCTTTATAATGAGGAAAGTTATATAACTTGTTTTCGATATTTACGAAATCATTCGTTTTTGATTCGTTTTTTATTGAACGATAAATATAATAGGAAATTAGATCCGCAAGTTCTAATTGTGGAAAGGAGAGTTTTCTGTTTTTTGTTCTTTTAGGATTAAAATACAATCCTTGAATTCGTTTTAGATCATCTGAATCATGATAACAATTACCGTTATCTAATAACTTAATAGTAGTAGATAACAGCTTTTTATCTTCTTTTAACCCTCTTGATTCCATTACGATCAAACCCTTTTTCCCTTTTTCTTTCAGTACAAAAGAATATCTCTCCAATATGAACTCTAGACAGAGTTCGTAAACAGGGTAAGGGTTTATATACTGCCTTATATGTGCAAACTTATCAATAGAAGAACTAAAAATAGTATAATTCTCTTCTTTAATGATAGAATTGAGATTCTTTAAAAATTTATCATAATCGATTAATTTAGGATTGAAAGGGCCTAGCTTTTTTCTTATATCTCTCGAATGGAATACAACTCTTTTAGATTTGAATAATCCATCTTTCCAAAATTCCATTTTTAGTTCTGTTATTTTTGTTTTAAATCCCGAAAACTCTTCTCTATTTAGCAAAACACCAGTAATGGTAAACCACTGAAGCAAATCATCTTTTGCCTCGATAACTCCTTTTAAATCAGAGATTCCATTTTCATCTATCGCTAATATATAATCAACTTCTGCTGGCCAATCTTTCAATAGTGTAGGCCGCGTTTTCCATTCATCCAATAAAGCACCAACTTTCTTACTTGTTTTATGGATTATTATAACAAATAATATATACTATTACCTCGTATCTGTGTAAATAATAAAGTTATTTATTCGTCTGTAACATTTAACGGTGGATTGGGGAAGTAAAGAAAAGACTTCATCCTTAATAGGATTTTTTTATAGCATAAAAAAAGAGGGCAAAAACGCCCTCAAAAGTTATTCTTCATTATTTAGAGAAGCTTTACGTTCTTGAATTAATTGTAGGAACTCAATTAAATCTTCTTCTTCAGCATGGTTTTTAATGAAACTTCGAGCCCTAGCGCGTGCGCTGGTATATTTAGCGCGCTCTTTATTTTTCTCCTGCCATTTTTTATTCGCTTCTGTTTGAGGGTTTTTTGACAAGGCTGTCACGCTCCTTTTTAGCTTTATTAAGTTTAGATTTCCAATAGGCTTTTCTTGCATAAACAAATGTTAGAGCGACTAAAACAATGATTAAAACAAGTATCAGGATTTTCATAAGCTCAAATGGTATACTTAGAAAAGAGGAAGGGGATTAACCCCCTCTTCTTGTTCTTCTGTTTTCTAACTGTACTTTCTTGGCTTCTTGCTTAGTTTTCGTTCCATCGTGCCAGATTTTTCGAAACTTTGCTAAGCCAAGTAGTGCGGTTAGTATTGAAGCTATGTCTAAGTATCCCACTTGTTCACCTCCTTTCTATATCTTAATTATACTAGTACTAGTATGCAAAGTCAATGGTTTTACGTATAAAAATAACTTTATTTCCAATTATTTTATATAAAATGAAGGGGTTATAGAGATTTTATAGAACTCATATCTCTAAAAGTGAGGTGATAGGATGAGAGCGCCAACCAGAAAAAAATATGGAGTTTTGATTTACTATCTATACGGGCGAGAGTTGGAATTTGAGACAAACATAAATATTTTAGAAGCTCAAGAACAAGGGGATAGTAGCGTGGAATTAGAAGATGGACGTCATATAGATTTAACAAATATCGAACGAATTATCACAGCAGAGAAATAATACATAGATTGACCAGATTGCTTTCAACAGCCATCTGGTTATTTTTTACTTGTAATAAGAACGTTTGTTCTGTACAATGTTATAAAAGGAGTGAACATCATGAAGGAACAGCTTTTAAAAGCAATGCAACGCAATCAGCTTATTGATTTAATGTATATGTCGAAAGGTGGAGAGATAACTAAAAGGCGTGTAAAAGTCATTAAAATGACAGCAAATTCATTTCAAGCTTATTGCTTCGTGAAGAATGCCAAACGTACTTTCATTATAGAGAATGTTCTTGCGGCTGTTCCTGTTATTTATAAGGAGCGAGAAGTCGTATGATTAATTACGAAGCTGAAGCTCAAGTACATAATGCAATAATACTAGGACTTACAATACGTACCTTAGAGCGGGATAAAAAGCATATGGATAACTTGAAAGCGGATTTTGCTTTTAAAGCTTGGATTGAAGAAGAGTTAAAAAACTTATTCAAAGACCTAAGGGATGTTAACAGAACATTAGGTATGCATGGCATGAAGGTAATGGAGGAAACTAAAGATATTGATGAATACTTCGTTGCTTATTTTGTTAAAACACGAGGGAATGATAAGGAAAAACGTTATTCAAAAGTAGCTTTACGCAATAAGGTGAACGAGGAAGTTAAGATGCGTTTGGGACTAAAATATGATAAAGAGCGATAGTGCTATCTATCGCTCTTTTTTAGTTTCTTCTAAAAGATATACTGTTGAGGATAAAGTACTCGATATTGTATGTCGCTGAAAATAATTTGAATTTCATTTATTGAAGACATCTTTAAGACTTACCACGAGTGCTCATAAATCCATACCACAAACTTACCACGGTTTAATGAGGTTGCATGATTTTCGATGAGTAGATATATGCTAGAAACCTTGATATATCAAGGTTCTTTATGTATGTTTATCTTATATTAATATATAGTACTTGTTCCGCACACAAGTACACCCGTGGGAACGTGACCAATACTTGAAAATGTATTAATAGTTAAACCCGTTGAGGCTCTAAGCTTCAACGGGTTTTTATTTGTCCACACATATATTTGGTGTGGGCAAGTATATTGTGATTGCCCACAATTTGCCCGCGGAATTTTTACGATTATTATTTTGCTGATTTTCTCTGCATGTATTCATCGAATTTCTCAATTGATTTATTTTCCATTTTTTAGGTACCGTGAGAAAAAGTATCCGATGTAATTAGGGTGGATCCGTTTCCTAATCTTCTTGGAATTCTTTCATGGCTACGCCAGCTTCAAGGTACATAACCGCATGAGTGTGTCGTGTAGAATGGATTGGTAGTAATTCATGTTCGATGTGTTCCATAGCAAATTGCTTCTTTGATACACTGCATGTAGTTACATATTACGAAGGAGAGAGAGTTGAGTTTTGTAAAATAAGTGATGTTACGGTTTCAGCTGCATTTTCATAGCAGCGCCGGTTCTTTTTCATCTATTTAATAGCCTCGGATTCGGCAGGTATTCGTATCGTTTCCATCGTATCGCATCCGTTTTAAAGTGAGTTTCTTCTATTATACAGTGTCTGAAGCATTAGTGGCTTAAAAAAGATGTCCAGTCCTCATTATTTTTAGCCCCTTTAAATTGATAGATCAGTTCCTGACTACTTAATTCCTTTGCGATTAAGCTCTCTAAAAGATGTTCTATAAAATCATTTGTACTAATGAACAGGTTTAATAAGCAGCCCTTCAGAAGCGATTTCCATTGTTACTTCATCTTCAAAATGCAATACCTCGTAATAAGCCTTTAGAATTAATGTCTTTCTCATTAACTTTCCGCACATAGGGATTAGCAATAATCATTTTTATTTCAATTTTACTAATTATTTTATCACACGTTATGATGATCTGAGTTACTGTTTCTCTCAATATAAATGAAAATACCCTATAAAGTAGACTTTTCAAGTGTCACTCTATAGGGTACGTTCTTTTTGGATAAATGCATTTATCTAATCAATTAATTTTAATTCTTTCGCCATAAGAGCGGCTTCTGTTCGAGTGGTAACATTTAATAAGTGATAAATCCGTGATAAGTTGCGTTCAACCGTACGTGGTGTTACTTCAATTTCGAGAGCAATCGCACTATTTGTATAGCCTTGTACGACGAATTGCAAAATTTTCTTCTCACGAGTATTTAAAAGTAGGGGTTGCTTCGAAATTTGAGGTTGACCTAGTTGCTGAACGTAATCGACGAAGCTCGTAGGCAAGACAATCTCGCCATACATTGTTACACGTATTGTCCGAAGTATGTGCTCTTTTGTGACCGTTTTCGAAAGAAGCCCATGAATTTTTTTTTCCACGATAAGTGAGTAGTAATCTTCTATCTGATCGCCTGTATACAAAATAATCTTTGCGTTAGGTTGGAGCGAGCGAATTGTAGCTCCAACGTCAATGCCACTTGTACCTGGAATATTAATGTCAATTAAATAAACATCGTATGGCGTTGTTCGGACGATTTCTGGAATGTTTGTCGGATCGTTTTCCGTATTCGCTCGCATATCATCGATATTATTAAATAGATTTTTGCTACCTTCTAACACAATTGGATGGTCGTCGATGATTAAAATATTTATCATGGATGGTTTAGCCTCCTACCGTAATATCAATCTGCATACCTTCATCAGGGTATGATTCAATTACCATCGTCCCTTTGTATGCGGCAACACGTTCCTTCATGCCAATCAACCCCATCGTCCCAGATAAATACAATTCTTCTGAGTGACAGCCAACCCCGTTATCCATATAAAATAAATGAAAGCCTTGTGCTAAAGTACGAAGCTCGATTTTCACATATGTTGCCTTGGAGTGCGTTAGTGCATTGTTTAGCATTTCTTGAATTAAACGATAAATGAGTAACGACATCTCATCGTCATCTATCTGTAACGATTTAATAGAATGCATTAAAGTGAAGTGAGCTCTATTTTCGATCTGATTAAATAATTTCGTCAGTGCTGCTTCCAAACCAAGCATTTGGAGAAGAGGGGGCTTAAGTTGCTCGCAGTATTGACGCAACTGGACATTTACTGTAATTAGTTGCTGATGAAGTTGTAATATTTTTTGCTGCATGGGATCGGAATCACGCTCATAAAGTAAGTTGTCCAGTTCGCGAATTAAAAAGATTTGCTCTTGTAAAATCGTATCATGGAGCTCTTGACCAAGCTGACTTTTTACTTCTTCAAGCTGTAACCAAAGAAGCTTATGCAACCAAGTAGGGTAGTTTTGTCCTTCCTTTGCTTGCTTTAACTCCAACAATAAACCCTCGACAAGCTGAGTATTTTCAACGAAATTATCGATGTAATGAAGTAACAATTCTAACCAAAGCAGTTCTTCCTTCTTCAAATGGATTTTGGAATTGTTACTTAAAATTAAAAAGTATTTCGTTTTTATATTTTGATGTAAGCAAGCGACGTAGAACGTTGGACATTTCTCGATTTCTCCAACTTGTAGTTGTTGTACATCCTCTGGCGTTATTTGGAGGTGATGAGTATTCGCCTCAGTCTGTACATTAGCCAGGGAAATCTGTTCTGTTTCCTCATCATATTGCACGATATACACGGTGCTCATTTCTAGTTGCTTCATAAGTTGCTCGCAAAGTGTGGTAAACAAAGCTTCCATTTTAGTTTCTTTTCCGATTTTATCAATGATCGAATAAAGAAAATGAATATTATTGCCGTTCGTAGAAAACAGTACTTTGCGATTCACATAATCAATTTTCTCTTTAACATATAACAGCACTAAAATAGAAATGAAAATAAAAAGGGCAATACCAATAATAGTGCGAATCGAAACTGATAAAAACGAGTTAATACCAATCATTAGCCAAATTGTCATACCACCAGCAAACAAAACATAGTAACGTAAACGAGAAATATAATAGTTAACCTCAAATAAACGTTCCGTCATTTGCATAAAGATGAACGTAAAAGGAATACATAGTAAAGATAAAGTGCATGTCGATGCACTTAAAATCGCTTGTTGGAATAATAATTCAGGCAGTACATAAAAAATGATAAAAGGCAAAAACGGTAGAATGATAAACCAAAAAAGTATTTGAAACTGAATGATTCGCTCGCGAGCATACGAAGTTGCGAGAATGATTAAAATATAAAAAATCAGCACAACAAATAGCACCAATATAATAATCATATTCAATGTGAAAATTGCCGAATTAAAGATTTCAACCATAGACACTAGGAAAACGCTCACAGTGATGACATATAATATCCAAATGTTTTTATTAAATCGCCATGGTATGTGCAAATACGCAAAATACTTTTGTAAAAAGTTAATGAGTAGGCCAAGACATAAGAATAAGCATGTACTATTGATAATACTTCCTACGGGATGTAGTTGGATGGATACACCGACGCTACAATATGCAAGGGATACCGTTAGCAAAAAATAAATTAAGATATTCAGTGAAGCGACATTGTTACTTTGCTGCTTATATAAATAAATTGCTAATGACAACATAAGAAAAAAGTAAATTACAGGTAAAATAAAAAAATGTGAAAATGAATAAGGCAATTCAGGATACAAAACATCAATTTCGTTAATGTTTCCTGCAGCGTCCATTACAGTTAATGTTTTAGCGGATCGAATAATCCCGTCTCGTGTAATGTGCTCCAATTGAAAAAGAGAGACGTCGTCGACTGCAATTAATACGTCACCTTTTTTTATTTGATGCATCTGTGCCCAAACAGGATATTCGAATTGCTCAATCATCCATCGATTGTCTTGTTTTTCGATTTGTATCCCAATAATAGGAGAACTGTAGCTGATGTAAAGTACATAACTTCCAACGGTGATATAAAGCGTTAACAAGGTGATGAACGAACGGAGGGGGATTAAAACGGTCGCCAACCGAGGCTGTCTAAGCATACAGCACTATCATATGCTTAGACAGCCTCGGTTTTAGTTGTAGTGCTGTTACACCAACTACAGAAAGTTTATTATTCTTTGAAAGTTGAACGGACGCTGGACTTTCTTGTAAGTATTGAATGGATTTCATCATTTGACAAACCTCACTTCATTATATTTTTTACATATAAAGGGTCTTCTTCGTACATTTTAATCTGCTTTACAAATACTAAAGCCTTAAAAAGTTTTTAATCGGAGGTGCATGTTGAATCACACGGCCGTCAATTAATGCTTGTTGTATTAATGGAATATCGATTGACTGCGTATTACCTGCGTAGTAATCATGAGGGTGTACTGCAAAGGTTGATGGCTGAAAAAATAAAATAAGAATCGATAACGAATTTTTTTTATAGACAATAACATTTTTTTCATTCCAGTATTTTAAGTCCATAATATCGTTTTTAATTTACATAATCAAAACAAGCTGACTCCCATTTATAGCGACTTGAGCTTTTTAATACTACTTATTTTGCAACAAACAGAAGCGCAATAACTCCATTTTACCTGAATACCATGTCCTAACACCAAATTGTATCGACATCACCATCTTATAAATCATCGATTATATCAAAGCTTAAAATAAGCAACATTGATATATTGAATAAGCTGTTGCTGAAAAGACAGATGTAAATGTTGATTCGTTGTAATTGGTTCTTTCATTTTAATGGTCAGGACTCATTGTGTTGCATTATACAAACAACCTTTTGTTGTGACAAAAACATTCAGTATATATTCATTATGAATCATATATCCTATAAAATAAATGGTAAAAAGGTAATTAACGTAAATTATATGTGCTGTATAATAAAATTATATAGGGTAAAATACCTAGTTTTTTATATGCTAGATAAAGTAAATGATAAAAAGGTAATTAACATAATTTAAGTGTGTTAGATGAACTTCATGTGGTTATAATACCTATTTCTATTATAGAAGTACCTCAATCTCTTTAGAGTACTTTCAACAAGGAATGATAAAAGCTGTCGGAATGCCGAAAGGGTGATGTCGTATTTCCTATCTTGAAATGACGGATAATGGTGCGTTAGTCTAAATTAGACAAATTAAGTTATAAGGAATGCAACCATAGTTCCGTTTTTTTATATGCGAACGTAAGTCAAATAACTCACGACAATGGCGAATGCTTCATTACATGTTTGATTGTGTGGATTATATTGCGATACTGTGTAGTTCAATACTAAACCCAACTATTTTACAATACGACCAATTCGACGACGAGACACAATCTTTTTCATTTTTATTTTACGTGTACCGTAGTTGTTTCGGCTTTCTTTAAAATACGTTCAATGTCTACCGCGAGCGCAACTTCTTCAGCTTTAATAGCCTAATTCTCACTGATAGTAATACGTTCTTTTGGGCATGTACAGGACGTCACACATTGCTGATCCCGAATAGTTGTAAAGCTGTTTCGAATCACAACTATTTTCGTCCCATGATCTGCGCTGCTTGCTTTAAAATATCATTCGCCATCAATAGCCGTTTTAGTGTAGCCTATCCAAGTTAAGGGAAAATGTAAAAAGGAGGTGATATTTATGAAAGTAGTAATGTTGCCTTGCGCTGGGGGGAATAGCATGATGTTTCAGAATATAAGTGCATTGTTGGCAGAGTCTATGCAAACATACGCCTTGGATTATCCGGGACACGGGAGGCGTATACAACTTCCGTTGCTTAATTCCCTAAGAGAAATAGCAGATGATATTTTAGAAGAAATGAGTAAAATTGGGATATTTAATGGAGAACCATATGTATTGCTAGGATATAGTATGGGCTCAATTATATGTTATGAAATAACACGACGCCTTATAGAAAAAGGGATGCCAGTACCAAAGCATTTATTTTTAAGCGCAAGTGCAACGGTGCATATGGAGCAAAGAGAGCCGATTACCTCAATCCCTGAAGAAGAATTATATACTTATCTTAAGGAATTAGGTGGAACCAGCAATGAGTTATTGGATAATAAAGAGTTTCAGAATTTTTATTTCCCAATTATAAAAGCAGATTTAATCGCACTTAGTAAGTATCAAGCAGATTCAACCCCTAAATTGCCCATTTCTGCAACCATCATGTACGGGTCAGAAGATAAATATACAAAAGAAGAAATATATGCATGGGAAAATTATATTAGATCATGTTCATTTAAAGAAATAATGGGTGGGCATTTCTTTATTTATCAAGCCGAAGATCAAATGAATAAAATTATTAAAAAGATAATATCAACTTAATTAATAGGACCAGGTAAATTGAAGGAGTAAAGTTATGAATCGATTAACAAAACAACAAGAACAAGTATTGCAGATGGAGAAATATACTGGAGGAAGCGCTGCTAATTTGACAACTAGTAGTTTTAATGAGGGGGATGTCAGTGACCAACAATTATTTGAAGCTATTAAACAACTATATGTAGAAAATGACAGCCTTAGATTGCGTCTAGTGGAAAATGATGGAGAAGTATATCAGGTGATTTTGCCAGTAGAGGAGATCAAGCTTTCGACGGAAGTATTAGTGTTTGATTCTTCACAAGATATGGAAGAATATGCACAGGAATTGGCCTATAATAAAATTCCGAATGAACAGTTAGTACAGATATTGCCGATACGAGCAGGTGCAAATACTTATGGAATTATTGTTCAGATACATCATGCCGCAGGAGATGGTTGGACTGTAGGTAACATTTGGAAACGCTTTGTGGCGCTGGTCTTGAATCGAAACCATGAGAAAACAGTGTCGAATCCGGAAAATCAGTTTAGAGAGCATATAGAAAAAGAGTATGAATACTACGATTCTGAACGAGCACGCAAGGATATAGAGTATTGGAAAAATACTTTTACGGACTTTTCAGAGGGAACTTTTCTTATCGATAAGGAAAGCACTTCTTTTGTGTCAAAACGTTTTGCTATTGATACAACCGAAGAACAAATGAAAAAAATCAATGCTTTTTCTAAACGAACAGGATATTCTGTTTTTTGCATATATTTAGGAGCTTTAGCAGTATATCTTGGAAGAATTAAAGACCAAGAAAAGTTTTGTATTGGAACTGCTTTATTAAATCGTAGAAAAGCAGAAGAAAAGACTATGGGGATGTTTGTAAATACAGTAGGATTAAATATCCCTGTACCACAGGAGGACACATTTGCATCGGTTTTAGAAAATACACAAAAAATGCTTTTTGGATCAATTAGGCGTATGAAAGTCGATTTTACAAAAGTGTTAGAGGAATTACGTGCACAAAAGAATCAATTTAAAGGTGCTTTATATGATGTGTATTTAAGTTATCAAAATGTCGCGGTAGATAATGAAGATGAAGCCGGAAAAATTAAATGGTATCATTGTGGGGTTCAACCAGAAAGTTTATCTATCAATATTAATGACTGGATAGGCAGTGGCACTTTAAAATTTGAATATGATTATCATGTGGATAAATTCACAGAAGAAAGTATTCTCACTATGCATGATCAAATCGTGGAACTGCTTTTATCAGGAATCAATGATTCAGAACAAAAACTGAAAGAGTTGCCTTTATGTGATGAAAAGCAAAAGCAGAAGATTTTAACCGAGTTCAATCATCCAATGGAAAAAACAGCCTTTTTTTCTGTCGTGGAACTTTTTAAGGAACGTGTAAAAGAGAATCCTGATGCCGTTGCACTGGAATATGAACAACATAGAATTACATATCAGGAATTAGATTTGGCAAGCACAGCTGTTGCAGAGCAGTTGAATGAGTTGGGCGCCGCCAGTACATATGTGGCACTTCATGTGAAAAGCGGGTATAAGCAGATTATCGCTATTTTAGCGACTTTGAAAGCAGGCGCGGCTTACGTACCGTTAGATATTACGATACCAGATGATCGAAAGGCGTTCATTCTGAATGAGATTGACGCAAAGATTGTCTTATGCGATGAGACAGTCTTTTCTATAGAAAGAGATATTGAAAGAGTAGACATATCAAACAAATCAGACGTTAACTTTTCAGATGAAACTTTTCAGATGACAAAAGTAAAAGAGGGAGATCCAGCATATATCCTCTTTACTTCAGGAACTACAGGCACGCCCAAAGGTGTTGTGGTGAGTCATGGAAATCTAAGCCATTATGCACAGGTTTGTAAAAGTTATTTTGGCTTGAATCCAACGACGAAAGTCTTACAACAGGCAACTTATGCATTTGATATTTTTGTGGAAGAGGTTTTCCCGACACTTTTGGCAGGTGGAACGGTTGTACTCTTTCTACGTGAAGAGGCAATGAGTTTTGAGGCGCTGACTAAAAGCATTATTGATGCCGAAATTACGATGATTAGCTGCACGCCTTTAATGGTGAAAGAATTAGCGCAGCAAAATGCTTTGGAACATGTCGAGATTATTATCAGTGGAGGCGATGTGCTGAAACCGGAGTATGTAACATCATTATTGCAGCAAGGGAAAAGAGTTTACAACACATATGGTCCGACGGAAGGCACTGTGTGTGCCACCTATCATGCAGTTCGTGCAGATGAAACGGAGAAAGCCTCTTTCCCTATTGGGAAACCTATTCCAAATGTACAGGTCTATATTTTAATAGAAGACATACTTGCGGGAATTGGTGTTACAGGTGAAATTTGTATTGGTGGACTTGGCGTTGCGACCGGATACTTTAAAAACAAAAAACTAACCGAGGAAAAATTCATTGATAATCCCTTCGGAGAAGGAAAACTATATCGCAGTGGAGATATGGGCTATTATACGGCAGAAGGAGAGATAGTATATAGTGGACGTATCGATAATCAGGTAAAAATTCGTGGTTACCGTATTGAGATATCTGAAATAGAGGAAGTATTGAAAACTTTTTCGGCTATTGAAGATGTGTTTATCCGTCTTGTTAAAAACAATCGTGGTGACAATGTCCTATGGGCATATCTAATCGATTCAGAAGCTATTGATATCGCAGCTGTGAAAGTTTATATACGTAAAAAACTGCCAGAGTATATGGTGCCAAGTCAGTTTCTGCAAGTAGATCAATTTCCATTAAATCTAAATGGTAAGATAGACACTAGCAGCTTACCAGAGTTGACATTTGAAAGTTTAGAATATGAAGCACCTACAACGGAAACTGAGCAGATATTAGCTGGCTTAATAGAAGAAGCTCTGGAGGTAGAACGTGTTGGTCGCAATGACGACTTTTTCAATTTAGGTGGCCATTCTTTAAAAGCAATGCAGTTAGCGACACGTATCAACCAAGCATTTGGCGTTGAATTATCACTTCGTCAATTATTTAAGGCACCAGTCATACGTGAATTGGCAACAGTGATTGATCAGAGCGAAGTTCACAACGATTCTGGTATTAATAAAATAGAAAAAACCGGAAATTATCTGGCATCTCCAGCCCAAAGACGTTTGTTCCTAGTTCAGCAAATACAAGACAGTAGTTCCAAAGTATATAATATGCCAGCAGGACTTGCTTTTGAAGGTAAGATAGATGTCGCTCGTTTGCAAAAGGCATTTGTAGCACTTGGAATGCGTCATGATGTGTTGCGTACAACCTTCCACACAGAAGAAGTAGAGGTAATGCAGCGTGTTGCAGATTATTGTGATTTAAAAGTAGAAGTGATCCCGGCATCTAAGGATGATTTGCAAATAGAATTGGAAAAGTTCATCCGGCCATTTGACTTGGAAAATGGACCATTGATTCGACTAGGTATTCAACAAAGGACAGAAAATACATACTATTTCTTCTTTGATATGCATCATATTATTTCGGACGGACTGTCACTTTCAATATTATTCCAAGAATTGGAGCAGCTATATCAAGAAATATTAGTAGAAGAACTACCAATACAATATGCTGATTATAGTGCCTGGATGAATCAGCAAGATGATGATGTAACAAAAGAATATTGGATGAAATATTTGGAAGGGTTTGAGGAGAGACTAGCATTTCCTCTTGATTTTCCACGCCCTAAAATACAAGAATACAAAGGAAAAAAGGAAAAATATGTTTTCACGGAAGAATTTAATAAATCAATTTATCGTGTTTCTAAGGAACTAGAGACGACGCCCTATGTAGTTTTCGCTTCGGCCTTTTTTATTCTTTTGCACAAATATACGATGCAGAAAGATATCACGATGGGCACAGGCTATGCAGGGCGCAGCCAAAAAGGAACCGAAAAGTTAATCGGCCTTTTTGTAAATACAGTCGTACTTCGAGCAGACGTTGATAAAGAACAAAAATATAGTGATTTTTTACAAGAACTAAAAACTATGACTACAACGATGTTCGACTATCAACATTATCCATTTGAACAATTACTGGGAGATTTAGGCGTCAATAGTGATTCTTCAAGACATCCAATGTTTGATGTGATGTATACGTATCAAAATGAGGATGACCTAAGTTTTTCATTAGATGGTGCGAAGTTGCTGGAAGAAGCCTATGATGAAACGATTGCTAAATTTGATCTGCAATTTGAAGTGATCGAGTCTAACGAAAGATTTTCTTTAGAAATTTTATATAATACTGGATTGTTCTTGCCGGAAACTATCGTTTATCTATTCGAGCAGTGTACAACATTGTTAACAGCTATTAGTGAAAATGTTAATCAGTCAATTGCTAAATTGAATACAGTCAGTGAAAAAGAAAGAAGTCAAATTCTTGATGAATTTAATCAATGGCAGGCATCCACTGAATTGCCCTCATCTTTAAAAGAACTATTTAAAAGCGAAGTAGATAAAAGTCCAGATAAAATTGCCCTTGTAACAAACGGTGAATATTTCACTTATGGCCAATTGTTAGAAAAAACGAAGAGATTAGCGGCGACATTACAGGAATACGATGTACAAAAAGGTGATAAAGTAGCAATTGTTGCCGATAAGAGTTTAGAAACGATTTTATCCATTCTCGCTACTGTATACTTAGAAGCAGTTTATGTACCGGTAGACCCAGCTGCACCGATGGAACGGCAAAGACTCATTTTGAATGATGTAGGAGCACATGTGAAAATCGAAAAAGGTGAAGTCTTTGCTACAAGTGTAAAAAAAGAACAGCCGATCTTACATGAGGATCCAATTGCTTATATCATGTATACCTCAGGAACTACAGGACGTCCTCGAGGGGTAGTGATTCGCCAAAGCAGTATCGTGCATCTTGTAGAAAAACCAACCTTTACGACTATAGATGAAGATACTGTTATTTTACAAACTGGTTCGATGGCTTTTGATGCGGCTACCTTTGAAATTTGGGGGGCATTTTTACACGGCGCGAAGTTAGTGCTGGTTACCAAAGAAGAGATGATGGATATTCACATTCTCGATTCGATTATTCAGCGAGAATCGGTCAACTTCATGTTTATTACGACAGCTTTTTTCAACTTCTTGATAGATCAGCAGATCGGTTTGTTTGCCCCAATTAAGCAACTTTATGTTGGAGGCGAAAAAGCTTCACCTCTGCACATGAAGCGTTTATTAGAAGAAAATCGAAATATCCAATTATCTAACATTTATGGTCCAACTGAAAATACCACTTATTCGACAGCGATTCCAATTACATTAGACAGTTTCCGTATATCGATTGGTTATCCTCTTGGTGATACTGCTGCTTATATTATGCAAGGAAAGGAACTCGTTGGTGTAGGGATGGTCGGTGAAATCTGTCTGGCAGGTGACGGTATTGCAGAAGGATACTATAAAATGCCTGAATTGACTAAAGAAAAATTCGTGCCAAACCCATTTGGAGGAGGTCTGATGTATCATAGTGGTGATTTGGGACGTTTTCTACCAGATGGGAGCATCGAATATATCGGTCGACTGGATGATCAGGTGAAAATCCGTGGTTATCGTATTGAGTTACTAGAAATACAAATAGCGGCGACCCGTTTGACGGGTGTTAAAGAAGCCTTTGTGCAAGTGGTTGAAAATGAAAACGACGAAAAAAGTATCGTTGCTTATATCATATCTGATGTGCCATATACATTGGACTCTTTTAATCTAGACTTAGCTGAATATTTGCCAAGTTACATGTTGCCGCATCATATGCACCAACTTGAGCAATTACCGCTGAACCAAAATGGTAAGGTGGATACAAAAGCACTGCCTTCAATCGTAGCTGAAGAGCGTGATGTCGTTCCGCCGGAAACTGAAATGGAAGAAATTCTTATTGATATTTATGAAGAGGTGTTGCAGGTAAAACCAATTGGCAGATATGATGATTTCTTTGCACTTGGCGGTCATTCCTTAAAAGCGATGCAAGTAGCAAATAGAGTGAAGGAGCAATTGAATATCCATATTGGCTTACGTGATTTGTTCGCCCATCTTCAAGTTGCTAGTTTAGCAGCATATTTGGAGAGCCAAGTGTCTAAGGAATTGCCTTCGATTGAAAAAGTATCGTTACAATCGTTCTATCCACTTTCTTCTGCACAAAAACGGTTATATTTGATTCAGACTATGCAGTCATCAGCTACGATTGCATATAATATGCCGTTGTATTTAGCTTATGAGGGGGAAATTGATTTAGCACGTTTGGAAGCAGCATTCGCAAAATTAGTTAAAAAACATGAGATTTTACGTACGAATTTTGTCATCGTGGATGGCCTTCCTATGCAAAAAGTGCAAGAGCCTCAGAAGATGAAATTCAATGTTCGTCAAGGACAAAAATCTATCAAAGAAGCTCTTGAGGATTTTGTAAAACCATTTGATTTGGAAAAAGATTCGCTAGTAAGGCTTGAACTTTATGAAAATCAGGATGGTAAATACCTGCTGTTCGATATGCACCATATTATCTCAGATGGATTTAGTGTAACAGTATTAATAGATGAGATTTCTCGCTTGTACAATGGTGAAGAAGTCGTAACACCTATTTTGCAGTACAAAGATTACAGTGAATGGATCGAAAACTATAACTTTAAAGAGACCAAAGCATTTTGGGAAAAAGAAATTTTAGACATGCCAGAAATCTTTGATTTGCCTCATGATAACCCAAGAGGAATGGAACAGCAATATGAGGGGAGCTCTATAAAAAGAGTACTTGGTGCGGAATGTAGTCAATTGATCGACACATTTTCAGCTAAACATCATTTAACACCTTATATGGTTTTTGCCACTGCCTTTATGATTTTATTAGCAAAGAAAAGTGGACAAAGTAACATTCGTATCGGTGTTCCAGTAGCAGGACGTATCCATAAAGAAACCGAAAGTATGCTTGGTTTATTTGTAAATACGATTTTATTACAAAACGAGTTCAAGAATGAGGATACGATTTTAAGTCTTTTAGATACTATCAAGCAAAAAACTTTATTGGCTGATGTGCATCAAGCTTATCCATTTGATCGTTTGATTGAAGAATTGCAGATAGAAACAGATAGCTCGAGAAATCCTTTGTTTGATGTAATGTTCTCCTTTCAGAATAATGCCCCAATGGAATTTGCCATTGAGGGGATTACCGTTGGGGAAGCAAAGACCATCGAATCGGTCACTAAGTTTGATCTTAACTTAGATGTTTTAAGAGAAGGGGACGCATATGTATTAGACTTCATGTATCGTACCGACTTATTCCATGAGGATACGATCGAAACGTTGTCCAAACATATGGAAGTGATTCTAAATCGATTGATTGCAGATACCTCCCTTACTGTTGGAGATATGACGCCGATTACTGAGGAAGAAAAAGAGCAGATTCTGCATGAATTCAATCAATCAGACCATACGATAGATTTCCATCAATTTACGATTGCAGAAAGATTTCGTCAAATCGCCAAAAAATTTGGTCGAAAAGAAGCGGTGAATGATAAGGAAGGATCCATTACCTATCAAGAACTGGAACAAAGAGTGGCTGGATTGGCTCAGAGACTACGTGATCAAGGTGCCCAAAAAGGTGACTTGGTAGCTGTTTTTGCCGAGCAAAATATTGCGACGATTGTCAGCATTCTTGCGATTTTGGAATTAGAAATGGCCTACTTGTTGATAGATGTAGATTTACCAGAAGAACGTAAACAATACTTGTTCGAAGATGGTGATGTACAATTTTACCTAAAAGAAAATGAGAGCACCTACGTTATTGAGATTGAGAATATCAGCTGTGGCAAACGCAAAGTCAAACATATCGATGGTTTAGCCTATATTATGTATACTTCCGGGACAACTGGTTTACCAAAAGGAGTGCAAATTACACAAAAAAATATTCTTTCCTTTATTTTTGGTGGCCGTTTTGTGCCGTTCGATGAGCATATTCGCATGCTACATACGAGTGCCATGTCCTTTGATGCAACGACATTTGAGATATTTGCTACTATGTTATTTGGTGGCACGCTTACATTAGTGCCGACAGCAGACATAGTCGATGCGAAAAGTTTGGCTAACCTAATTGAAGAACGTCAAAGTAACTGCATATTCCTGACAACTGCCCTATTTAACTTCTTAATTGATGATACACCGACTATATTTTCATCATTAGCTTATTTATTAGTAGGGGGCGAAAAAGCTTCTATTAAACATATGAGAAAAGCGAAGGAAATGGCACCGAATACTGCGATTTACAACATGTATGGTCCGACTGAGACGACGACATTTGCAACTGCTTATGAATTACCAGAGACATTTGATACACTGCCAATTGGCAGTTCTATTATGGGGAAAGATATTTATGTCTTAGATGGTATGCAATTGTGTGGTATCGGGATACCGGGTGAGATATGTATTGGTGGTCTAGGTGTGTCTGAGGGTTATTTGAATGAACCAGAATTGACGCAGGAAAAATTCATTCTAAACCCATTTGGTGAAGGCATGTTGTATCGAAGCGGAGACCTCGGTTATTTCAAAAAAGATGGAAATGTAATATATATGGATCGTGTAGATGAACAGGTCAAAATCCGTGGTTTTCGGATAGAATTAAACGAAATCGAAGCTGTTTTGAAGACTATTGAACATATTAAATCTGCAGTGGTCGTTGTACATCAGCTCAACACAGGAGACAAATTGTTATGGGGTTATGTAGTGGCAGACAAACATCTGGATCTAGAAGCCGTCAAACAGGAATTGCGGAGTAAAGTGCCAAATTATATGATGCCGACACAAATGATGCAGTTAGATACAATCCCTTTAAACAAAAATGGTAAGACAGATCGTAGAGCTTTACCTGAAATCCAGAAAGTGAAAAAAATCCAGGGAGCAGCGCAGACAGATAATGAAACAATCTTGATGGAAGTGCTAAAAAATATCGTAGGCCAAACTTCATTAAGCAGGACCGATGATTTCTTTGAAATCGGCGGCGATTCTATCAAAGCGATGCGATTGATTCCCGCGATTCGGGATAGAGGCTATGGATTATCTATTGAGGATATCATCAAATATCGCCAATTGGACCTTATTGCTAAACAAATGAAGGGTTCACAGAGCCGTATCTGGAGCCAAGAAGACTACACAGGTGAAATCCCGCTTTCCGCCTTGCAAAAAGAATGGGTGGACTGGAAATTCCCGAATAATGATTTCTTCAATCAAGGCTTGATGCTACATGCTGATGAAGTATTGGATGAACATGCTATCAAACAAACTTTAGAAGTATTGATAACGGTCCATGATAATCTCCGTTTGAGGTTTGCTGTTGGTAATCAATCAGCTGTAATTTCAAACTGTGATGATATCGCTTCATTCTACGTATTTGAAACAATCGATATCAGTGAAGTCGATGCAACAGAAAAAGCTGACTTCATCGCACAGAAAAATGAAGATATCCAACGGAAAATCCGTTTAGGAACAGGACCTTTAGTAGTGGGTGTTTTATACCGTAATCAAGGAAAGAGCGAATTGTTCTTAGGTATTCATCACATGATAATAGATGGTGTATCATGGCGAATCCTGTTAGAAGAATTCGTACATATCTATCCAGCAGCAAAACAAGGGATAGCATATGAACTTCCGAAAAAAACTGCAGGTTATGCAGAGTGGGTAGCGCATCAAGAGGAGTATGTCCAAACAGAAAAAGCTGATTTGGAACGAGATTATTGGAAACAAGTCGCAGACCGTACGACTTTGACTTGGTCAGAGGAAGTGCTGTCTGAAACTACTTGGTTAATGGAAAGTCAAGACATTACCTTGTCGCCAGAATTGACAGGCCAGCTATTAAAAGATGTTCATCGACTTTATAATACCGAGATGAATGATGTTTTAGTCAGCGGTGTTGTTGCTGGATTTGCTAACACATTTCACAAAGAAAATGTTGTAGTGGAATTGGAGGGCCATGGTAGACAGACAATAGACAAATCACTTGATTTAGATAAAAGTGTTGGCTGGTTTACTAGCATGTATCCAGTACTGATCACACGTCATCACCAGATAGAGCACTTTATTCGCGGTGTGAAATCCAAACTTCGAAATGTACCAAATAGTGGTGCGATGTATTTGCCACTACGACATAGTAAAAATGCTATTCCTGCTATAGAAGGGGACGTGTTGTTTAACTATTTAGGCGATTTTGATAGTGAATCATTTGGCAGTTTCGTACAATCCGAATATGATACTGGTATTCAAAACGACCCGCATAATATTATGCTAAAACCATTTATGGTTAATGCAAGTGTTCGTAATGGTATGCTCCATTTTAATATTATTTACAACTGTGCTCTGATTGATAAATCGCAAGTTGATATTTTTTCAAGCGAATTGCTGTCTTATTTTGAAGCACTTACTGAACATGTGAAAAATCACAACAAACTAGATAATCTAGAATGGGTGCAAAGGAAAACATTCAAGGATGTTGATTTTGTTCAAGTGATACAAAGTTATGACAAGGCGATTCAGACAGAAGAAGTGGTACAGACTGAAACAGCTACGTTTGCACAGAATATCTTCTTGAAACAGACGAAATATAAGGGACTGCCTATTTGTGCTTGTGTTGTACAGATTGAAGAATCCGTTTCTAAAGTGAAGATTTTAGAAACACTTAATAGATTGATTGCAACCCAGCCAGCATTACGTCAAGTAGTAGATAAATCTGGAAATAATATTGTAACCTATAGCAAAGAGTTTGAATGGCCAATTCCATACTTTGTATTAGGTACAAAAGAAAACGGTACGTTGCTTGAGTCTAAAATGCAAAATATCAGTCAGTATTCTCAGTTATTCGAAGCGCCTGGCCTCATGGTAAAACATGTCGTATTTATGAATGAAGATGGTACGCATACAATTTATATTTATGCCCATCATGCAGTTTGGGACTTGAGCTCTTTAAACGCATGGCAAAGTGAATTTGAGAAGCTTCTAAAAGAGGATACTTATGCGGTCGTACTTACTGAGGAAAAAGCAGCTACTGAGGTGGAAAATGATTATTATCCTTTAAGTAAAGCGCAGGAAAAATTCCTGGAAATAGCCAAAGGCTATATCAAGAAGCTGCGTACAAGAAAGTTCTTACATCCACTTTCGTCAAGTGTGAATGATTTTAGAACATATGATTTGGCTGAAGTAGATCAAAAGGTTAGTGAGAAACCTCTGACAACTGCATTGGAACTTATGAAAGCGACAGTATATACGAATCTGAAATATGAAAATGCTAAAATTCCATTCTTCATTTTAAGTCACGGACGTAGTGCAGATAATCAAAATCAAATAGGTCTTTTCATTCAGTTGCAGGCATTTATCTATGAAGGAAAAGCAGAAGCACAGGATCATCTAACAGAAAAAATCCAAGCTATCTGGACTGGGGAAAATACGGAAGAGCATAATTTTGAAGTATTAGCTCAACGTGCTGGTATGAATGATAAAACAATGATCAAGATGTTGAAAAAACTGCCGATTATAAATGTAAGTACTTTGTTAGATGCCAAATTTACTGATGCATTTGAAGAACAAACCGAGAATACGGAAGCGTTTGGGGAAACAATCGGTAGTATTCAATTGCAATTACGTAAAGAAGTTGTCAAGGTAGTTGCAACAACCTATAAGAATACAGAAACGCAAGTTGCAGAAGAAATTGAAAAAGTATTATTAAAAAATCAGTAGCAAAGAAAGGATATATATGAAGATATATCGACAATTTTTAAAGTCTTATTACCGCCTTCATAAGATGCAATTTTTAGGTCCTTTGTTTACCTTGACGATTATTTGTGCCATCTTATTTGGAAGTATCAGCGCAAATGAACTCATTGCTAAACAGACAGAATCCCATTTCTATGACCAATATGGAGAGGTAACCCAAATCGTTCGTCTGCAGCACGATCAATTCCGTAGTGAGGACGACTTTGCAAAGGACTGGACTGGGAAAAATAAAACGACCTATTTACAAAGCAATGGAGTACATGAAAAGAATAACAAAGTGAACTTTGTCAATTTTTACGGGGTCGATCAAGGCTTTTACAAAGTATTTCCTTTTGACCAAGTTTATGAGCTAAAGGGAAATGATGCTGTGGTATCTGCTTCTTTTGCTAAAGCGCATAAGCTTAAAAAGGGAGATATGATTACCATAAAAACATACAGCATGCCCTTCGACTATCAGGTAGCGGCGATTGCTGATGGTGATTTTTTTGCCAAAGAGGATGGACAAGGTGCCAATATTTTAGTAAGCAAAGACCAATTTCGAAAGAACTTTCAATTATCCGAAAAAGATGTCACGACATTGGCGGGTACTGATTTGAAAGTGCAAAAATATAAAAATGTTTATCAAACTGAAAACGTCAGAGAAAACGTTTCGGCCATCGGACAGATGCAGATGATCCAACTCGTGGTGATGATCATCGATGCGGTAATTCTGTTAGTGTCTACCTATATTTTGTTCGGATTTTATCGAATGGCTTTCGTTGGAAAGTTACACTATCTATCAATCCTAAACATTATCGGTATACAGAAACGTCGCCTGACAGCTTTGATGTGGCTAGAAAATATCGTCTTGATGACAATCATCTATAGCATCTTAGCGATCGTGAGTATCTGTCTGTTGCCATTGGGATGGATTTATTATGTGGCAGTTTACGGCATATTACTAGCGACGATCGTGATTGCAAACGGCTTTATTACGAGCCTCTTCCGTAAAACCGACGTATTGGCTTATATTTTAGGACGAGAGCAAGTGAAAATTAAACAAGGGTGGGTACCATTCTTTGTACTATTACTATTACTTGTAGCTACATGTGTTGTTAAGCCCGCCATTTATACTTTTGTGCTAGTGGGCATTAGTCTATTTTTCGGTATTTTTTGGATGTTGGGAAATGCGAAGCAAAGTTCTGTGCAACTTATCAAACATTTAAACCGTGAAAGAATCGTCAATGAGATGAAAGCCATATTGATGCTGGCCATTATTTCACTATTACTGATTTACGCTGCGATAACGGGTGTTCAGCACTTTATTACTGGTATTTATAGTAATTGGAAATTCGATCAACAAATCACCGTAAATGAAGAAAAAACAGCAGAGATTCAGAGCTACTTAGCGGAAAATAACGTGGAACAAGCAGAGTTTTTGTGGAAAAATTATTCGCTTGAGCCATTGAATGTGAAGCATAAAGGTAAAAAACTATCGATTGATGATTTGATTGGCATAAATGATCAAGATGATTTGAAATGGTTCAATATCAAGGGCAATATCGATATGAAACGGCTTCAGGCAGGAAATAATGTCTATCTGAATGAGAAGTATAAAAAATATCACTTATCAGATGGAGTGCAGATGGATGGAAAACGATTCGACATCGTAGGCTATTTTAATAGCAGTATGAATGCGACAGATCATGTGGCGATTGTAAGTGAGAAAAGCTTCCGCAAGCTGGACGACACAAAAATCAGTCAGTTTTATATAAAAAATGATGAGTTGATTTTAAATAAATTGTACGGTGCATTTGGAGATGACATTTTAGGAACGATGGATGCAAGGCAACAAAGCCTAGATAATACGAGTTTCGCACAAAATCTTCAAAGTGTTTTAATGATATTTATTCTATTTATCGCATTGATAAGTATTTTATCCTTATTGAATAGTTTCTTTATCTTGCGAGATAAACAGCAGAAACTCTTTGCAATTTTAGGCGCAGCAGGACTAAGTAAAAAGAAATTAATGTCGCTAAACTTCTGGCAGATCTTCGCTTTAGGGGTACAAGGTCTATTGATCGCAGAAGTGATACTTATTTTGGTCTTACGATTCTTTGAATGGTTTATTCAAACCGTAATCGGGCAGAATATTCCTCTGGTTGTCACCTATGAAATGCAGCTACAGGCAATTGGCGTATATCTTTTTGTGTTGATTGTTGTTTGGCTGGCAAGTCGTCGTAATTTGAAAAAAATGAATATCCTACAAACAATACGTGAAAGGTAAGCGGGTAAAAACTATGCTTAAAATTGAAAATGTTACAAAAACAGTAAAGAGTGGTCAAACAACTCAAAACATCCTATCGAATGTATCATTAGAAATCCAACAAGGTGATTTTGTCTCTATTTTGGGTCCAAGTGGTGCAGGAAAATCAACATTATTATATTGTTTGAGTGGCTTATCGAATATTACAGAGGGAAAGATTTTGATAGCAGAAAAGCCCATCCACACATTGAAAGAAGAGGCACTTGCAAAATTTCGCTTTGAAAATCTAGGTATTATTTTTCAGGATTTTCATCTGATCCCAATGTTGAATGTGAAAGAAAATATTATTTTCGTGGCACAAATGTATAAAAAATATCAAGATGACACTTATTTAAAGGAGCTGCTCGATATTGTTGGCTTGACGGATAAGGCAGATACGCCGGTCGCGAATCTTTCCGGTGGGCAGCGGCAGCGTGTTGCAATTGCTCGTGCACTCTTCATGAAACCAAATATTCTTTTTGCAGATGAGCCTACGGGTAATTTGGATAGTCATACAGCTGAAGTCATTACTTCTTTATTGGAAAAGGTCAATCGAGAATTTGGTACGACCGTTGTGCAGGTGACTCACGCAGAAGAACTAGCAAAACGTTCTGGGTGTATTATTCGGATGAAAGACGGAGGAATCGTCTGATTTATGCGACTTTTTGTAAAAAATTGGACATCATCCAATCTAGGAGTATGTGCGCAATATTATTATGAATTGCCGGCATTTCAGAAAATAGAGGTAGATAAATTCAAAAGAAAAGAAGATAGAATACGCGCGATTTTTTCTAGGCGGTTATTAAATGAATTCTTGCAACGCCATGATTTTGAACATGGGCAGTTGGCAGTATCAGAGTATGGGAAAAAATATATCAAAAATGGAGCTGTCTATTTTAATATCAGTCATTCGGGTAGATATATTGTACTTGTAGAGTATGATCGTGAAATCGGCGTAGATATTGAGCAGATCTCTGCTTATGATGAAAAAATAGCCCAGCTTTGCTTTACACCATACGAAAATTTAGTATTAAAAGAAACACCAGCCAGTAAAAGAGATGATCTTTTCACATGCATTTGGACTCGTAAAGAGAGTTATGTGAAAAATTTGGGGTTAGGGTTAACATGTGAGGCATTTTTACGTGCGATAGAAACCTTGGAAAATGAAGGAATAGTTTATAACATGTATGATTTTCATGAACTGGCTTGTCTGAGTCAGAAAAGTGATGGGCATATTATGAGTGTGTGCGTTTGAGATTCAATTTAAATAAGATTAATGTCAAATGGTGTTGATAGTGAGTTTTCCTATGTAAAATAACGTCGTAATGGGTTAATTAAGCAGCTTAAGGAGATATCCTCAAGCTGCTTTTTTTTGTACTGTTTGACAATTTATCAAGATATGATGTCTATAACTGAAAGTTTTTAGCCAAGAGTAGTTTAATGAAGTGCGTCACCGTTCTTCACGCTTTGTGCTAGTAAAAAACCCTTCTAACAAAATGGTGTGGCAAAACAAATGGACGCCACTGAAGGGTTGGCACTCTACAGAAGGCAAATCAACATCTTTGTAACATTAGTAGATATATATATTCCTAATTAATGTAATATAAAAAGATTGTAAGAATCAAATAAATTAATAAGATTCTTACAATCCTATATGGTTGTCTCTTATAAAACGTTTCGATACAAACCGACTACTTTACCTAAAATGGAAACTTGATCTACAATAATTGGCTCCATAGAAGAGTTCTCAGGCTGTAAGCGGAAATAAGATTCTTCTCTAAAAAATCGCTTAACAGTTGCCTCATTGTCCTCTGTCATCGCTACAACAATTTCACCATTATTCGCAGTGGCTTGTTGTTTCACGATTACATAATCTCCATCTAATATACCAGCTTCTATCATAGATTCACCCATGATTTCAAGCATGAAAATTTGGTCTTCAGTTGTTCCATAAGAATCTGGGATTGGGAAGTATTCTTCAATATTTTCAATTGCTGTAATAGGAAGGCCTGCAGTAACTTTACCAACTAGTGGTACATGTACAACGCCTTGTTTTGCAATTGTAGAGTCTTGCTGATCTAATATTTCGATTGCACGAGGTTTCGTTGGATCTCGTCGAATTAGTCCTTTGCTCTCAAGTCTAGCAAGATGTCCGTGGACTGTAGAACTTGATGCAAGACCAACTGCTTCACCAATTTCACGGACGGAAGGCGGGTATCCTTTAGTGCGAACTTCCTCTTTGATGAAAGACAATATATCTTCTTGTCTTTTCGATACTTTTTTCAATCCAATCACCTCTTTATCTCATACTATGTAAAAGTTAATAATAGTATAGCATTAGCGAACAAACAATGCAAACATAAGTTCGAAAAAGCCGTTGACAAAAACAAGTGTTCTGTTTATATTTAGAACATATATTCCGAACGGGTATCCGAGTGAAGGGGAGAATCAGTATGAGTTGGTTAAAAAAATATCAATATATTACATTGCTTTTTGGGGTTTGCGTAATCTTTACATCAATTTTAGTTGTTGCAAATAGTGCGAATACATCATATAAAGAGATTAAAGTTCACGACGGGGATACTTTAATTTCTCTGGCGAATAGATATAAAGGTAATATGGCTGACCATGAATGGATATCAAAGGTTAAGAATGAAAACAATTTAATTGACGATACGATATATGCGGGACATACTCTAATAGTTCCAGAACATGATAATATTAAAGTTCAAAATATAGGGATAGAAGTGGCGAGTGATAAAAAATGAAACAAAAAATAGCAATACTCTATTGCCGTGTTAGTACAGATAAAGATACACAAGATACTTCGCTTGAAAGGCAAGAGATTGAGTTAAGAGAATTTGCAGCTAGTAAAGGCTATGAAGTTGCTCAAGTATTTTCAGATCGACATAGTGGATATGATATTGATCGTGAAGGATTACTTGATTTACTCGAATGTGTAAAGGACTATGATCAACCAACACTGTTTGTACAAGATGAAACACGTTTAGGACGTGGGAATGGTCGAATGGCGGTACTTCATTTATTGCAAAAAACGAATACAGACATTTTTACTTTAAGTGATGCAGGTCATGTTCGATTAAATGAAATGGATGCTATGTTGTTAGAAATATTAGCAATTGTAGAAGAGTATCAACGTAAATTACATAATGCTAAAATCCGCAGAGGGATGAGGAGAGCTGTTCAGAACGGCTACAGACCAGAAAAGAATTTAAAAGATCGAGGGAATCCTGAAGGCCGAGATCGAATAGATGTTCCAATTGAACAAATAATCCATCTTAGACAAAAGGGTATGACGTTTGAAGAAATTACAGATACTTTAAGAGGATTAGGTTTCCAAGTTAGTAAAGCGACGATTCATCGTAGATTTATGGAGTTAAAAGAGGAAAAAAAAGACTAAAAGCTTGCGCTTGCGGTCTTTTTTGCATACCTTTGTATTAACGTCTGTATGAAAGGTGAGAAAACAATGTTATCAAAAGAAAAATTACAACGTATAAGTGTACTTTCAAAAAAATCAAAATCACAAGGCTTAACTGTAGAGGAAGCAAAGGAGCAAACAGCACTTCGCAAAGAGTATTTAGACACATTCCGATCTTCAATGCGTGAGACAATTGAAAATGTCCGCGTTTTCGATCCAGAGGGAAATGAAGTAACTCCTGAGAAATTACGTCAAAAACAAAACAAGAATAATCTTTTAAATTAAGCACAATTTATAGAAAGCATTGTTTTATATAAGAATGTTGACTACACTGTAATAGTACAATATTTAGCTTAAGAAAGGATGTCTACTAAAAATGACTCAACAAGCAGATCAGCTTGCTATTAACACAATTCGAACTTTGTCTATTGATGCTATTGAAAAAGCTAATTCAGGTCACCCAGGATTACCAATGGGGGCTGCGCCAATGGCTTATACTCTTTGGACAAAACAACTTCGTCACAATCCTTCAAACCCAAACTGGTTTAACCGCGATCGTTTTATTTTATCAGCCGGTCATGGCTCAATGCTATTATATAGCTTATTACACTTAGGTGGATATGGTTTACCAATGGAGGAAATCAAAAGTTTCCGTCAATGGGATTCTAAAACACCAGGTCACCCAGAATACGGTCATACAGCTGGAGTTGAGGCAACAACAGGCCCATTAGGTCAAGGTATTGCAATGGCTGTTGGTATGGCAATGGCGGAAAGCCACTTAGCAGGTGTTTATAATAAACCAGAACATGAAGTAGTGGATCATTATACGTTTGCACTTTGTGGTGATGGAGATTTGATGGAAGGTGTCGCTGCTGAGGCAATTTCTTTAGCAGGTCACTTACAACTTGAAAAACTGATCGTGCTTTATGATAGCAATGACATCTCTTTAGATGGCGATTTGAATAAATCATTCTCTGAAAATATTCAAAAGCGTTTTGGATCATATAACTGGAACTACATTCATGTAACTGATGGTAATGATATTAAAGCAATAAATGCAGCCATTGAACAAGCAAAAGCACATAAAGGCCAACCTACTATTATTGAAGTAAAAACAGTTATTGGCTACGGATCACCAAATAAATCAGGTAAAGCTGACTCTCACGGTGCTCCATTAGGTACTGATGAAGTAAAACTTACTAAAGAACACTATTCATGGCCACACGAACCATTCCATGTACCTGAAGATGTGTATTCAACATTTAAACAAGCAGCTGAAGTTCAAGGTGCTCTTGCTGAAGCTACTTGGAATGAACAATTTGAAGCTTATAAAAAAGCATATCCTGCACTTGCAGAACAGTTTGTAAATGCGATGAATGGGGAGCTTCCAGAAGATTTCGCATCAGAAGTCCCTGTTTATGAAGCAGGTAAATCTATTGCTACACGTTCATCTTCTGGTGAAGTGATAAACGCTCTTGCAAAAAATACACCTTCATTCTTTGGAGGAAGTGCAGATTTAGCAGGTTCAAATAAAACAACTATTAAAAATGCAGGCGATTTCTCAGCAGAAACTCCAGAAGGCCGTAACATTTGGTTCGGTGTTCGTGAATTTGCAATGGGTGCGGCTCTAAACGGTATGGCTCTTCATGGTGGAGTTAACGTCTTTGGTGGGACATTCTTCGTATTCAGTGACTATGTACGTCCAGCAATTCGTTTATCTGCATTAATGGGCCTACCTGTAACATATGTATTTACACATGACAGTATCGCTGTGGGTGAAGATGGTCCAACACATGAGCCCGTTGAACATCTAGCTGCATTACGTGCTATGCCAAATCTTACTGTTATTCGTCCTGCGGATGCAAACGAATCTGCTGAAGCTTGGAAATTAGCAGTATCATCTAAAAATCAACCAACAGTTTTAGTTCTTTCACGTCAAAACTTACCAGTGTTAGATCACTCAGCTTCACTAGCAGCTGATGGCATTTCTAAAGGCGCTTATGTTGTTTCAAAAGCTAATAAAGAGGTAGCTGATGCACTAATTTTAGCGACTGGTTCAGAAGTAAGCCTTGCTATTGAAGCTCAAAAACAATTAGCTACTGAAGGTATTGAAGTATCAGTTGTTTCTATGCCATCATTTGATCGTTTTGAAGCTCAAGATGCTGCATATAAAGAAGCAGTATTACCAAGATCAATCACAAAACGTTTAGCAATTGAAATGGGTTCATCATTTGGTTGGCATAAATATACTGGCTTCGAAGGTGATGTTCTAGCAATTGATAAATTTGGTGCGAGTGCACCAGGTGAAATTGTTATGAAAGAATATGGCTTCACTGTAGAAAATGTAGTTGCAAAAGTAAAAGCATTATTTGCTTAAGAAAATAATGCTAACATTGAAAAGTAGAGGGTTTTTTCCTCTACTTTTTCTTTTTTGACAAATAAAGTGCTTTAAATCGGACGTCAATTGACAAAATGTTCTTGCAGTGTTTGCTATACTGTTTACAAGAGAGGAGTGGTAATCTTGCGAGTATACTCAATCTTTCATGTGAAAAAGAAACATCAGGCTTTTGTTTATGGTAGAGAACGTTTACTATTCGATTTCATTCAATCCTCAAATACGTATGAGCATGCAATACATCCGACGCAAGAAATCTCCTACTTATGTGAGCCTTTGGATATGGTGCAAATTGAACACATTATCCAACATCAACTAGGTAATAGCTTTTCTGGCATTCAAACAAAGGATCACCAAATCTTTTTGATGAATGAATTTAAAGGGGAAATCCAAATTGATATTTTTCCTTACTACATAGCTGTTGTCTGTGTTGGGTCACGCATGCTCGAGTTAGATTTATTTGCAACATTATCAAAATTAAGTGATTGTTTTATCGGATTTAATAAAGATGAAATGGAATGTGGTTGGTTAAAACCGCTTAAATTCCATTCGCACGAAAGACGATAAATCTTGTCAAACAGTAGTATGTAGTGGTTTTTTATTGTATAATCCTTGTTGGAGATAGTTTTCTCGCATAAGAAACTTGGAGGAGGAAAACCAGTGAATACTACGTTATGGATTATACTTGTTATCGTGGCATTAATAGCAGGAATAGCTATCGGTTTCTTTGTTGCCCGTCAATATATGATGAAGTACTTAAAAGACAACCCACCGATTAACGAACAAATGCTACGAGTAATGATGTCTCAAATGGGACGTAAACCGTCTGAAAAACAAATCAAACAAATGATGAACTCAATGAATAAATTAAGCAGTAAATAAAAAATAGCACTCAGTTGAGTGCTATTTTTTTGTCTGTATCTTTAAAGACAAATTCTTTTAAGAAATCAGCTATTAACAGTTCATAGGCTTCTGGGTTCATATTAAAGGATTGTGCATGAGGACCTACATCAAAAAGTTTTAACTTTTTAGGGCCAGGTTTTAAGCTATACATTTCAATTGTCATTTCAGGTAAGATGAAGTCATCTGGGAGACTATGAATAAACAAGACAGGCTTTTCAATTCTAGTTACAGCCTCTTTAGGTGAGATACTCTTTAAGGAGTATCCATCACGCATTCTTAAGAAAACACCTGCGAGTTTAATGGCTATACTATTACGTAGTGGTGTTTGTTTCATCATTAAGTAGTATAATTGCTCTGAAAAGTCAGAGAAGGCGCAATCAGAAATGTAGAAGTCGGCTTCATCCTCTAATGTGCCAGCGTATAATAATGTAGTAGCAGCACCCATAGATTCTCCTTGTACACCAATTATACCTTCGCCACCTAATTTTTGCTTCAAAGTCTTCATAACCGCTTGTAAATCATATTTTTCATAATGACCGTAGCTTGTTGTTTTACCCCCAGAGTCACCATGTCTACGATGATCATAAACGACTGAGTTAAAGCCTAAGCGCTCGAAAAGACGAGCGTATTTTACGGAATTAATTTTATTTTCCGTAACACCATGGCAAACAATTATAGTGTTATTAGTTTGTAAAGGTTGGAAGTGAATGGCTTTAATTGAATAGCCATTTGGGGAATCGACCCACATTTCTTCCTTATTTACATGCTCAAACCAAACTTCGTCAAAACGCTTTGCTTCCTTTTCCCGTTGTAATATGAAGGCTGCATCTTTGTTTTTCATATACATAATGCGACTTGAAAATAAGTAGCCGAAAATCGCCGTAATGGCACCAAGAGTACCCGAAATAAGTCCTAAAATCCAAAGCAATCGTTTTTTCATGATCATTCATCACTCCTCTACTTTTGCTTAAAGAGCCGGAACTGACCACTGTCGATTGTTCCGGAAATTAATGGTTCGACAATTCTTGCCGCTTCGCAAACTTTTTCAACGTCAATCCCTGTGTGAACTCCTATACTTTCTAGCATATGTACAACATCCTCTGTTGCAACATTTCCTGTAGCACCTTTCGCAAAAGGACAACCACCAAGACCACCTGCTGATGTATCAAATCTGTCTACACCAGCTTGTAGTGCAGCAAATATATTTGCTAACGCCATTTTTCGTGTGTCGTGAAAATGGGCAGTCAAGAGTAACTCAGGTAATTCTTCTTTCAAACGCTTAAATAGTGTGTAACTTTCTACAGGATTGGCCATGCCAATTGTATCTGCAACACTTAACTCATTTATACCCCAACTCGCAAATACTTTACATAAAGCAATTGTATCTTCAACTTCAATCTTTCCTTCATATGGACAATAAAACGCTGTTGATATACAAGCGCGTACAAATTTCCCTTGCTCTTTCAGTTTTGCCACGACAGGTGCTAAACTAACCATGGCTTCTTCAGTATTTTTATTAATATTTTTTTTATTAAATGTATGACTAACCCCAACGAAAACGGCAATTGCCTCTGCACCAGTTTCCACCGCACGTTCCACCCCTGTAGCATTCGGTGCTAATACAAATTGTCTGCCCACTTTAGCAGTATTCTTAACTATTTCTTCTGCATCTGCCATTTGCGGCACCCATTTTGGTGAAACAAAAGAAGTTAACTCCATTTCTTTAATGCCTGCATTCTGCAAGCATTTAATGAAATCAAGCTTCACTTTAGTCTCAATTGAGTTTTTTTCATTTTGTAAGCCATCTCTGGGACCTACCTCGATAATTGTCGCATTATTTGGTAAACTGAACATAACATCCCCTCCTATATTCCATTGTAAGGAAGGGATGTACATATTAGCAAATATTTTTATACTTAAACAAGGGGGAATAATTATGACAACTGAAGTTGTAATTGTGAGCGCTGTACGTACAGCTATTGGGAGTTTTCAAGGAGCGTTAAAGGATGTTCCAGCAACAAAACTGGGTGCAATTGTTATTAAAGAAGCATTGTCAAAGGTAGGGGTGCCTTTTGAACAAGTAGATGAAGTGATTATGGGTAATGTCTTACAAGCTGGTCTAGGGCAAAATCCAGCTCGGCAAGCAGCTATTTTCGCAGGCCTTTCACAAGAAGTTCCTGCCTTAACGATAAATAAAGTTTGTGGGTCAGGTCTTAAAGCGGTCCATTTAGCGACTCAAGCAATAATCTCAGGCGACTCAGATATTATCGTTGCAGGTGGAATGGAAAATATGAGTCAAGCACCATATTTGTTGAAAAATGCACGTGAAGGATTCCGTATGGGCGATCAAAAGGTAGTTGATAGTATGATTGCTGATGGTTTATGGTGTGCATTTAACGATTATCATATGGGGATTACAGCTGAAAATTTGTGTGACCAATATTCAATTTCCCGTGAGGAACAAGATCACTTCTCAGCACGTTCTCAAGAGAGAGCCGCAGTAGCGGTAGAAGAGGGTAAATTTAAAAAAGAAATTGTTCCAGTAGAAATTCCTCAGCGTAAGGGAGAGCCAATCATATTCGATACAGATGAATATGTAAAACCAGGAACTTCAGCTGAAAATTTAGGCAAGTTACGACCAGCGTTTAAGAAAGAAGGATCTGTAACAGCAGGTAATGCTTCTGGTATTAATGATGGTGCAGCCGCACTTGTTGTAATGTCCAAAGCAAAAGCTGACGAGTTGGGTATTAAACCACTCGTAACAGTTGTCTCAAACGCCAGTGTAGGCGTTGATCCAGCTGTAATGGGGAGTGGTCCGGTGAAAGCAGTACAAAAGGCCTTAACGAGAGGGCAGCTAGAGTTAGGGCAGATTGACTTAATTGAAGCGAATGAAGCATTTGCTGCACAATCGATTGCAGTTGACCGAGAATTACAATTTGACCATGAGAAATTAAATGTTAATGGAGGTGCAATTGCTTTAGGTCACCCAATTGGAGCAAGTGGTGCTAGAATATTAGTAACGCTACTCCATGAAATGGAGAAGCGAGATGCTAAAACAGGTCTTGCTACACTCTGTATTGGTGGAGGTCAAGGTGTTGCAACAATCGTAAAAAGAACGTAAGAAGGAGATTGGAAATGGCTAAAAAGAAAAAACAACAAAGACAACAACCAGTACAACAATACTCTTTAAAAGACGAGGGATTAACATTAAAAGACCAACTTAATGGTGATATGTTAGAGAAATTAAAAATCGCTAAAAAAGACCTCATCGCAAAAGAACAAGCTGCTCAGGAAGAACGAGATGCTAAATTAGCGTTTGAACGTAAGCAACGTGAAAAGAATAAATCGTTTGAAGAATTACTCAATGAGTATGGCGATAAAGGCTATAAATTTAATAGTTAATAGACGATTTTTTATGTTCAATGTTATACAAATGTAGTAAGTTAACTATTTAATTGAGTTATTGAAATGTTGATTATTTAAAAGAGCTTAGCAAGTTATGTGGTTTGATATAAAAGGTAGTTTTGAAAGTTTTTTTCAGAGCTGCTTTTTATTTTGTATAAAACGGGAGAGAAATTTTGTGCAAAATGATTACTAAATGAATCCGTTTTTTACATAGGTAACTTATGAATATCTTATAAATAACAGGGGTGAAGTATAGAAGTTTCGAAAATTCGAATGCTCATATGGATTTTTCCTATTGTTTTTTTAACTTCTTTCAGCAGAAGTCTCCCACCTCTATAGGTGGTGAGATGAATGCGGATTTAAGCTGCTTTTCAGTGGGTGTCCAAACACCCGCTGAAAGAAGTTAAAGCCTCCGGCGGATGTCACGGAATCGGAAAGGAGTTCTTTGTGCAAGCACAAAGCCGATTCCGGACGCAATTATGCCGAGGCATAATTGATTTCATGATTTGGAGGAAATATTAACGGTTGCAGATTTTACTGCGAAATTACCATTTTCAGTTTCTACTGAAGAATTCGTGATCGCATTTATTTTATTATGGGTTATTGTATTGATTGGCTGTGTGATGGTGGTTACCAATAAACGATTTGTAGGAATACAACCGATAAAGTTCTTTACATTGTTAGTTGCTGGCGTGTTTCTTGCAAACGGAATAGGGCATGTAGTGCAAAGTATAATCTTTCAAAGATATGTACCTGGTGTCATTACGGCTATGGTTATCTTAATACCATTTTGTCTGTTTAGTATTAGAAGATTAATGCTAGAAAATTTAATCACTCCCAAGCAAATAGGGGGCTACTTAATATTGGGTTTTATATTACAGACACCTTTTGCTTTGACGGCTCTATTAATACAAAATTCATTGTATGAGGTTCTAAGGGGTTTCATGAAAATGGTTAGTAATATACATTTAAAAGAGCTATTCTTTCTATAAAAGACAAATATAAAATTTAAGATGCAATTTAAGTGCTTGGATTTATTTCGAAGAAGGGTCCGCAATGTGGGATCCTTCTTTCAAGTTTAACGATGTGTATTATACGTATCTACTTTTGTTAGTTTACCTAGCTCTTTAACATCAATAGATTGCGCTTTATTATAAGCTTTAATTGTATCTTCCAATTGTTCTTTTGAACTTACGCCAATTACTGCAGAGGCTACAATAGGTGACTGTAATACATAAGCAAGTGCTGCTGCATGTACATCTTTTGTATTGTTTTCCAATTCTTCGAGAGTAGCTTGAAGATTGTCTTGGCTATAAGCTTGGTAGCCATCCGCTTTTGCTAAACGTTTTAACCAATCATTTGTCAATAACCCTTTTGCTAAAGAACCTCGGGTTACAATGGATGCATTATTTTCTTCTAGTACTTCAAACCATTCTTCTGGTCTGCGGTCTAATAAGCTATATTGCATCATGACAGAAACTGCATCACTATTTGGTAAAAATTCCTTAATTACATTTGGTCGGATTGATGAAATACCGTATGATCGAATGACTCCTTTATTTTTTAAGTTATCAAATGCATCAATTATTTCATCCCACGGGTCCTCAATTGTTCCACCATGTAGTTGGTATAAGTCAATATAATCTGTTTGTAAGCGACGCAAGCTTTCTTTTACTTGGCGTTCGATACTTTTCTTTGAAGGGTCCCAGTGCCAACTTTCTCCGTCCTTATTCCAAACATTTCCCACTTTAGTGGCTAATATTATATCTTGTCGTTTACTGCTAAGCGCTTTGCCAACAAGTTCTTCGTTAATGCCCTTATCATATAAGTCCGCTGTATCGAAATAGGTAATACCTTGATCCACAGCTGCATCTACCACCCATTTCGCAGTCTGTTCGTCAGTTGGTAGAGACATACAACCAAGACCAATTTCTGAAGTAATTAATTCGCTATTACCTAACTTTCTACTCTTCAAAAATATCACTCCTCATATGATAATGGTACAATGTTTAATAACAAAAGCACAACGGAGAGGATTGCTATTATGAAAAAATTTGAAGAAAAAACGATTAATTCTAAAAAGATTTTTGAAGGCCGCGTTATTTCAGTTAAAGTAGATGAAGTCACATTACCAAACGGTAACACATCAACTAGAGAATTAGTGAATCATCCAGGAGCAGTAGCTATTATACCAATTACAAACAAAGGTAAAATTGTTCTTGTGGAGCAATATCGCAAACCTTTAGAGCGTAGTATTATCGAAATTCCAGCGGGTAAATTAGAAAAAGGCGAAAAGCCAGAATATACTGCTATCCGCGAGTTAGAAGAAGAAACAGGCTATGGCTCAAAGAATTTCACGTTTGTTCAATCTTTTGCCACATCTCCGGGCTTTGCAGATGAAGTTATTCATATATATGCGGCGAGAGATTTATATAGAATTGAGAATCCGGCTGAGCTAGATGAGGATGAATTTGTCGAATTATTAGAAGTTACGTTAGAAGAAGCTGAACAAATGATTCGTGAAGAAAGAATCTACGATGCTAAAACAGTGTTTGCAATTATGTGGATGAAAAATATCTTATAAAAGAAGTTATGAAATAGGTCGGGACGAGCATAGGTTGTACGAAGTAAAGGAAGGTGACCTATATGAACCGATCATTTCAAATTATTTACTTTTTTTTAGTTATTGCAATTGGCTTTATCGGAGGAATTTTACTGTTGCAACTTTCTACTGTTGAACAAGCAGAATGGCTCATTCGTAAATTGGATAGTAGAGTACTTCTACAAGGGAAGCCATCTATTTGGCGATCTTTACTGCCAGTTGTCATTCCATTTGCTATTGTTTCGTTGCTTGCATCTCATAATTATTTAAGACATGTGACAAGGGTTGTTGTTGTATTAAAATCGGCATTTTTTGGATACAGTGCAGGTTATTTAATAGACACACAAAATGCATTTTGGTCATATGCTGCATGGTGGTTTCCTTTTCAATTGCTTTACAGTATAGTATTATTGGTGTTTTGTATAGTACTTGTACCTGAACCAGTTTACGCTATAAGGAAGAAGTTACCAATTTTACCGCGTGTAATAGTAGTACTCATCGTCACTCTAGTAATTTTTGTGGTTGAATTACTTGCAATTCACTTTATTTATAAATTAAAATAATTATCAAATTACAATTATTATAATTACAATCAATTCAATCTTGTAATGAGAATTGACTTTTTGGTATAATGTAAGAAGTTTAGGGGGGCGTCGTATGGAAAGCCGTATTGATCGAATAAAAAAACAATTACATGGTGCGAGCTACAAACTGACGCCGCAGCGTGAAGCGACGGTAAGAGTGCTTTTAGAGAATGAGGAAGATCACCTTAGTGCTGAGGATGTCTATTTACTTGTTAAAGAAAAAGCACCAGAAATTGGACTTGCAACCGTGTATCGAACATTAGAGCTTTTAACAGAGCTTAAGATTGTCGATAAAATTAATTTCGGTGATGGCGTATCTCGTTATGATTTACGTCAAGAAGGAGCTGCTCACTTCCATCATCACCTCGTGTGTATCGAATGTGGTGCTGTTGATGAAATTCAAGAGGATTTACTTGAAGATGTAGAAGCAGTCGTTGAAAAAAGATGGAATTTTATTGTTAAAGACCATAGGCTAACATTTCACGGTATTTGCTGGCGTTGTCATGATAAAGAATCAGAAAACAATAGCAATCAATCATAAGTTTATAGCTTACAAACAAAGGATGGCGGAGGTGCTGTCCTTTTTTATTTACCTATTTTTAAGGAGGTACCAAAATGAACCAAGATATATTAGATGCTACTCAAGATTATTTACACTTTTTACGTGTTGAACGCCAGCTTTCTGACAACACATTACAATCATATAAAAGAGATATTATTGCATATACTAAGAATATTTTCGTAAGCCAAGGTGTAGAAAATTTTGATGAAATAGACAGATTGAATATACTTCATCATTTACAGACGCTAAAAACATCGGGTAAATCTGCTCGTACTATTTCAAGGCATATATCATCAATCCGCTCATTTCACCAATTTTTGTTAAGAGAAAAAAGAGCTAGTGGGGATCCGACAGTACATTTAGAAATGCCGAAGCTAGAGAAAAAATTACCGAAAATTTTATCGATTGAAGAAATTGATAACTTAATTGCTATGCCAAATCTTGCAAAACCACAAGGAATTCGAGATCAAACGATGCTTGAATTGTTATATGCAAGTGGTATGCGAATTAGTGAATGTATTGCATTGAATTTAGAAGATGTTCATATTACGATGGGCTTCGTAAGGGTTTTTGGTAAAGGTGGTAAAGAACGTATTATTCCGCTTGGACGAACAGCTATAGAAGCATGCAAGGCATATTTAGAAAACGGTAGACCAATACTAGAAGATAAGTTACATAAATCAGAGGCCGCCTTTTTTATCAGCCAAAGAGGAGATCGCTTAACACGACAATTTTGTTGGAAATTAATGAAGGATTATGCAGAGAAAGCGGGTATAGATAAAGAGATTACACCACATATTTTACGCCATTCTTTTGCGACGCATTTAATTGAAAATGGTGCTGATCTACGCGCGGTTCAAGAGTTGCTTGGACATGCTGATATCTCAACGACACAAATTTATACTCATATTAGTAAGACACGATTATCAGAAGTTTATAAGCAGTTTCATCCACGTGCATAAAAAAAATCCAAATGTCAGAGGTCTGACATTCATTTTTTCGTATAGTTTGGTAAAATGAGTGTAAATATAGAGGAGGAACACAAATGAACACAAAATCATTTAAACGCATTCACTTAATAGTGCTGGACTCAGTAGGTATTGGAGAAGCACCTGATGCCGAAAAATTCGGTGATGTAGGTGCAGATACATTAGGTCATATAGCTGAAAAAATGAATGGCTTAACTATGCCTAATATGGGGAAATTAGGTTTATCGAATATCCGTGAGTTACCTGGGATTACTCCTGTAGAAAAACCTATAGCTTATTTCGGTAAAATGCAAGAAGCATCGGTGGGTAAAGATACAATGACAGGTCATTGGGAAATTATGGGTTTGAATATCGATAAACCATTCAAAGTGTATCCTGAAGGCTTCCCACAAACATTAATAGGACAATTAGAAGAACGTATTGGTCGCAAAGTACTTTGTAATATGCCAGCGAGTGGTACGCAAGTGATTGATGATTACGGTGAAGAGCATATGAAAACAGGCGCAATTATCGTTTATACATCTGCTGATCCAGTTTTACAAATCGCAGCACATGAAGAAATTGTTCCATTAGATGAGTTGTATAAAATTTGTGAAATCGCCCGTGAATTGACTTTACAACCTGAATTTTTAGTAGGTCGTGTAATTGCTCGTCCTTTCATTGGAACTCCAGGTAACTTTGAACGTACATCGAATCGTCATGATTATGCGTTAAAACCATTTGGTCGTACGGTTATGAATGAATTAAAAGATGCTAATTTTGATGTCATCGCTCTAGGTAAAATCTCTGATATTTTTAATAATGAAGGTGTAACAGAAGCAGTCCGTACAAAAGACAATACAGATGGTATGGATAAGGTATCACAAGTGGTTCGTAAGGATTTCCATGGTTTATCTTTCTTAAATTTAGTAGACTTTGACGCAGCCTATGGTCACCGCCGAGATCCAATTGGCTATGGTGAAGCTTTAGAAGAATTTGACCGTCGTTTACCAGAAGTTTTGGAAGCGTTAACGGAAGAAGATTTATTAATAATAACTGCAGACCACGGAAACGATCCAACTTTCCCAGGAAGTGACCATACTCGTGAATATGTACCATTAATCGCTTATTCACCACGCTTTAAAGAAGGTCATGAATTACCATTAAGACTCACATTTGCGGATATAGGTGCCACTGTCGCAGAAAATTTCAATGTAAAATTACCTGAGTTCGGCACAAGTTTTTTATCAAATATAAAGTAAGTGAGGGAGAAATAATATGAGAATTGTTGATATTATTGAAAAAAAACGTAATGGTGGAGAATTGACTACTGAAGAAATTCGTTTTTTCATTGAAGGTTATACAAATGGTTCTATTCCAGACTATCAAGCAAGTAGCTTATTAATGGCAATTTATTTTCAGGATATGAATGATCGTGAACGTGCAGATTTGACAATGGCAATGGTTGAGTCGGGAGATCAAATTGACCTTTCTAAAATCGAAGGTATTAAAGTGGATAAGCATTCCACAGGCGGCGTTGGTGATACAACGACGTTAGTATTAGGTCCTCTAGTAGCAGCTGTAGGCGTTCCTGTTGCGAAGATGAGTGGACGCGGTTTAGGTCATACAGGAGGCACTATCGATAAATTAGAGGCAATTGAAGGATTCCATGTTGAATTGACGACAGAACAATTTATTGAGCAAGTAAATGACATTAAATTAGCAGTTATTGGTCAAACAGGAAACTTAACACCTGCCGACAAAAAATTATATGCACTTAGAGATGTGACTGGGACAGTAAGTAGTATCCCATTGATCGCGAGCTCAATTATGAGTAAAAAAATTGCTGCTGGTGCAGAAGCTATTGTGCTTGATGTGAAAACGGGTGAAGGTGCTTTCATGAAGACTGTAGAAGATGCTAAGAATTTAGCACACGCAATGGTCCAAATTGGTAACAATGTCGGTCGTAACACAATGGCTATTATTTCTGATATGAGCCAACCGCTTGGATTTGCGATTGGTAATGCATTAGAAGTAAAAGAAGCAATAGAGACATTACGAGGAGAAGGTCCTGAAGATTTAACAGAGCTTTGCTTAACGCTTGGCAGTCAAATGGTCGTTCTAGGTGGTCATGCGAAAACAATCGAAGAAGCTCGCGGACAGTTATTAGAAGTTATTGAAAATGGTAGCGCTTTAGAAATCTTCAAGCAGTTTATTAAAGGACAAGGTGGTAACCCAGCAGTTGTAGATGATACTTCATTGTTACCTCAAGCCAAATATACTTTTGAAGTACCTGCAAAAGAAGATGGTTTTATATCATTCATTGAAGCTGATGAAGTTGGAACTGCGGCTATGCTTTTAGGTGCGGGTCGTGCTACGAAAGAATCAACTATAGACTTAGCGGTTGGTTTAATGCTACGCAAAAAAGTCGGCGATAAAGTAATGCAAGGTGACTCTCTCGTAACAATTTATGCTAACAGAGAAGACGTCTCAACAGTGATTGATAAGATCTATACACATATCAAAATTGCCAAAGAAGCACCTCAAGTACCGAAATTAATCGAGGCTATCATTACAAAATAATTTATTAAAAGGCTGTTACTCATTTTTATGTGTAACAGCTTTTTTTGTGGCTTATATGATAAAAAATATGCAATAGATAACTTTGTAGAGACAAAAATTCTATTTAATGAAAGAGAATAACTAGTAGGGATGAGTAAATAGATTATTTTCTCGAATAAGGAGACTATTATTTGATATCTGCCCTTCTTCTCCCATACTAAATTACTTTTTTTTGAATTGGTATTTTTAGTTGATTAAAAATCCCTTGAATCTCCAATACTTATGGATAAAGATGACATCCATTTACTGTCGATTTAGTTCTAATTTTAGAAGGTTTCTTCTTAAATTGTCATGAGAGAGGATAACGTAAAACAAATGTGGAATATGCTTGTGAAAAGGAGGTATGACTATGCAACAATTAATTCAATTGACAGTGGATGGCATTGCCGTTATTCGTTTACAAGGTGATTTAGACCATCACGCTGCAAATCGTATTCGAGAAGAAATTTCACAAGCAATTTACCAAGGTAGCGTTCACGCAATTGTTTGGAACTTAAGTGACTTACAGTTTATGGATAGCGCTGGTATTGGTTTGATTTTAGGAAGAATGCGTGATTTGGCGCCAATCAACGGACAAACCGTCATCTTAAATCCTTCTGCTACAATGCAGAAAATTTTTCAGTTTTCAGGGTTGTCCAAATATATTTGGCAAGGTACAGAAGATCAAGTAATTCGAACTTTAGGGGGGATTTTGAATGGATAATGAAATGACTTTATCGTTTTTAGCGGTCAGTGAAAATGAAGCACTAGCGCGTATGGCGATGACAAGTTTTATGACAGTGCTAGATCCGACGATTGAGGAATTGTCTGAGGTGAAAACTGTCATTTCAGAAGCAGTTACAAATGCAATTATTCATGGCTATGAGGAAAATCGTACAGGCGTTGTAACTGTATATGCGACTCGTGTTGACCGCGAAGTGACTGTGACGATTTCTGATAAAGGATGCGGAATTGAAGACGTAGAGCAAGCAATGGAACCTTTATATACGACAAAGCAGCAAATGGATCGCTCTGGTATGGGCTTTACAATTATGGAAAGCTTCACAGATCAGTTATCTGTTAAATCCGAGCGCGGGAAAGGGACAACGGTCACCTTCAAGAAGCAATTTCAACCAGTAGGTACACCGTTTGCTACTAGGTGAGAAAATGACATCTAAACCACAAGCCTCTTCCATATTGCTAACACAGGAGAAAATGCGAGAGCTTATATTACAGTCTCAAGCTGGCGATGTTAACGCTAGAAAAGAGATGGTAGAGGGTAATACTCGCCTTGTCTGGTCAATCGTACAGCGTTTTGCATCACGCGGGGCAGATTTAGAGGATCTTTTTCAAATAGGTTGTATTGGCTTGATGAAGTCAATTGATAAATTTGATCTGTCATATCAAGTGAAATTTTCAACATACGCAGTACCTATGATAATTGGTGAAATCCAGCGATTCTTACGGGATGATGGTATGGTCAAAGTAAGCCGATCTATTAGAGAGCTTAACTATAAAATTCGCCATGCCTCAGATGATTTTCTTAAAATCAATGAAAGACCCCCTACCATGAAGGAATTGGCTAATTTGTTGGAAGTCACAACTGATGAAATAGCAATGGCTTCGGATGCTTTAAGGGACCCTGCATCATTGCATGAACAATTATTTGAAAGTGATGGCGATCCAATTACATTAATGGACCAGATGAGAGATGCTACCTCCGAAAGGCCTTTTGAGCATATACCACTTCGAGATATTTTAACGCGACTTGGTAAAAGGGAACAATCTGTAATTTATTTACGCTATTACTTAGATTGTACTCAAAGTGAAATTGCTGAGAGACTTGGCATTTCACAAGTGCAAGTATCGCGACTAGAAAAACGTATTTTATCACAATTGAAAGTTTGGCTAGCACCAGGCCAATTGAAAGGATTAGAAAAGGCGGCAAAAAAATGACTGAAGAACAAAAACCCATTTTCGCGAGTATAGAAGAAGCAGAAAAGTTTATGATTTCAAAATTCGGTGAAAGTGAGAGCTTTGATATAGGGATGAAGCATCTGCATTTATACAAAATGCCGGTGTTCTCTATTTATATTAATGGGCTCATCGATAGTGCCAACTTCACAGAAATTCTTGTGAATATCCAACCGACTCAAGAGATTGAAGGATATACACCTGAAACAGAGCCAGAATTCTTTCAATTTTGTTTTCCATATTTTGCATGGGAACCGATGGCGAATCAGCAACAACTATTAACTGCGATATTAGGGGGCCAGGTGGCGTTTATCACACCATCTGGCTATGCTTTTATAGCAGATTTACGGGCTTATCCTGGAAGACAACCTGAAGAACCTGATAATGAAAAAGTTATTAGAGGGTCACGTGATGGTTTTACAGAAAATATTGTGCAAAATTCAGGCCTTATAAGAAGACGTATTCGTGATGCAACATTACGTTTTGAACTACATCAAATTTCTGATAAAGGGAAAACCGATACAGCAATCGTCTTTATGAAAGGCATTGCGAATGAAAAACATCTAGATTATATTCGTCAGCGTATAAAGAAAATTCAACACGATGGTTTAACTATGGCGGATAAATCTCTAGAGGAATGGTTATTTAAACAAGGTTTCCATCCACTACCATTTGTACGTTATACGGAGCGACCTGATATTACTGCCGCTCATTTATTGGAAGGTCATATCGCAATTATAGTTGATACGTCACCTTCTGTTATTTTAGTACCAGTGACCTTTTTTCATCATTTACAACATGCAGAGGAATATCGCCAAGCGCCTTTTATTGGGACAGCTGTTCGATTCTTAAGGTTCTCTGGTACTTTTTTAAGCCTCATATTATTACCTTTTTGGTATTTGTTAATAAAGCATCAAGATTTAATTCCAACATTTTTAGATTTCATTGGAATAGATAAGAAATCCGCCATACCGATACTACTCCAAATATTACTAGCAGATGCAGGGATAGAATATTTGCGGCTTGCCTCCATTCATACCCCAACCCCCCTATCAACTGCGATGGGATTAATCGCAGCTGTCGTTATCGGGCAAATTGCAATTGATGTTGGACTATTTTCACCGGAAGTTGTACTATATTCCGCTATTACCGCTATTTTCACATTTGCAATTCCTTCGTATGAATTGAGTATCACTATAAAAGTATTTAGGATAGTGTTGCTACTCATCACCGCATGGCTCGGAGTTAATGGATTCTTCCTAGGTATATTAGGGCTTTTCTTATATGTTTGTTCGTTAAGACCAATGAAAGTACCTTATATGTGGCCAGTTGTTCCGTTCTTCCCACAAGCATTTTTACGTATATTCATACGATTCCCTATGACGAGCGATGCTTTAAGACCGTATATTGTAGGTGCAAAACAGCGAAAACGTTCATGATGTGCCATTGCATACTTTTCTCTTTCTATGATAAAGTTCAATTAGTTATAGAAAATTCCGTTAATTCTTTTGGGTGATCGGGTAAAGGGAGAGATTTGAATGCATTTATATGGAACGCAAAACGTAACTGAAAATGGTCATTTATCAATTGGACAAGTAGACGCAATTGACTTAACAAAAAAATACGGTACACCTTTATTCGTATACGATACAGCGCTTTTCCGTGAGCGTGCGCAAGGCTTTATTAATACTTTCAAAAATGCAGATGTTCAAGCTCAAGTTGCTTATGCTAGTAAGGCGTTTTCAAGCATAGCGATTTATCAATTAGCTGCTGAAGAAGGGTTATCAGTCGATGTTGTTTCAGGTGGCGAGCTTTATACAGCTTTAAAAGCAGGTTTCCCAAGTGAACGTATCCATTTCCATGGTAATAATAAAAGCTTGGATGAACTAAATCTTGCATTCGATTCGAAAATTGGTTGCATTGTAATTGATAATTTTGATGAAATTGATGCCCTAAAACAATTATCTGTAGCACGTCAACAAAAAATGCATGTCCTAATCCGTGTAACTCCAGGAGTAGAGGCACATACGCATGACTTTATTACAACAGGTCAAGCAGACTCTAAATTTGGTTTTGATTTAAATAATGGACAAGCAGATCGTGCATTTGCACTATTGCAAAATCACGCATATCTAGAATTACAAGGGATGCATTGTCATATTGGATCACAAATCTTCGATACTGCCGCATTTAGCTTAGCAGCAAAAAAAATTAGCGATAAAATGGGCGAATGGCATAAAGAATCAGGCTTCATAAGCCAAGTATTAAATCTAGGTGGAGGATTCGGAATTCGTTATACAGAAGAGGACACACCACTGCAACCAGCAGTTTATGTAGATGATATGATACAAGCAGTACAACAAGAGATAGCTACTTTTTCAATGCCGATGCCTGAAATTTGGATTGAACCAGGCCGTTCTTTAGTTGGAGACGCTGGTACTACACTTTATACAGTCGGTTCTCAAAAGGAAGTTCCTAATACGAGAAATTATCTTGCGGTTGATGGTGGAATGTCCGATAATATACGTCCAGCTCTTTATGATGCCAAATATGAAGCTGTCATTGCTAATAAAATGAATGACAAATTAGTTAACACCTATACAATTGCTGGTAAGTTATGTGAGTCTGGTGATAAACTAATTGAGGATATTGCGTTGCCAAAAGCAGAATCAGGGGACATTTTGGCTGTGTTCTGTACAGGAGCGTACGGTTATTCAATGGCGAGTAACTATAATCGTATACCAAGACCGGCTGTCGTCTTTGCGGAAAACGGCGCGCATCAATTAGTTGTGAAGCGCGAAAGTTATGAAGATCTTGTGAAGCTTGACCTTCCTCTAACGATTGGGAAGGAGGTAAATCGTTAAGTGAAGAAAAGTAATATACTATTACTTCTATTATTCCTAATATTAACAACTGCATGGGGCGTTATTTATTGGCTTTATATTGCTCCACCTAGTCTAGGTAAATAATGTGAATCTATTTGCGTAATTTTTGCTTTTCGTGTAGGATGTTGAAAGATACTTAAAGGCAAAAAGAGGGATCATATAAATGTTATGTCGTTATAAGAAAGCATGCGAAAAAATTGCGATGGGGCTCTTGTCATTTATGCCAGATCAAAAAGATCTGAAATTACTACAAGAAACAATTCGACAATATGATACAGATCCAAACTGGCAACTGTTTTTATGGAAACAAGAGGATGACTTTATTGGTTTAGTTGGCGTAGAAATTGCTGATGGCGAATGGATTGTTAGACATATATCGGTTGACCCTTCACATAGAGGTGAGGGACTCGGTAAAGAGATGGTTAAACAGCTTTCTAAAATGGATATGGATTGTGTGATTGCGGCTTGTGATCAAACTGCACCGTTCATACAGAAATGTAAAGCGATGCTAGAAGAAGCAGACAAAGAAATTTAATGTCTGCTTCTTCTTTTTTCGTCTCTCGCTAGGAGAATATCCGAGCGGTCACGTAGCATATGCTTATGTTGTAGGTAATGATCATCTGTTTCTTTCAATAGGGCGATTGATGTGAGAACTTGCTTCTCTAGAGTCTTTGAGGTAATAGGTAGAATAAATTTTTGGAAAGGCTCTTTTTTTTCTACTGCATTTCGTGCTTGTTGCATAAAGTGTAAAATTGCTATACCGTCCACTTCTTCCATAAATGAAGAATTGACGGACTGCTCTAAAGTAATATATGCTTTTTTTAAGATTGTTTTGGCACCACTAAAATTTTCTCGGCGCCAATGGTATAGGCCAGTCGCTAGTTGAATCCAGCCTGTTAAGGGGTGTGTTTTATCTCTAGGAGCTATTTCTTTCCAATACTCCTCTAACACTTCGTGACATTCAAAGTAATCTTGATTGCCATTGAAATATGTTAGAAACTGGACAAATAATGGGTGGTACATCGGATGCATTTCGAACACCATTCCTCTATACTGAATTTTGAACATAAACTGTCAGGTGGTTGACTATGTCATATGAAGTAAAACTCGAGGCCTTTGAAGGACCTCTCGATCTATTATTACATTTAATTCATCGCTTGGAAATTGATATATATGATATTCCAATGGCCGAGCTTACGGCTCAGTATATGGAGCATATTCGTGCAATGCAAGTACTTGAATTGAATGAAGCAAGTGAATATTTAGTTATGGCAGCATCTTTACTTGCGATCAAGAGTAAGATGCTATTACCAATCCATGAAGGGGAGTTAGATGAAACGGAATTCGACATGGATGAGCCCGATCCACGTGAAGAGCTCGTTGCCCGCTTAATTGAATATAGAAAATTTAAAGATGCTGCAGTGAATTTAAAAGATTTAGAATCTTCTCGTGCGCAATATTTTACAAGGCCACCAGCGGACCTTTCAGCATTTGCACCAGCAGAACAATTAGCGTTATTTGAAACGTCTGTAAATGTGTTTGATATGGTCGGTGCTTTTCAGAAAATGCTTAGACGAAAACATCTAAAGGCGCCTTTAACAACTAAAATCACTAGGCACGATGTTTCCATAAAAGATCAAATGAAAGCTGTGATGGGGGTGCTAAAATTAGCAGGAGGAAGCTCAAGCTTTTTTAATCTATTTCCGTATGAAGATAGATCGACTTTGGTCATTACATTTTTATCGCTACTAGAGTTGATGAAACGTCAAGTAATTGCAGTAGAGCAGAATAATAACTTTGAAGATTTAATGGTAATTTTACGGAAGGAAGATTTGAATGATGAACAACTTGAATCAATTGATGAGCAAAATTGAAAGCTTACTTTTCGTAATTGGTGAAGACGGTTTAACTGTAAGACAACTAAGCTTCTTAACAGAAGAGCAAGAAGAGGAAGTTGCACAAGCTTTAGAACAATTAGCTCATCATTACAACACAGAGGAAGGGCGTGGCATTACACTGAAGGAATTAGCTGGTACTTATCAGCTTACTTCAAAACCTGCCCTTGCAGATACGATTCAGCGACTTGTTGAAAACCCGCCAAGTCAATCACTATCACAAGCCTCACTAGAAGTCCTAGCCATTGTGGCTTACAAACAACCCATTACTAGAGTAGAAATTGAAGACTTACGTGGTGTGAAAAGTGAACGACCGCTACATACTTTAAGTTCAAAAGGTTTAGTACAGGAAGTAGGTCGAGCTGAAGGAACGGGCCGAGCAATTTTATATGGCACTACAAAGGAGTTTCTAAACTACTTTGGCTTGAAAGACTTAAATGAATTACCAGAATTACCTTCGGGTGTAACTGATTCAACAGATGAAAATCCAGATTTATTTATGTCTAAGTTCCAAGAAGCTTTCCAAGATTCAGATTCAAAATAGAAGAAAGGTGTGGGCGATTGCTTCGCCGATATATAATCGGATTATTGATGGTAGTTTTACTACTAATTACTACGACGCCTAGTTCAGCTTCATCAAGTTCATATGCTGTCATCGATGCAGAGACAGGGAGATTACTAGCGGGATCTAACGAAAATGTTCCATTACCAATTGCTAGTTTGACGAAAATGTGGACTGCGCTTGTCGCAATAGAGAATATGGATTTAAAATCGACTGTTACTGTATCTCAACGAGCTGCAACTAGCGAAGGGTCTTCCATTTACTTAACTGTGGGAGAAGAGACGACGTTAGAAACATTGCTCTATGGACTATTGTTACGTTCAGGTAATGATGCAGCTGCAGCAATTGCAGAAGCTACAGGTGGTTCTCTAGAAGGTTTTTCTAAAATGATGAATGATACCGCGCTCTTTTATGGCTTGGATAATACGCATTTTGAAAATCCGTCCGGTCTGCATAATGAAAAACATTTAGCTTCTGCATATGATACTGCTCAAATGCTACGGATTGCTATGCAAAATAAAAAGTTTAAGAAGATTGCCTCTACAAAATATTTTAAAGGTACTACAGATAATGGCACATTATGGGAAAACAAACATAAACTCGTTCGTAATAACAAATTTGCGATAGCTGGTAAAACAGGCTATACGAAAGTGGCTGGCCGAACGCTTGCTACTTATTTTGAAAAGGATGGCAAAAAGGTAATTGTAGTAACGATCAATGAAGGCAATGATTGGGTTGTGCATAGTAATTTCGCTGATTACGTGTTTAAACACTATACTAACGAAATAATCGCTAAAGCCGGTACGTATTCAGTACAATCAGATATTGATATCAAATTAACAGAGCCACAGCACTTGCTTCTGACGAAAAAAGAAGTTAAAAAAGTGAAACATATCTTACAGTTGCCAAGGTCCAAAACAAAAGACTCGATAGGTAGATGGTCATTTTATATAGATGAACAACCAGTAAAGGATGCAATCGTTGATGTAAAGTGGAAATGAATAGTTAAGTAGAGAAAAGGCTGCTTATATTAGCAGCCTTTTTCGGTTTTAGTAAAAAAAGTGATATAGAAAGCAGACGAACTGTATACAAACATATTAGTTAAGGACTTTATTAAGGTACTAATACTTTTCTTATAGTAGAAAGTGTGCAATAATTTTGGACAGGCTAATAGTATTTAACTTATGAGGTGAACGAATGGAAAGACTACAAAAAGTAATAGCGTATGCAGGGATTGCATCACGTAGAAAAGCAGAAGAAATGATTAAGCAAGGCTTAGTAAAAGTCAATGGACAGGTAGTTAGAGAGCTTGGCACAAAAGTCTCTCCTTCTGATTCAGTAGAAGTAGAAGGAGTTAAATTAGAAAAAGAACGTAAAGTATATCATCTTCTATATAAACCAAGAGGTATTATTTCAGCTGTAACAGATGATAAAGGTCGTAAAACAGTAACAGATTTATTCCCCGAAGTTGAACAACGCATTTTCCCTGTTGGTCGTTTGGATTATGAAACTTCAGGCTTACTGTTATTAACAAATGACGGTGAATTTTCTTACCAACTTACACATCCAAAATTCAAAATTGATAAAACATATGTAGCTCGTGTAAAAGGAATTCCTACAAGAGAAGCATTGAGACAATTAGAGCGTGGCGTTATGCTAGAAGATGGCAAGACTGCTCCAGCACGCGTGAGATTAATGTCTTCAGATAGCAAATCAGGCAAGGCAATTGTGGCAATCACAATTCATGAAGGTCGTAATCGCCAAGTTCGACGTATGTTTGAAGCAGTGGGTTACCCTGTACAAAAATTAAAACGTGAACAATTTGCCTTCTTAACTTTGCATGGGTTAAATGCGGGTGAGTCAAGAGAATTGACACATCATGAAGTAAAACAATTAAGAGTATTAGCTGAGACAGGTAAAATAGGGTAAACCTTATGTATATTAATAATTGTTAACATTCCAAAATAGGTATAAGACGTTTAGAAAGTACCTTTCTAAACGTCTTAACCAATTTTACATAGCATAAAACAACACAAGATGGCCTGTTATAGGTGAAACAAAAAACACTATGTACGGAATGGAAACGTTCACAAACACTTCAAATATATAAAATTCCGTCATTCAAAACTTTGCTATAATTAGGTAGATTGTTTTGGATGTTTTTTAGGAGGTCTACTTTGAGCATGGATAAAAAGAAAAAAAGATTTTATGTACGAACACTAATTTTAGCAATACTTGTTGCAGCAATAGGATATACGATATATACAACAGCTACAAAGGATGAGATTCCTTTATTGAAAGTTGGAGCAGAGGCACCGGATTTTTCTCTAGTCGATCTTGATGGCCAAACTCATCGCTTATCTGACTATAAAGGTAAAGGTGTCATGTTAAATTTCTGGGGCACTTGGTGTAAACCTTGTAAAAAAGAAATGCCAGCAATCAACGACCAATATAAGGCATTTAAAGATCAGGGGATTGAAGTGATTTCAATCAATCAAGCTCAAACCGTTTTTGAAGTGGAAAATTTCATTTCTGACTTCAATTTAGAGTTCCCAGTTGTTATTGATAAAACAAAAAGTGTGACCAGAGCTTACAATGTGGATAAATTACCTGCATCTGTCTTTATTGATCCGAAAGGAAAAGTTGTTCGAGTTTATGAAGGTGAAATGACGAGTGAAATGTTAGCTGAATTCTTTTCAGATATCCAGCCATAGTAAGGAGTTCTAAAGGATGAAAAAAATTATTTGTGAATGCGGTCACGAGAACCCAGAAGGCACAACTCTATGTGAAAAGTGTGGTAATCCTCTTACTGAAGAGGAAAAGAGTAGAAAGTTAGCTGATATGCGTTATGAGGGAACCGCAATTCGATCAAAAACGTATAACAAAACGATTATTGATAAAATTTGGAACTTCTTCTCAAGTGTAAAAGTTGGAGTTGCAATTATTATTATCACGTTAGTTGCAGCAGGTATTGGTACATTTTTACCTCAAGTTATTTATGTATCGCTTACAGAATACGAGGACGCTGCGGAAGCATATAAAGCCGCTTACGGTACATTCGGATCAATTTACTATAAATTAGGATTAGCTGATATTTATAGTTCATGGTGGTTCCAAACATTAATTGGCATGCTTGGTATTTCAATTATTGTTGCCAGTCTAGACCGAGGTATTCCATTATACAAGTCTCTAAAAAATCAACGTGTAAAACGTCATGAAAACTTCTTGAAGCGTCAACGTATTTTTGCTTCGGGAGAAATGTCAGCAGTAGAAGTTGATAAAGCATTCGATCTTACAGAAGCGAAAATGAAAGAAATGAAATACAATGTTCGTCGTGAAGAGGGCGCGTTATTAGCTGAAAAGGGCCGTTTTGCTAGATGGGGTCCATATATTAACCATGTCGGTTTAATCATCTTCCTATTTGGTGTTATGCTCCGCCTAATGCCGGGTTTTTACATTGATAAAACACTTTGGATCCGCGAAGGTGAAACAATGGCTATTCCAGGAATGGAAGGCTATTATTTAGAAAGTAAAAAATTTACTTTTGAAACATATTCAAAAGACGAACAAAAAGAAGAATTTAACGAATCTAAAAAAGCGGTTAATGCAGTTGCGAAAAACTATCAGACAGATGTTAAGCTATTTAAAGCACCAGACGATGCAGTTCCTGGTGACACATCTAATTTAACTCTAGTAAAAGAAACGCCAATTATTGTAAATAAGCCATTAAAAAATGATGGTTATGCAATTTATCAAATGGATTTCCGTCTGAACGAGTTAAAAACGATGCATTTCAATTTAACGGATATAAAGACAGGGAAATCACTTGGTGCTGTTGCAATTGATTTAACTAACCCTGAAAAAGAATATAAAGTTGGCAAAGGTAGTAAGGTTGTTCTGAAAAGATACTTCCCTGACTTTGCTGGTTTTGAAGACGGTGAACCACAAACGGCTTCACCTTTACCAAATAATCCAGCATTCATTTTTGATATGTACACACCTGAAACACCAAAAGGCGAAACGAGCTTTGTAGCTATAAAAAAAACATTAGAACCATTTGGTGAAAATAAATATGCAATGAAATTTAGTTCGGTTGATACACGTAACGTATCAGGTTTAACAGTTCGTAAAGATAAGACACTCTCGATTTTAATGCTAGGTGGCATAATCTTTATGTTAGGTGTATCAATTGGTTCTTATTGGAGTCACCGCCGTTTATGGCTATTAAAAACAAAAGATGGTCGTTTATTAATGGCGTCCCATACAAACAAAAACTGGTTCAGTATGAAAAAAGACTTGGATGCAGTTACGGAATATGCACATCTTCCAGCATATATAGATCAACATGATGAGGATCAAAAAGTAGAGGATGCTGACAAGAAGTTGAAAGACAGAGAAAAGGAAGGTGACAACACCTTATGAGTTTAATTGACTTAAGCGGAAATTTACTATTTGTGGCATTCGTCGCATACTTAGTAGCTACATTACTTTTTGGTGGTGCAGTTAAAGGTGGTTCAAAAGATGAATCCGCTGATGCAGGTAAAAAATGGGGTACATTAGCAATTATTGTTACGCTTGTTGGATTCATTGCAAACCTAGGTTATTTCATTACTAGATGGGTGTATGCTGGACATGCACCCGTTAGTAATATGTTTGAATTTACGACAGCATTCGGCATGTTTGTTGTAGGAGCATTTATCTTAATTTACTTTATTTATAGAGTGCCGGCACTTGGACTCTTTGCTTTACCAATTGCAGTTATTATCATTGCTTATGCTAGTATGTTCCCTCGTGAAGTAAACCCATTGATTCCAGCGCTAAAAAGTTACTGGTTATACATTCACGTAATTACAGCAGCTATTGGAGAATCTATTCTAGCAATTAGTGCTGTTGCAGGTTTAATTTACTTACTAAAAAATATCGACCTTACAAAAAGGTCTAAACAGAGTTTCTGGATAGAAGTTGTTATGTATGCCTTAGTGCTTGTGTTAGGATTCGTAGCGGTTACGACAACATTTAATGTAACAGGCTATGAATCAAAATTTAGCTACGTAGATAAAAATGGTGCACCTAAGGAAATTACGTATAATACACCAGCATTGTTCGGAATGCATCAATCAGAATTATTGACTTCAGATAAGATGGAGCCAATTGCTAACGTACCAGCAATCGTCAATGCAAAAAAATTGACTACAGTTGTTTGGTCAATCCTAATTGGTACACTTTTATACGGTCTAATTCGTTTAATCATTCGTAAACCAATTGCAGTTATCATGCAACCATTCGCAAAACGTGCAAATTCACAACTGATGGATGAAATTGGTTATCGTTCTGTATTGATCGGTTTCCCAGTATTTACACTTGGTGCATTAATCTTCGCGATGATTTGGGCACAAGAAGCATGGTCTCGTTTCTGGGGCTGGGATCCTAAAGAGGTTTGGGCACTTATCACATGGTTATTCTATGCGGCATTCTTACACTTACGCCTTTCAAAAGGATGGCAAGGTGGGAAGTCAGCTTGGTTAGCAGTAATTGGTTTTGTTATCATTATGTTCAACCTAGTTGCTGTTAACTTAATCATTGCAGGTCTTCACTCATACGCTGGTTAATAATCGGCTTAGGATTGTAGCAAAGCTAAAGCCTTTTCCTTTATAGGAAAAGGCTTTTCTTTTCATTTTGATAGCCTAATTGTACAATAGACATATAGATGGTTTTGGGAGGAATAGTTGTGAATGAACAAATTTCAATATTAGTAGTAGATGATGAGGATCGTATCCGCCGTTTATTAAGAATGTATTTAGAACGTGAAGGATACGAAGTAGAAGAAGCTGAAAATGGAGAAGAAGCAGTTGAAAAAGCATTAGCAAATGACTATCATTGTATTCTTCTTGATATAATGATGCCTGAAAAAGACGGACTACAAGTATGCGAAGAAATCCGTGATAAAAAAACAACGCCAATTATTCTTTTAACGGCGAAAGGCGAAGAAGCAAACCGTGTATCAGGCTTTGAACTAGGGGCGGATGATTATATTGTAAAACCATTTAGCCCTCGTGAAGTGGTTTTACGCGTAAAAGCTATTTTACGTCGTTCAGCGGCTTTCTCACCAATATCAACAACTTCTGCATCAAAAGACTTAGTGGTATTTCCACATTTAACAATCGATCATGACGCACACCGTGTTTCTGCAGATGGAGTGGAAGTGAATTTAACACCGAAGGAATACGAATTATTATACTTTTTAGCAAAATCACCAGATAAAGTATTCGATAGAGAGCAATTGTTAAAAGAAGTATGGCATTACGATTTCTTTGGTGATTTACGTACAGTTGATACGCATGTGAAACGATTACGTGAAAAACTAAATCGCGTTTCAGAAGATGCGGCGAAAATGATTGTAACAGTATGGGGCGTAGGATATAAATTTGAGGTAGTCAATGAATAGAATGTGGAACAGTGTTGTCGGGAAGCTATGGGTAACCATATTGCTTCTCGTTTCATTTGTATTGTTTGTTTTCACTGTGTTAATGCTCGAATTTTTATCAAACTATCATACTAAACAAACAGAATCTTCATTACGTCAAGAAGCATCTACAATTGCTCGGATCATCAATGACCGTGAAACAACTGATTCTACAAAGGCTATTATTTCAGATGTTCTTAGTGATGAAACAAATGCATTGATTGCTGAGAAACCAGGTAAGGTTTCTTTTGCATTACAAGCGGGGCTTAATCAGGAGGGAATTAAACAACAAATTCTTAATGAAAAAGCATTTGATAACGTATTTACATCGAATGCACCTATTGTAAAAGAGATGATGCTACCTTCGACAACACAAAAAGAGCACATGGAGTCTTACATCGTTTTGGCTTTCCCGATAAATGTTGAAAACAATATACATGGGGCAATATTTATCTATCAAAGCCCAGACGCTATACATAGGACGACAAAGGAAACGACTAAAATTGTCTTTTTAGCAGCGGCCATTGCCTTGATGTTAACAACATTCTTTGCGTTTTTCTTATCAACCCGAATTACATCACCACTTCGTAAGATGAGAGAAGCAGCATTTGAATTAGCAAAAGGTAATTTCGAAACAAAAGTACCTGTTTTACAAAATGATGAAATAGGCCAATTAGCGACGGCTTTCAACCAAATGGGTAAACAACTCAAACACCACTTAGAAGTGATTAACCAAGAGAAAGAACAGCTATCAAGTATTTTGACATCGATGACAGACGCTGTAATTACGTTTAATCGAGATCGTACCATTTTAGTAAGTAATCCACCTGCAGAGCTGTTATTACAAAAATGGTTTATTAATAAGAGTGCCAATAGCGAGAAACCAATTCCGCCTGAAATTTATCATATGCTTGATCATGTTTTAGATTTGGAAGAAGAGCTAGAAGTAGAACTCGAAATTGAGCGATCATACTATGCGATTTCAATTAGTCCATTATACAGTGGCAACTCTGTACGTGGTGCAGTAGCTGTGTTACGAGATAAAACGGAAGAGCATCGTTTAGATAAATTACGTTCAGACTTTATAGCAAATGTCTCGCATGAATTGCGGACGCCAATAGCCATGCTACAAGGCTATAGTGAAGCAATTATGGATGATGTCGTATCAAGTGAAGAAGAGCGGAAAGAGATGATTAAAATCATCTACGATGAATCGCAGCGAATGGGGCGTCTAGTAACAGACCTGCTAGACTTAGCTCGTATGGAATCAGGACATATGCGATTATATAAAGATTCTGTTCCTATAACACCTGTTATTGAAAGAATTACACAAAAGTTTGTTCAAGTAGCAAAAGAAAAGCAAGTGAACCTGACATTTAATTCAACAATTGAAGATACACTTCATCTAGAAATGGACGAAGACCGTATCGAGCAAGTATTAACAAACTTAATTGATAATGCCATTCGTCATACACTAGTGGGAGGAAGCGTAGAAGTTATTGTTGACCGTCAGCTATCCTTTGCTCGTATTCAAGTAAAAGATAACGGCGCTGGGATTCCAGCCGATGATTTGCAGTATGTATTTGAACGTTTTTATAAAGCAGATAAAGCTAGAACACGTGGTAAGGGTGGTACCGGTTTAGGACTTGCTATTGCCAAAAATATTGTTGAAGCTCATAAGGGTAGAATCACAGTAGAAAGTGAAGTAGATAAAGGCACGACTTTCACATTCTATTTACCAATTGAAAAAATGTAAATTAAATTTAAACACACGAGTTGTAAGTTAGAAGACTTTACAATTCGTGTTTTTTTGCATATAGTTATAGTGTATTATAATTAAATTATGGTTCATCTTCGGGGCAGGGTGAAATTCCCGATCGGCGGTATTAGAGAACTAAGCAATACTCTTGAGCCCGCGAGCCGCAAGGCAGGATTTGGTTAGATTCCAAAGCCGACAGTATAGTCTGGATGGGAGAAGGTGAAGGTACGGTCGTCTTTCAATTTGAGTATCAATGAGACGCTTATTTGACTATGCCTAAATTCTCCCTTAAGTACACTTTGTGCTTAAGGGTATTTTTTTGCATAGCTACGACTATACCTTTCCTCTTTTTGAAGTGGATCTACAAAAGGAGAGAAAAGTATTATGAAGAACATGAAATTGCAAAAGATGATTGCAATTGGGATGTTAAGTAGTATTTCTTTCGTATTAATGCTATTTAACTTCCCACTACCGCCGTTTCCGACATTTTTGGAAGTGGATTTTAGTGATGTACCTGCTCTAATGGCAGCTATTACAATGGGACCTCTAGCAGGTATATTAGTTGAATTATTTAAAAACGTACTAGATTGGATTTTCTCAGGAAGTCCAACAGGTATGCCAGTTGGCCATATTGCCAACTTTACAACAGGAGTTCTATTTATCTTACCTGTGTACTTTGTCTATAAACGACTTTCAAGTGCAAAAGGATTAACTACTGGGTTTGTAGTTGGAACATTATCAATGGCTGTAGGTATGAGTTTACTAAACTATGTGCTATTTCTACCAATGTATACCTACTTTTTAAATATGCCTCCTACAACTGGAGCCGCATTAACGAAAATGATTGTATTAGGAATATTACCTTTTAATATTATAAAAGGATTCATCGTCATGATCATCTTCATGCTATTATTCAATAGCATGAGAAAATGGATTGAAAAACAACGAATGCATTATTTAAATTAAACCTTCAACCGATGTCTGTAAAAAGACATCGGTTTTTATGATTGAATAAAAAGGTAATTGATTATATAATACTGTTAATAAAATAAAAAATTTAGTACATTTAGCAAGATAATAATACAAAAACGAAAATTTATAATCTAGGTTTTACAATGTTATATATTTTATTCGATATTTCGTTATAAACTTCGATATAAGAAAGGATGTATGTAAATGGCGGAAAGAAAACTATTAAGTGCATTTTTTACATCAATTATTGCTTTCTTTATATTACCCTTGTTATTCATGCAACCAGAAGAACAATTCCTTCAAAATGCTCTTTCATTGACCGTATATGTTGTTCCTATGATTTTTACATACGGTTTGTTGGTGTCGTATATAGCTGATCGAATAGCCGAGCGTAAAATGAATGTTAGAGGATACTCGTTATTATTGCATATGGCGTTCGGGGCAGGTATTGTGATTCCAGTCTCTTTTGCTTATTACTCACAAGGTGGAGTTTGGTCACTTCAAACAATAACATGTGCTACAGCAGGCTTTATTTTAGGAAGTGTATTCTTTTTCGTGGATTTAACGTTACGTAAAATCGCTTCTCGAATGACACCATTTTCTTATGAAGAACAGAATATTTAAATTTACTATTAAAAAGCAATGAGGTCCTGAACCTCATTGCTTTTTCATTTTGAAAAAAATAAAGTGTAAAAAAGAAAGCTAAAATAGATTGCCGTCCATCTAATAACTAAAGAGACAGGAGGTGTATAAATGTATCGCTTAATAGAGAAGGCACAAAAGGGCGATGACAGGGCCTTTTTGCAGCTATTTCAAACATATGAAATTGATATTTACCGTATGGGATATACATATGTAGGAAATAAGGAAGATGCATTAGATGTTGTGCAAGAGACTGCCTACAAATCATTTAAAGCAATTCAAACATTGAAAAACCCAACTTACTTTAAAACATGGTTATTGAAAATTGCGATTAACTGCTCACTCGATATTTTACGGAAAAGAAAAAAGAAGAATGACTTTAATGAAGATGAAATAATACACGAAAATTTTGCGGAGCATTTACCTGAAGTATTTGACTTACAGCAATGTATAGATTATTTATCACCTGATGAAAAAAGTATCATTCTCCTAAGGTTTTATGAAGACCTTACAATTAAGGAAGTAGCAAATCTTCTAGAAATGCCACTGGGTACGGCAAAAACGATTCTTTATCGCAGTTTACAAAAGCTACGACAACAACTACAAGAAGGAGGTTCTTATGTCTAATCGGTTAAAAAGAGAACTAGAAAATATAGAGATTCCAAGTGAACTGCATGATCGTGCAGTAAATGGTGTAAACCGTGCTAAGTGGGAAAAGAGAAAAAATAATAAAAGCCAATTAAGTTGGCTAGCTATCCCAGCTTTGATTGCAGTTAGTGCTGGTGCCTATGCTATTTATAACAATACAACTGATAAGAGTAACGCGGTAGTAGTGAATTTGATGGAAGATTTATCACATATAGAAGAGAGAATCTCATTCGATCAAAGTAGCATAACCATTCCAGCAATTAAATTACCTAGCAATAGTCAGAATGCAGATATGATTGGCTTAATCGTTTATAAAGGAAAAATCTATACACAAACATCGACAAAATTCATCGGTAACAGTCCGGATGCATTGCGAGGAGAGAAACTAGGCCGTACTAAGGGGTCAATCGATGAGTGGAGCAAACAAGGCGACTATGCTAGTGAATTTGCCTCTTCTATAGGGAAAAGTGACGTCTACACTGTGAAAGGCTATGATGAATCATTTCGTATTATGACATACAACGAGAATGGTGGGGCGTTAGATACTGAGATTTATGAAAATTTGAATGATAGAACGATTTCTTCAGGACGGGATATATTCGACTTATTAAAGATAGAGGGGAATATAAAGAAAGTGCAGTATCAAACGTATGATGACTGGAATAACAGTACTGGGAATAAACAAGATTTAAAGGACATCAAGGTATTAGAGGAACTAGTTTCTAACTTTAATACTGCAATACCTTTAGTGCGAGAAAGTTCAGGCGTAACAGAAACTACTCGCTTTTTAGATTTTACATTGAATGATGGTACTTCAGTTCAAATATTGTTAGACAAAGAGGGGCATATCAATTATGGTCAAATTAATGTTGATTTTAAAATACAGGATATGCAAGCATTTAAGAAAGTTTGGAGGTTGATGGAATGAGGAGATTCGGCTTAATTTTGGTAAGTTTATTTTTCCTAGCAGGATGTAATCTACCAGATACAGCTGTTAAAAAGCTACCAACAAAGTTATCCCAGGAGCAGTTGATTAAGCAACAGCAAAAGAATTTAAAGGGATTTGTGAAGAAAGTAGAAGAGAAAGAGACTGCTATATTAACTATTAATAACTTCACAATCGAAGGTGCCCCGATAACTGAAACAATCAACTTTGATGGGGAAAAACTGACTGTAAAAAGAGATAGTACAAAGGATCCTTTCGGTAGTAAAGAGATAGTCACATATCAGTGTGAAAAGCTTGAAGAAGTGTCAAAAGATATTTATCAATTAAACAATTGCTCGAAAGAAGGAGAGCTAATTGATTATTATTTAGGGAATATTACTGAACAAACAGATGAAGAACCTCCAGCTATTTTGCTTGAAGTAGCTGGAAAAAGGTATACAACTTTCAGGGGAGCTTACTGCTGGTCGAAAGTAGGAAAAAGTACATGCGTGGATCATGCAGGACCATTAGAAACATTAGCAGATAAAAACCCCATTAAAGTACCAGCCAATACGCAAATTATGTTCAATATTCAAAGTGATAATTTACCCAATACAGTAAATCTATATGACCTTAAACATGATCAACAAACAGCTGTTACAATGCAAGATGAAGGCTTAATAACACCGAAAGAAAAAGGTGTCTACTACTACTCTTACGAAGCAAAATGGGAGAAATCATTATCACATGCATACGGAGATGTATCCTTTGCTTTTGTAATAGAAGTGGAGTAGTAAGGTAATCGAATTATTTTGATAACAAAAATTCTATTTATTATACTAATAGAAGCAACTAAAATGATTGTCGCATTTCGGGTAAATGATTTCCATTTCTCTACAAATTCTTGCAGTGCTTTATGCCCCATTTCAAGGTTAACTGCACGATAAACAGTCTTAAAATCCTCGCAAATTTCAGCTTGATCTGTAACACGTACTTTATGTGCAATATTTCGTGCAAGATGCACACAAAACGATTGATATTTTGACTCGGGAAAGACGGAGAAAATACTATCCGTAATGCCTTTTAAACCATCAAAAATGAACAATAATATTTCTTCTGTGCCACGATCTCTGATATCTTCCAAAAGTTCTTTCCAAACTCTAGCTTTTCATTTGGTGCGATTGTGTAAGCTAAGACTTCTTTCGATCCATCTTCACGAATACCAACAGCAATATAGACTGCTTCTTTTTCGACTGTTTCACGTTTTAGAGCGATATAAGTCGCGTCCAAATAAGCGCATGCATAACGTGCAGAGAGCGCTCGAGCTAAGAGACATGTCAATTCGCTCGCTAAGAGTGCGTTTACGGCCGATTCTAGGTGAGTGCGAAAAACTTCCTTAATATCTTCTTTTTTTACTAGAGCTTGGACAATATCTGTTGTAAACTGATTCATAGGGAAGACCTCTTTTCTGTGAATTGTGTTGTGGTGACTTAATTCTACAAGAAAAGGTTTTCCTTTTTCTATTTATTCATTTACACAAGATATTTTACGCTCTCGTTAGTTGTTTACAAACGTTCTTCTATTGTAAATTTAGAGGTAGCTGAATATTATAAAGAGTTTTTTATATTATAGTTATAATTTTATGAAAATAAGGTATAATATGATCCAAACAACTATTAAAAAGAAGGAGAATAAAAGTAATTGGTTCTGCTACAGTTACCAACAATAAAGACAGAATAGAATAGCTATTTGCTTGTGGAATTCCTCCTTTCTTGAAAGCACGCTGTAAGCAAAAATAAAAGCCTTGAGATATTAGTCTCAAAGCTTAGTGTAAAAGAGCAAGTATTTATAATAATTAAGTAGCTCGGGAATGATGTAGAGAACTTGAATTAATATGTTTAAATACTGGGTTCCATTTGATAATCAACTAAAGGTTTTCTTTAGAATTGAGTACTTTATTCAACTTTTACAATAATATCACCGAATAATTTATCACCGATATATACGTCTAACTTCCATAATCCTGATGTTGGAAACTCCAGGTCAGATGGTATGTGTGTATCAGCTCCATTATTAGGACTTATACCAATTTTTGAATACTCCCAAACTTTTTCGTTTTTATCCGTTCCTGAAGTATTAATTAATACTTTGTGTTCTTCGCCATTTCCATTGATTCCAATAACCTTAAACTTTCCATTAAATTCTTCATTCCCCCCCAAAAAATGCCACATAAACTTCTGGGGTTCACCCTTAACAAATGGAGAAACTTTAACATCTCCCACTTTTCCAGAACCAACTAAAATACCCAATTTTCCTTGCTCACCAATGAAAGCATATTCGCCTTTAGTTCCATCATTAAAAGTAGTCGGGATTGCGAAAGTTGGACTAACTTCCCACTTTTTCTCGGTAACTATTTTTTTTTCTTCTGAACAACCCGTTAATATTACTATTAACAATAAGCATCCAAAAATAATTTTTTTCATATTAACCTCCTTTTGTCATCTATTAATTATCATGATATTCATTAAATTCTAAATATAACATATTATTCCTATTAATATTTACTTAACATGAAAGGGACTTATAACGAAGTAACTGATTTTGTCCGTTCATATGATCCAGAAACAGATGATCGGGTAGTTGCTAAGATGTCTAGTATAAGATTCGGAATTAGCGAGAATGAAGCTGGTATAGATTTAGAATAAAGTTTGGTAATTTAAAACAAAGTCCGAAAAATAAAAAATTTTGATAATTTAAAATAAAGTTTGATTAAAATAAATAACAGACTACTGTTCGATTTAAATGTTCCACGGTATAATGGTGAGAGTTTGTGCCTGAGTAAATATTTTATAAGTAGTGAGGTAGTATATGAAAAAAAGAACCACAGACATTATTTTTATCATTATTGGTGCATTTATTTTTGCGTTAGGTGTTAATTTATTTGTTATTCCGAACGAGCTTGGTGAAGGAGGAGTAACTGGTATCACGATTATTACCTACTATTTATTTGAGTGGTCACCAGGTTTAGTCAACTTAATTCTGAATGCATTTTTGTTAATAATCGGTTATAAATTTTTGAATAAAGTAACAACGATTTATACGATTATAGCTGTAGTTTCTAACTCGCTTTTTCTTCATCTGACAGAAAGTTGGAATATTGCTTCTAATGAATTGATGGTAAATGCCATTTTTGGAGGAATATTTGTAGGGTGCGGGATTGGCCTAATTATTCGAGTAGGCGGAACAACAGCAGGTACTACCATCTTAGCGAGGATAACACATAAGTATTTAGGATGGAGCATTAGCTATGGTCTATTGTTTTTTGATTTAATAGTTGCTTTTTCATCTTATTTTATCATTGGTGCGGAAAAGCTGATGGTGACAATCATTATGCTATATGTAGGAACGAAAGTAATGGAATTTGTAATCGAAGGCTTGAATTCGAAAAAGGCCATTACGATTATTTCTGATAAACCGAATGACATTGCCAAACAGGTGACTACATCAATGGACAGAGGGGTAACCGTATACTCAGGTCATGGTTATTTCACAAAAACCCCAAAGGAAATTCTTTATATTGTTATTAGTAAACAAGAAGTAATAAAGTTGAAACGGATTGTTCAATCTACTGATCCGAATGCTTTCATCGCTATACACGATGTTCGTGATGTGTTCGGAGAAGGATTTATTGATATTTCTAAAGCTTAGTAAGCCCCTTATTCATGGCTTCTTATTTAGATAATTCTCTTGTGAAAAAGTTGGCTCCTGGATGGAGATTACCTGAAGGTTTAACTAAAGAGTTATATTATACCAAATGTTAAAATGTGTAATAATTGTTTAATCCATTAAAGGGCGCGATATTGTTTAACAACAAAGGCAGAAAATAATCAATCTTTTTTATAAACATCAATCTTAATACTACAATATAAGAATCCATTTTGATCGATCTTTTTTCAAAATGGCTTCTTTTTATTTATCGTAAAATGCTGGCTTGTTGGGGATTATTAATTAGTCTTTATTCCAAAGCTACAGAAATGTAATTGTAATATGTTATAAACGTCTTGTTTTAACAGTTACTGTGCTTCTTCTAATTACTGTTATCGTATTATGTTAAATGCCTGCCAACGTATTGTTTTATGACGTGAAATTTTTTATTTCATGTTTCCCAGAAAGTTCCCCAATCTTTCCCCAAACATAAAAGTGAACAATGATGTATAATGATGTAGGTACTTTTGTGAAAAGTGCTTTAAACCAAGAACTGCAAGAATAATGATATACATTAAAACCCTATAACTATATCTTGCAAATATACACGATAGGTGGAAACAACATTGAATTACCGCGTTTTACTTTATTATTTTTACACAACAATTGAAAACCCAGAGGCGTTTGCTACAGAGCATTTAGCATTTTGTAAATCAATTGAATTAAAAGGGCGTATTTTAGTCGCTTCAGAAGGTATAAATGGAACTGTCTCAGGAACTGTTGAACAAACAGATGCTTATATGGCTCAAATGAAAGCAGATCCTCGCTTTGATGGCATCGTTTTCAAAATTGATGAATCAGAGCAACATGCTTTTAAGAAAATGCATGTACGTCCAAAACCTGAGCTAGTAAACTTAAGCCTAGAAGACGATGTTAACCCACAAGAAATTACTGGTAATTACTTAGAGCCAGCTGAATTCTTAGAAAAGATGCAAGAAGATAATACAGTTATCGTGGATGCACGAAACACGTACGAATTTGATGTAGGTCACTTCAAAGGTGCAATTCGCCCAGATATCGAAACGTTCCGTGATTTACCAGACTGGATTCGCGACAACAAAGAGTTACTAGAAGGCAAGCAAATTTTAACTTACTGTACTGGTGGTATCCGCTGCGAAAAATTCTCTGGCTGGTTAAAACGTGAAGGTTTTGAAGACGTTAGCCAACTACATGGTGGTATCGTTACTTACGGTAAAGACCCTGTTGCTAAAGGTCAACTATGGGATGGTCAATGTTATGTTTTCGATGAGCGTCTAACTGTTCCTGTGAACCAAGTTGAGCATGTTATCGTAGGTCGTGATCATTTTGATGACGAACCTTGTGAACGTTATATTAATTGTTCAAATCCTGAATGCAATAAGCAAATTATCGCTTCAAAAGAAAATGAAGATAAGCATTTAGGTGGCTGTACTCATGAATGTCGTGTACACCCTCGCAACCGCTATATTGCTCGTAATGGTTTAACAGAGGTAGAAGTTAAAGAACGATTAGCACAAATCGGCGAAGTATTCGCTTAATCATATCTATATAAGGCTGCCAAATGTCGGGTTCTCCCTTACACTTGCAGCCTTTTTCTCTGTTGATAATGCTGAGATAACAGCAAGGAATGTATTATGCCAACATTAAAAGGAACAATTAATATTCAAAAAATGAGAGGACCCAATATTCTTTATATAGATAACAATGTCTTGCAAAACACTTCGCTGATTTTAATGGTGAAGAAGTTCAAATGACCATGCATGTGCAGGAGCAAGAAATAAAACAATATAGAGGAGTAGCTGAAATCTTTTTTTTTGAAGGAAAAGATGGTTATGGCGGAAACAAATTTTCTAACGATTTCTATATTGGAAATCAGGCTGTTTTAGAAATACTGGAAGAACAAGAGAATCAAGTGGTCGAATTAATCGTTGAATTAACATAATAAAAGAGACTATAGCAGTGAATCTATATTTAATAACTTTTACACCAAAGAAAGCAGCAAGAGAGCTTATTTACGCTCTTTTGCTGCTTTTTTTCGTTCCTCAAAGAAATTCAGTATAAAATTTTGGAATTGTTTTGCGGTAGGGGATAAATAGCGGCCATCAGCCCAAGCCATGCCAATAATTCGCTCACATTTCACATCACTGATACTAATTTTAGCTATTTTTCTCGGATTAATCTCCTCACCATCGGGTAACAAGGAAAAACCAAGTCCATTGGCTACAAATCCTGCCACAGTTCCTACTTCATCACCTACGAATGTGATTTTAGGTGTAATTCCGACCTTCTCGAAAATTTCATCAACCGTAATACGAAGTGCGTACCCTTTTTTTAATAAAATGAATGATTCATCAGCTAGTTCTTTAAGTGTAATGCTCTTTTTCATCGCTAGTGGATGATAAATCGGCACGATTAGATACAACTCATCTCGCCATAGCTCAGTCCATTGAATAGGTTTATCGACTTCCATCTCTGCTAGTAAACACAAATCAAGCTCACCAGATTTTAATTGCTTTAATTGTGTATGTGTATGATTTTGAATTAGTTGAAAATGGATATCAGGGAATTCTTTACGAAATAGTCGGATTAAATCTGGTACTACGTTTGTGCCTAAAGTATGTAAGAAGCCGAGAGAAACTTCACCCTGATTTGGATCGACGAGCTCTTGAATTTCGTGTAAGCCATCTTGATATTCCTGCATAATATTATTTACTCGTTTTAAAAACATAGCTCCGTAACGATTTAAAACAATAGAGCGTCCCTGTCTTTCAAATAAAGGCACGCCTAACTCTTCTTCAAGTCGTGCGATAGAGCGACTAAGTGCAGGTTGTGAGATAGATAAAAGCTCAGCTGCTCGAGTCATATGTTGAATAAGAGCAAGCTTTTGGAAATATTCGAGTTGTTGCCATTCCATTTAGAAACCACCTCTTTTATAGTGAAACAATTGATACCTTTTATGCATGATAATGATAAGAATTATAAATTATACATTATTAATCGTCAATGTTAATATGAGATAGACATAAAATAGACACAACATAAAGATAGAATTTTTTTAAGGAATATGGCTTTTAAAAAAAATCGACTTTTATTATTAAATGCAAACATATCTCACATTATAGAAAGTCATGGAGAAGATATGTTTTACTATAAACGGAATGGCTAAGACCAAAATTAATTATTTGTCTATTAAGAAGGAGACAGTCAATATGAAATTAGTTGCCCCTAAATCTTTTACTCTTGAAGGAGGAAATAAAGCAGTATTATTACTTCATGGCTTTACAGGAAGTACAAAGGATGTAAAGAGATTAGGAACATATTTGCAAAAGCAAGGATATACTGTTCATGCACCAATGTATAAAGGACATGGTGGAACACCAGAAGAATTACTTGAAACAGGTCCAGAAGACTGGTGGAATGATGTTGTTGCGGGATATAATTATTTAAAAGACTCAGGTTACGAAGATATTGCTGTAGTCGGTATTTCACTTGGTGCTGTTTTCTCATTACGTGTAGGTGAAGAGTTCCCAGTAAAAGGAGTTGTATCAATGTGTGCGCCGATTAAACGTGACAGTACTGATGGGCTTTTTGATCGTCTTTATGACTATGCTAAAATCTACAAATCTTTTGAAGGAAAAACAAGAGATGAAATTATTGCTGAACTTGAAACACTGAAGGCAACACCGAAGGGCTCATTAAATGATATACAAAAAATAACAGAAGAAACTTGTGAGGATTTACACGAAATCAAAGCACCAATATTAGTAATGCAAGGTTCATTAGATGCGCCAATTTATCAGCAAAGTGCACCGTTTATCTATAATAGCATAGATGTACATGACAAAAACATAATTTGGTACAAAGAGTCAGGCCATATTATTACAACTGGTAAAGAACGAGACAAAGTATGTGAAGATGTAAGATATTTCCTTGATCATATTGACTGGTCAATCGCTAACTAATAATTTCTGACATAAGTTAAGCACTCGAGTTACTTTATACTAACTCGAGTGCTTTTTTGTGCTTTCATAAATGTAATCGTCCGTTCGGTTGAATCATATAAACACCATTCTCTGGAACCTATTACTGCCCCAACATTAACTCCGTATTTTTTTTCTTTCAATTGTATAGGTTTACCATAAGTGAAAGGTTTTCTCTTTCCTTTTTTGTAAAAAGCCGCATCGTGGCTATGACCAAAAAAGAGGACGGATTGTTGAGCTTCTGTTAACAGGGGTTTCCAATCTACTGACCACTTAAATTGATGTCCATGTATAATGTGTGCCCCGTCAATTTGTAGTATCTCTGGGAGCTCTTGAAAAGTGTGTAGACCTGTTACTTGCATAATCCGTTCTTCTTGATTCCCCCGAACAGAAGGAAATTGTAACAAATTGCTGAAGAGCTCTGAATGCTCCGCCGCCTCTTCAAATGCAAGACCACTAATGTTCTTAGCCTTTTTTTTACCGATTTTACATTCAAACAAATCACCTAAACCAATGATTGTGGCATCTTGAGCCGTTTCATTAATATGCTTTAAAACAGCATTAGTATCTTCAAAACACGAGTGTAAATCTCCAATCAATGCATACTTCATTTAGGTAACCATCCTCTCAAAAATATAGTAGAAATAATAGCATAGATTAAATTACCAGTAAAATAACGACTATTAATTAAAAACAGTATAGCTACTTGTCGATAAATGTAATCATTTTAAAAAGTATTTTTTAAATATATATGTAATCCATCGATATTAGTGAAGTGACAAAATTATCTAATTGTTACAGAAATATGACACGAATTACGCTTTCATTAAGCTTGAAATATAACATGCCCATTTTTTACAAGCCATGGTAGAATAGACAAGGTAGATATTCGAATTAAGAAATAATGATAATAGAAATGAGTTGACTGAGTTTGAAGATGACTACGAAATGGGGCCGCACAGCGGTTATGGCATTAGCGCTAACAAGTGGCTTTATGTACACCACACAACCTCTACAAGCAGATGCAGCAACATCACAAGAAATGACACACAAAAAAGTAAAGATAGATAAGAAAATCAAAAAGCTAGATAATGAGATTAAAGGTTTAAAAAAGGAATTACAAAAAAAGATGAAAGACTACAAAGTAACACAAAAAGAATTACAAAAAGTTAATGCATCTATTGTGGAAACTGAAAAGCGAATCGAAAATCGTTCTGAAATTATCGATGATCGACTTAAAGCCTATCAAAAGAATGATAGCACAGTTAGCCCATACATAGAGGCAGTGCTTGGTTCTGACAGTATCACAGACTTAGTCAGTAGAGCGATGAGTGTTAAAACAATTATTGATGCGGATCAAAGCTTGTTAGAAGAACAAGAAGAAGATAAACAAAATTTAGCTGATCAAAAAGATGATTTAGAAGAAACACAAGCAAAATTGCAAAAACAATTCCAACAAATGCAAGAGGAAGAAAGTGCACTGGAAACAAAAAAAGCTGAAAATAAAGTGAAATCTTTAGAGCTAAAAAAACAAATTGCCTCTAAAAAAGAAGAAGAACGTATTGCAAAAGCATTGAAAGAAAAAGAAAAAGAAGCGCAAAAATTAAAGGACCTACAAAATACAAGATTTGTTAGCAATGAAAATAATATTGGTGATGGAAATAATGCTGGAAACGGAGATAATGGCGGTAGTCCAGATGACGGGAATCAATCTAAACCAAATGTCTCAGGTTCTCAAGCAGCTACAGAAGCCATTGCAGAAGCTAGTAAATATTTAGGCACATCATATGTATGGGGTGGTAGTAATCCAGGTTCCGGATTCGATTGTTCTGGTTTAACACAATGGGCATTCAAGCAAGCTGGGTATTCACTTCCAAGAACAGCTGCACAGCAATATTTAGCAACCCAAAAAATTGATCGTAGCAGTGCAAAAGCCGGTGATTTAGTATTCTTCAGTTATGGCTCAGGCGTAGCACACGTTGGAATATACTTAGGGAATAATAGAATGCTAGATGCACAAAATAATGGTGTCGTTGTTGAATCATTAGATTGGTGGAACCAATATTTAGTAGGATTTGGTCGTGTCTCTGGTGTAAACTAAACAAGCCTAAAAGCTCTTTGTTAAAAAAGAGCTTTTTTTTATGAGAAAATAATAATAAAAGTAAAAAATGCCCAACTCTACATAAAAGTGTAGTAGGATGAAGAGTATAAAAATTTATAGGAGAAGCATTTGATATGTTTGGAAAACAGTGAGCAAATGATGCTGAATAGGTGAACAGATATGGAGAGTAGTAAGAAAAAAGCACTATATTTAGTGTTAACAAATTTATTAGTTGTGTTTTTAGGAATAGGTCTTGTTATTCCTGTTTTACCGACTTTAATGAGAGAAATGCATTTAAGTGGAGCAACAATGGGCTACTTAATAGCTGCATTTTCTTTTGTCCAATTATTAGTATCACCAATTGCTGGTAGATGGGTCGATCAATTTGGTCGAAAAAAAATGATCGTCATTGGAATGTTTATATTTGGATGTTCTGAATTATTGTTTGGATTCGGTCATGATGTAAAAGTTCTATATGCTTCACGCATGTTAGGTGGAATAAGTGCGGCATTTATTATGCCTGCTGTTACGGCATATGTTGCGGATATTACGACATTAAAACAACGTCCAAAAGCAATGGGTTATGTGGCAGCAGCCATTAATACAGGTTTCATAATTGGTCCTGGAATAGGCGGTTTTTTAGCCGAACTTAACACAAGATTACCGTTCTTTTTTGCGGCTGGATTAGGATTTTCGGGAGCAATTTTCTCCTTATTCTTTTTAAAGGAAACTGCACCTAATTTGGATGAGAACAGTGAAGCGCCAGAGCCAACAACAAAGCCAGGATTTAGAAAAGTTCTGGAACCAGTGTACCTTATTCCAATGCTAATCATATTAGTATCTTCATTTGGACTAGCAACATATGAAACAGTATATGGACTGTATTTAGACCATCAATTTGGATTTACAGCAAAAGATATTGCACTACTTATTACAATTAGTGGTATATTGGGAACAGTTGCTCAAGTTTTTGCTTTCGACCGTTTAACGAGTTGGCTTGGAGAAATACGTTTGATAAGAATATGTCTAGCAGTAGCAGCTGTATTTATGGTTGCTATGATACAAGTGTCAGCTTATGTATTAGTATTATCAGTTACTTTAGTCATCTTCTTAACGTTTGATTTAATTAGACCTGCACTGACGACATATTTATCGAAAATAGCCGGCAATGAGCAAGGATTTGTAAGTGGCTTAAATTCTACATTTACAAGTGTCGGAAACATTATCGGACCAGCTATAGCAGGTATTCTATTTGATATCAATGTCCAATACCCTTATGGTTTTGCTATGGTTGTACTCGTTATTAGCTATGGTATGGCATTCTTTTGGAAAAAACCACAACAAGCATAAAAGAGGTCCTATACTAGTAATTAGTATGGGACCTTTTCCTTACTCCCTCTATCTTTAAATGGGTTCGAACATTTAGGGGTAAAAAAAGATAGAATCTTCATAATGTCTTATTCATGGAGGGGATTATTTGGCCTTGAATTTGAATTTATACTGCACTGTACCTTTAAAAATAGCGGCTAGCTCTTCACCTTTATTTGAGAGTATTTGATGGAAGTTTCTCCGTGTGATGGGATATATAAGATAGAACTCGATAACTGTCCTTGCATATCCGCAGAAGGTAGTTCATAACTTAAATCATGAATAACTAACTTTATATGGTTTAGAAATTTTACGATTAATTTAAACCTTATTTATATCTTCCAGTAAAAAATAGTAAGTGGGCACCCTAGTGTCTTTGTTAATACCTTTTCCCTTTCGAAGTTGTTCTACTTTTTTATTATCTATTTGCTCCATTTAAAAGACCACCTAATTGATAACGTTGTAATTAATTTCAATTGGTTAAGGATAATTAAATTAAATTAAATTATTCTTTATTTTCTAAGGAGTTGAAAGTGATGGGGTTTATTGGACATTTTTATTGCTAACGCTTTTTGTTATTATGAGACCGGGTGTTGATACGGCGTTAATTACAAAAAAGGACACTTATACAAGGTCATAAAGTTGGTTTTCAAATGGCAATGGGGCTTGTTAGGCACTTGAAAAAAGAGCTTGACGGAAAAATTGTTAGGGTTTTTGGTTTATTTATAAAATAAACGGGTATACGTCTAGGGAAGAATAGCATTTTTTCAGCGAAATGTTTATTGAGTTTAAAGCCAAATAATATATATGTAAATAATATTTTCATTCAAGCTAAATTGTATTGGACAATAATTAGCTACTACAATCAAAGTTATCATTATTAAACTTGACTAACATTAGTTTCCGTGAGCATTAAGACCTAATGGATGGAGGTGTAATAGTTAATGAACTTATAAATATGCTATTTTAGCTATAAAATTGTTTTACTTATTAATCAAAAATAAGGATAAAAAGTACTTTAGATATGTATTTATTTGTCGATTATTTGATAAATTTTCGCTATACTAGTAATTGTAAATATTCAATAGAGAAAGTAGTGAACGATTATGGCAACAGCATCACATGCAGTAGAAATTCCATTACCAGCAACTGAAGTTTGGAACTTTGTTAGCAAGATGGAAAAATGGGCGACACTTGTACCTGGATATAGAGAACATGAAATTATTAATGATCGTCAATCTACTTGGACATTTGCTGGCAATGTAGGTGTCTTGAAAAAAACTGTAAAAGTACAAATAGATATTATTGATTGGGTAGAACCATCTAAAATTACATTTAACCTTATTGGTTTAACAGATAAATTTACTGGAAATGGCTATTTTGAAGCAACATCATTAGAGGCTGAAAAAACAGAAATGGTCGGTTTCTTAGAAGTAAATGCTGGAGGTTTAGTAGCGCCAGTTTTAAATCCAGTATTCAAAGCGGTATTACCAAAAGCAACAACTATGCTAACTGAACGTGTAGCAAATAAAATTAGATTAGTTCAAGTTTAATAGAGAATTACTTCGAAAAGCCTTTCCAGTTGGAGAGGCTTTTTAAGTTTTTAGTTTCAACCCTTTTTCTGAAAGATAGCAGTAAGTAATCCGTCTACACCAAAAACGGGCTCGTTTGATTCGACTACTCTCATATTACGCACTTCAATACAATCGAAGTCATGAAAGATACGCCTTAATTTTTCTTCAGTAAATCCTAATCCTCCCTGTAAACTTTGTATTCGATATACTTCCCAATCAGAAATACTAGAGCCGCCTAAAGGTCCATCTTCAATAAAACAGTTAATAACAAAGTATCCTTTTGGCTTAAGGGATCTTCTTATTAAATCAATGTAATCCATTCTTCTATGTGGAGCAATATGATGAAAACAACCTGAATCATAAACTAAATCGTAATTAGAATTCTCTATCTGTAAATAAAAAATATTTTGATTAATAAAATTAATGGAAATATCTTTTTCTATCGCTCTGTCCCTAGCCCATTTTAGTGATTCTACAGATAAGTCTACTGCATCTACACTATAACCTTTTTCAGTTAGGTAAATTGCATTTCTACCGGGTCCGCATCCCAACTCTAATGCCTTCCCAGAGGTTAATAATTTTCGATCAAATCAAAATTGTTAATGTCCTCCATATTGTCTCTCCTTTAATGATGGATCTTACTAATTTAGTTTATCAATAACTAGGTATATTATGGTTACAAATACATTAATTACACATTAAATATAAGGGGAATTAATAGTAGAAAGTATTTCGAATAGCTATTTAAAAAGGTATAGCATCTCATACATGTTGCTCAATTAGGAAATATATACAATGGTACTAAGGGGGGATAAAACATTAAGGATAGGAATATAAATGGTTTCTAGAGAGTGTGTTCTAAATTAACGATAGGGTTATTTTTACAATTATTACATTAATATTTCAGTGGTAGCTCTTTTATGCGAGTTAGTAGCTAGTTTTGTATTTTTCATTAGTGTTTATTATAAGAAAAGACAATTTATTTCTATTTTGAGTAATGAAAATATATTTTTTATTCTTTTAAAGAAATCTCTGAAAACAATAAGTAATTTTCATAGTTCACACTATATCAATATAACCAATCATTCGCTATAATTTAAATGTTCAGAAAAATACGGTTCGATAACGAAAAGGATGAAAGAAAAACCAAAAAAAGAAGATTAAGATGGAGTAGAGAAAGCGAGCAATAAATTACCGTTCCAGGACGCTCTTTGTCATGCTGCGTTTTTTATCTTAGGTTTAGCATGGGTACTGGCGAAGTTCACATACTGGACGCGCAATGATGAACTATTAATTCCTAATAGTATCAGGTTTAGGAACATTTGTTGCAGCTATTTATGTTATCATTCTATTAATTGCTGATGTACCATCTAATGGTATATTACGTGAGCATGAAACAGGTGGACTCTTGATTTTGCTGAGAAAATGTTCAAATCTGTAGCATCTCAAATAATTGCTTATTTTGGACGGATTTTATTGTTTAAGTATTTTAGTTCTTATTAGGATTGCCACTGAGACCTGGTAATTCAATTTACTTTAAGTGAGGGAATTTACATGGAAAAATTATATGACTTATTGAAAGAATATTATAGTGAAATGATAGAAATAAGACGTTTCCTACATGAAAATCCAGAATTATCTTTCGAAGAAGTAAATACACCTAAATATATTGCCGAATACCATCGTAACCTTGGGCATGAAGTGACTGAAGGTGTAGGTGGCCGAGGTGTAGTCGCAAAATTACATAGTGGAAAACAAGGTAAAACAATCGCACTTCGAGCTGATTTTGATGCTTTAGCAATTCAAGAATTAAATGATGTACCATACAAATCTAAAGTAGATGGCGTCATGCACGCATGTGGGCATGATGGGCATACTGCAACCCTTTTAGTATTAGCAAAAGTATTAAATAAGCTTCAAGATGAGTTCGAAGGAACAATCGTATTCATCCATCAGCATGCTGAAGAACTTGCTCCTGGTGGGGCTATTGCAATGATAGAAGATGGTTGTTTAGAAGGAGTAGACGCAATATTTGGTACACATTTATGGGCTACTGAACCATTAGGTAATATTTTGATAAAAGAAGGTCCTCTAATGGCAGCGGCTGATGGTATATATATTACGGTAAAAGGAAAGGGCGGACATGGTTCTGATCCAAGTAATACAAAAGATTCTATCGTTATTGCTGCTCAATTTATCACAAATCTACAGCAACTAGTAGCTCGTCGTGTTAATGCGATTAAACCTGCTGTAGTATCAATTGGACATATTGAAGCACTAAATCCTTTTAATGTAATAGCAGATTCTGTATACATGAAAGGAACAGTACGTACATTTGATGAGGAAACACGCGATTTATTAGAACAAGAAATTGAAGACGTTCTAAAAGCATCATGTTATTTAACAAAAGCTGATTATGAATATAATTTTGTGCGTGGGTATCCTGCTGTTGTTAATCATACAAAAGAAACGGAATTTATTATGGACTTAGCACCTCAAGTTCCAGGAGTTGATGAACTTCATGTTTGTGAGCCTATAATGGGTGGTGAAGACTTTGCCTATTATCTAAATCATGTCCCAGGTACTTTCTTCTTTACAGGTGCAAAAAATCCAAATTCGGAAGAAGTTTACCCTCATCATCATCCTAGATTTAATATTGATGAACGTTCAATGTTAATAGCTGCAAATACTTTAGGAACTGCAACATTAAAATATTTGCTTGAAAACAAGAACTACTAATCCAATAGTTAGCAATAAAAATCCACGAGAAATATAATCTCGTGGATTTTTTTATGTAATTGTTCCAAATTTATTTTACTCGGAAGAATAGATTTTAATAGTAATAAACGTAGGTCAAATATTTTTTTATCATAGTTAGCTTAGTTAAAATTGGTTTTACGTGAATATTAAATATTTTTACAATGCACAGCGATTTTTACTGTGCATACTTCTTAAATTTTATATAAACAAGCATCTACTAATGTGTAGAAAGATGATCATATTGGATTTTATTTATTATCACTTATCCAAAGTGTAGAATTAACATTTTGAAGTGATGTTGCTAGTTTGTCTGTATATAAGATGAACAACTTTCTAGTGGCACGTGACGAAATTGTGTAGAGCAAATACGCATCTAGTTCTGATGGATATTTTCGCTCATCAGCATCAGCAAGTACTACCGTAGTAAATTCAAAGCCCTTTGCACTATAGCCAGGCATTTCCACGACTTGACGACAATAGACTAATTCCTCTGTGATTTCATTTGAAGTTGGTTTTAATGGAAATTTTCCTTTTATCATTTCATCGAATTGATAGACGGCGTAAAGCGCCATATAAGGGCTGGAGTGAATGTTTCTTGTTTGGAAACCATGGACAGCACCACCTTGAATTAGTTCTTTCAATAAAGGGTTAGGTGGAATCGGAAAGAATGAAAAACTCAGAAAAACGATAAAACTAGTTGATTGGAGTGCAGGAGGCGACTCCTTGGGGAACTACCGAACTTCTTGAGACCCTGCAGGAGCGATAGAGACGTGGAGGCTTAAGGTTCGTCCCCAGGAAAGCGTCCGCCGGAACGGAAATTAACGGCATCGAAGAAAAAGCCTTGGCGGAAACGATTAATCGTTTCCGTCAGGGCATTATACGAATGGACGTTTTTTCCTTGCTTAATTTATCGAGAATTTAAAATTATAAAACAATGAATATTGTGTGTTTTTAGATAGTATATAAGTTTAGATTAATCCTTAAATAACTCATCCATTAAATCAACTATTTCATGTTCTAATTGTTTTTTGCCTTCTGAATCAATTGTAATTTTTCCACTTTCAAATAGTAATACATCTCCTGCTTGTACACCTTTAGGTAATTGAGTAAGAGGAAAATCTTCTATACCATTTTCAAATTCAACAACTGCAACTTCCCTTTCAAACCGATCAATGATTCCTTTTCGCATGCAGAGTCACTCCTTTATAGTGGAAAAACAAAATAACCAGAACAACAGGTTTATTAAACAAATACTTCTCATACTCTAGCCAATTTTCTCTTCGCCTAAACAAAAATAACCTTTTGAATTATTTCTTATATTCAATAAAGTAAGTATCATAAGATTCTTTAAAAATGTATCCGAGCTTTTGAGCTAATTTAACAGACTCCATATTAGCTCCATCCCAACTAGGATATATTCCTCTATCAAGGCAATCTAATATCAAAGCAGAAGCGGCTATTGTTGCTAAGCCTTTTCTTGTATGATTAGGGTGTGTAGCAACTTCAATCTCAATTCCGTCATCATAAATACTATATGATGTGGCCCCACACACAGCTTTCCCATCATTTAAAATTGCATAACCTACTCCTCTATCTATAAAGTCATCTATAGTATTAAACTGACTTATAAAGTCTTCGGAAAGTTCATGAAGAGATGGTTCAATCGCTATAGCCTCATCTATTTTTTTTAGTTCATAACCTTCGGGTAGTGTAGATAATAAGTTCTGTATATGGCTCTTGTCCAGATGTTCAGGCGACTTTTCAAATCTATATCGTTGAAATTTTTCTATAGATTCATTATGTATTTTTTCAATTAGTATTTTCCATTCATCGGTATTAACAATTGCAAGTGTATAATCGGGTAGATTATATAGTAGTTCTTCAGCTTCCTTTGTATTAGGGTTTCCTGCATAAAATACAAAAATCCCAACCGTTATTTGTGCCACTTTAGGATTTTCAAGATCATCTACCCAAGCAGTGCCCATATGTCCTTGTAAACATGAAAGGATAATAGTACTATCCATATTTTCAAAAAGTGGTATTAGCTTTTTTCTTACATTGATATCTGCTTCATAAATCATTCAATTCCTACTTTCTCTACAAAATGTTATAAATAACTATATTTATCAATGTTATCATTATTTTTCCACTTTGTATAACTACTTAATTTTTTTCCATGATGATTACAAGTTCATTTTAGAATAATTTAAAAATATATCATATTGCATTTCCAACCTAAATTGTAGAAAAAATGAATAATAAAATACAAATTAAACAGAGAATTGTAAAGGATTTATAAATGATAAAATATTGGCATATAGCTATAATAAATGTGATAGATAGCCGTACAGAAGGAATGTGATAGTATGAATCGCAAAACAGTTGGGGCCATTATTTTAATAATTGGTATACTAATTATGTCTGGTAAATTTTTCCTCCGTAATTTTGGGTATCATGAAGTGTTATCTTGGGGTGGACTAGCGCTGACTATATTAGGCGCGGTATTATTAAGTGAGAAGAAAACATAAAGGGGTGTTGGTAATGGGAGCTTTATTTGCTCAAAATACGTTAGGGGTAGCTACACCAATTGTACAAGCACCGATGGCTGGAGTGACGACGCCTGAATTTGTAGCAGCAAGTGCCAATGCAGGCATTTTAGGTTCTATTGGGGCTGGGTATTTAACTGCAGAAGCGACTAGAAATTGTATTCGAGAAGTAAAATCGTTGACGGACAAATCATTTTCTGTCAATTTATTTGTTCCAGAAAAAGTAGATGCATCAGATGAACAAATTGCACAAGCGCACGAGGCATTAAAGCCATTTCTACAAGAGCTTAACTTATTAGAAGAGCCAGTAAAATTATCTACCAGTGAATTTGCAGAGCAAGTAAAAGTTGTCGTTGATGAAGGTGTGAAAATTTGTTCTTTTACTTTCGGAATACCAGATCAGGAAATAATTTCATATTTACATAAACATAATGTTTATTGCATTGGCACTGCAACGACTGTTGACGAAGCAATTGCAGTTGAACAAGCAGGATTAGATGCAGTTGTTTTACAAGGAGGAGAGGCGGGAGGGCACCGTGGAACGTTTTTAGAGCCATTCGTTTTAATCCCTACAATTGAGCTATTAAAAACAACTACTGGAAAAATAAAATTACCCATTATTACTGCTGGGGGTATTATGTCAAAACAGCAAATGGATGAAATGCTTGATGCAGGAGCAGATGCTGTTCAGATTGGTACAGCATTACTAGTAGCTGAGGAAAGCGGGGCTCATCCTCTACATAAAGAAGCCATTTTACAATCAGAAAAAGACGTTACAGCTTTGACAGCTGCTTTTTCAGGAAAAGCAGCAAGAGGGATCTTAAATGATTTTATGACTTATATGAAAGATCAACCTATTGCACCTTATCCAGTACAAAATGATTTAACAAAGGAAATACGTAAAGAAGCAGGTCAACAAGGAAAAGCAGAATATCTTTCAATGTGGGCTGGGAAAAATGTATTTTTAGTAAAGGCAGGTACAGTAGAGGAAATTGTACAGCGTTTTCTAATTGAGGACCACTAATTTAGATAATTTATTGGGTGTACTACATGTGTTTGTAGTGCGCTTTTTATTTAATGATTTTATTATGAGTGCAACAACATTTGTGCACGGCAATAGCCAATGATTTCGAAAGTGTTAGCAATTAACAACGCTGATTGTACATTTATTAATGTTAGTAAACATTTAGGTGATGATATTTAAGGCAAGCAATATGATTATTACTAGACTCTTATACTAAACAAAAAACAATCGTGAAATATCACATGGTGAGTTTCTACAAACAGCTAAATAGTAAATTAACTTCAGTGAAATAAAAAAATATTTTTCATAGAAAACTAGAGCAGTTAATGGTTGAACTTTACGTTAACGTCAATGATATACTGCTTCTAAGTTCTTGTCAGGATGGTGAAGCAATTTGAGAACAATTACAGAAATTGCAAAAGAATTTGATGTAACGACAAGGACCATTCGTTATTATGAGGAACTCGGATTGTTATCTCCACAAAGGACAGATACCAATAAGCGAATGTATACAAATTCGGATTATGCAAAGTTAAAACTAATTTTCAGAGGTAAGAAGTATGGGTTTTCACTCGACGAAATCAAAGAAATGGTATTACTATTTGACAAGGATCGAACAGGTATTAAACAACTTGAAAGAACCGTTGCATATGGAAAGCAAAAGATAGCTGAAATTGATGAGAAAATGCGGGAGTTGCAGGGAATACGAGATGAATTGGAAACTTTGCACCTTGATTTTACTGAAAAATTAATTAATTCAAAGGGAGATAGACGTATTGAATAGTTCACAATTATTAGAGCGTAATGCAAGGAAGTATCCACTTGGGGATGCTGTTGTGAGTCAAGGCAATCGTGTCAATTTCAAAGAGTTAAATCAATTAGTCAATCAATTCGCTAATGCTTTACACGAGAAGCAAATTAAACAAGGTGATAAAGTTGTCTTATTTATGCCGAATGTAATGGAATTTGTAATTAGCTATTTTGCAGTACAGCGTCTAGGAGCCGTAATAGTACCAATCAATGCAAAGTTCTCTACAAAAGAAGTGGAATATATTCTTAATCACTCAGATGCGACCGCTTTCATTGCTCATGAACACCTATTTCCAGTAGTCGAAAAGCTACAAAATCCGGGTTTACTTATTAAAACAGGCGATGAAGTGGATGATTGGTTAAGCTTCGAGAAATTAGTAGCAAGTAGTAAAGATCACGAAAAAATTTGTACTTTAAAAGAAGATGATGAATCAACTATTCTCTATACTTCTGGTACAACAGGTAGCCCAAAAGGTGTTCTATTTAGTTATCGAAATATCTTAACAGTTGCCCAAATGATTTGTGTAGAAATGGAAATGAAGCTAGAGAGTCGTTTATTACTTATGATGCCATTAAGTCACTCTGCGCCACTACATTTATTTTTGATGGCCGGAATGATAGTTGGAGCAACGGCAGTATTAACGCCAACTTTCACACCAGATCTTTTCATCGATACAGTTATCGAAGAGAAGACGACACATTTCTTCGGAGCACCGGTTGCTTATCTATTAACAGCACAAAATCCCAAATTAAAAGATGCAGACCTTTCTTCGATAAAATGGTGGGTATATGGTGGTGCGCCAGTATCTAAAAAAGAAGTAGAGTTCATACAGCAAGCTTTTCAAACAGATCATTTGGTATGTGTTTACGGTTTAACGGAAGCAGGGCCAAGTGGTTCGATTTTAATGGCACATGAACATGAAAACAAGGCAGGGAGCATCGGACACCGTGCACCACTCCATACTGAATTGAGAATTGTTAAAGATACAGGTGAGAACGTAGCTGTAGGAGAAGTAGGTGAAATTATTCTATTAGGTGAAGGTAATATGCTAGGTTACTATAAAAATGAAGAGGAAACGAAAGCTGCCTTTATAGGTGACTGGTTGAAAACTGGTGACTTAGCAAAATTTGATGAGGACGGATACATTTGGGTTGTTGATAGAAAGAAAGATTTAATTATTTCAGGTGGGGTTAATATTTATCCGAAAGAGATTGAAGAACAAATATTGCAATATGGTGGCATTCAGGAAGTTGCTGTAGTGGGAGTTCCTCACCCAGAATGGGGAGAAACGGTCAAAGCTGTATTCGCCTCATTTGAACAAGTCGATGTAGAAAAGTTGACGTATTATTTAACGGAGCATTTAGCTAAATTTAAAGTGCCAAGACTATTTGAACAAGTCGATGCACTTCCGAGAAATGCATCAGGAAAAATATTAAAACAGTCTTTAAGAAATGTAGGTGTAGTTCAATGAAAGTATTACAAGATGTGACAGAGAAAACAACGCGAAATTTCTTTCAGGATAATAACACTTTGCAGCTAATATTAGAAGATACATTAAACAAGGACTTTTTAGATTATGCTACCCGAGAATTAACTGTATTTGGTGAATTATGTGCCAATGACATCGACTTACGTGCAAAACATACTGATCGTGAAGGCGAACCGAAATTGAAAAGGTATGACAAATATGGTGAAGAAGTTTCGGAAGTATGGGTTAATGACGGCTATAAAAAAACGGTACAAGAAACGTATGATACTGGGATTGTCGGCTATGTTCATAAGGAGATTCCAGCGCTTGGAGTCAAAGGGAATTACACTTATAGCTTTGCACAAGGCTATTTATTATCCCATGCTGAGCCTGGATTTTATTGTCCAGTCACATTAACCATGGCTACAGCCTATCTATTAGATCATTATGCTGATGATACATTAAAAGAACGATTTTTAACACCCGTTTGTTCTACCGGTGAGGGTCCATTATTTGAAGGTGCTACGTTTTTAACGGAAAGACAAGGGGGTTCTGACGTTGGTGCCAATGTTGTAAAAGCAGTAAAAGAAGTAAAAGAAGGTAACAACTACAGACTCTTTGGTGAAAAATATTTTGCATCAAACGCAGGTATGTGTGGAGTTGCTATGGTTCTAGCACGAATAGAGGGGGCACCGGTTGGTTCAAAAGGATTAACATTATTTGCAGTACCTTGGCGTAAGGACAACGGTGAAGTCAATCACCTACGTGTGCGCCGTTTGAAAGATAAACTAGGTGTCAGGGCAGTACCATCAGGTGAAGTTGAATTTGACGGAGCTGAAGCTTTTGTTGTTGGAGATCCTACTAAAGGATTCTATTATATGATGGAAGCTTTAAATCTATCAAGGATTTGTAACGCGGTCGCTTCTATAGGTATTATGCGTAGAGCGCTACTTGAGGCAAAGGACTACGCAACTCGTAGAAATGCATTTGGCAAGCGATTATCGGATTTTCCAATGGTACGTGATACTTTAGGAAAGCTTGCAGCAACGCTTCATGTAGAAGTAGCAACAGTTTTTGGTTTGATTGGGTTGTATGAAAAAGTAACGGCAGGTGAAGCTACGGAACAAGAAGTGATATTGAATCGCTTGTATATCGCTATTATGAAAAAGGAAACAGCTGAACAAGCAATTCATTTCGCACATGAAGCGATTGAAATGCACGGTGGAAATGGTTATATTGAGGATTTTGTCACACCAAGGTTATTACGTGATGCACAAGTTCTTACGGTTTGGGAAGGGACTGCAAATATTCTAGGGTTGGAGTTAATTCGTCTAGTTAATAAATATTCAGCACATATCGTATTCACTAATGTTATGCAAATGCGCTTACAGCAAATTGCAGACAATGAGCTAAAACAAATTGTCGTAATTCAGCTAAAATTATTAACAAAAGAACTTACAAAATTCGCGAATTTAGATGTTGATCTACAAAGTTTTGAGGCGAAAAAATTAGCTAAGAAAATGGCACACTTATATGAAAGCGTCGTAGCGGTTGAATGGGCAGCAAAACATGGTGGAAGATACAAGAAACTTGCTGAAGTGTATTTAGATGAAGTGTGGGCTTTAAGAGATATAGGAGACTTAATGAAAACAGTACAATATTTTGAGGAAATTGTATAAAGGGAAACTGCGGGAAATATTCTCGCAGTTTTTTGTTGGTGTTATTAGTAACGTCAACAAGTAATTGGAAATACCTCTGAAGACCGCAAAAGCTTCTCGAATAGAAAATTATCAACTGAATTCTATTAATGACAATGTAATAATATTTAAAATATGGGATAATTAGAGAGCTGAAATGCCGATAGGAAACAATTGGAATAGGGATAGAATGATTGATCAAGCAAATAGATGAAAAGAAATTTTAGGTAAAAGGAGAACATAAATCATGACAATACAACAACATAATACTGAGGAATATGATGATCCAACCTTATATGATAAAGAAAATAATCTTTATACAGAAGATATTCCTTTCTTACAAAAATATGCGTCAAAAGCTAAAGGGACAATTCTTGATATCGCATGTGGAACTGGTAGAGCAACGATTCCACTAGCAAAAAGTGGTCATAAGATAGTAGGGGTAGACTCACATAAAGGTATGCTAAATGAAGCAACAAAGAAAGCCAATAAACTAGATTTACCAATCGATTGGATTCAGCAAGATTGTACGAAGTTAGATTTAAATTTTAAAACCGATTTTGTATTCTCTGTAGGAAATTCTTTTCAACATTTTCTAAAAAATGAAGATCAAGATAGGTTATTATCCTCAGTTAATAGACACTTACTTCAAGGTGGTATTTTCATTTTTGATACGAGGTTTCCAAGTGTTGAAGAATTATTACAGCCTGAAACAGAAGAATTCTGGCATACATATATTGATAGTGAAACGCAATATAAAGTAGATGTGTCGACAATTGCAAAATATGATGCTCTCAATCAATTGCAATATTATACAACAATTCGAAAATATAAAGATGAAACAAATCATATAGTAAATGAAGTGCGTACTAATGTTACATTAAGATATGTTTACCCAAAGGAGATGGAACGATTGCTTGCTAATCATGGGTTTGAAGTACTTCAAATATATCAAGACTGGCAAGAAAACCCAATTACAAATAATAGCTATAGTATGAATTATGTGTGTAAAAAGGTCAGTGAATCTTACAATGACGATTCTATCTTATCAATTGTAAAATAACTTTACAGAGGAGAGAATATGTGTCCGTTATCCCTTATTATCATTATTTAGCTTTTTTGGTTGTTTTCATTTCAAGCTTTATCGGTATTTTCAAGCATAAAAGTATCTTATTTTCGTCTATCGTAACGATTATTTTATTAGTAATTCCTAATGTTTTGCCGATTTTCGAACTTTCTGAAAAAAAAGCGGCTATAATATATGCTATTTTTTATGCTATTAATGCAGCGGTACTTTCACTAGTATTATTACAATTGAAAAGAGGCTTTTTGGGTAGTCATGAAAAGAATTTTGAATTATGAAGTTCAATGGGAAACAATAGGTAGCTTCAACAATTAGGGGTGTGAGTAAATGCAACTATTTAAAACGACTAAAAGGCAGATAAATATGTTTGATTCAGATTTTCAACTATCGCATATTTGCCAATCTTCTACAGCAGCAAATATTAGTTTAATGACTTTGGGGAAAAAGGTGTAATTGGTAGTCATCAAACAGTGACAAATCAATTGCTTATAGTTTTAAGTGGGACAGGTAATGTTGTTGGTGATGAAGATGAAAAAAATGTAGGCCCTGGTGATGTCGTATTTTGGGACAAGGGTGAATGGCATGAAACTTCTAGTGAACATGGTATGCAGGTAATGGTCGTAGAAAGTGAAGAATTAAGACCATCTCATTTGCTGACATTAAAATAAGATTTATGTTTTCCTTAAGCTCATTAAGAATTTGAACCGTTGACTAATATAGAAAAGTATCAATAAAGGAACAGCTCTTACTAGAAAATCCAGCTAAAGAAGCTTAAAAAAAATTAAGGTTTTATCTATGGAGCTTTTTAGGAATAATACAAAGCGTAAATTTATAATGATTGAAGATTGGAACAAAAGATATTGGGCATGCCGGATTAATTAACTTTTAAAGAGAAGGACTAACTGAAATCAGTTAGTCCTTCTTTGGTACTCATTTTTAATCTTAAGAAGAATTTATTGTAAATTTCGTTAAAATAATTTTGAGCAGAAAAAAGCTAAATTGGATAGGGTTCCATATTGATTGAGTCAAATTTACTTCTGTTTATTAATGTAGAGTTGTAACTTAATTTATAGCTAAGATTTAGGAATAATTGTTACTGCTATTGTACGTGTATGGGTATTCTGGCTGTCAGTTTTTTCATTGTAATACTTGAGCATTAAACTATTTAATTCTTGCTGGAAATTATTAAAATGTTCATCATCAATTTTTAATTCTAACAGTGAAAAGGTCGCCTTATCTTCTTTAGATCCATCTTGTTCTAATCCAGTTAGGTAACTCTCATATTGAGTCATTAAAGATAATTGATAATAAGATAAATAACTAACCTTTTCATCTTTGGATAATTTTTGCCATTCTTCTGAGTCAAGTCGAGCGGCTTCCTCGTTAAGTGTATAGTATTTCTCAAATACAGATCTAACTTTCTTTTCTCGAATAATTTGGATAATACCAGCATCCAAAAGCACTTGAATATGTCTATATAGAGTGGCTTGTGGCACATCTTCTATAATTTTTACCATTTCAAGGGGAGTAAGGCCAGTTTCTTTATTTCTCATAAGTGCTTGAGATATTTTCATACGAACAGGGTGAATTAAAACTTCAGCTTTATTTATCATTATTTCTCCTTTAAAAAATTGTTTTCATTATCCATAATGATAACATTATCGATAGGAATTAATAAATTACAAATACAAGAGTAAAAGTATTTTAAGTCACAATGATGTGTTCAATTAAAATAATTTGAAAATAAGTCTATACAAATGCAACGCAATTATATTATCATTATCAATAATGATAATAAATAAATTGAATTGTAGATAGGGGATAGTTAAATGCAATTACATTATGGCTTGGATGAATTAAAGGATATCGATTGGATGACAGTATTACCAATCATATTACCTTTCATGGCAGTAGGATTTATTCTTATTTTGATTGCTCTAATGGATTTATATCGAAATCGTAAGACGAGGGAAAATGTATTTATATGGACAATCGTTATTTTATTTTGCAATACAATTGGACCGATTTTATATTTTGTAATAGGAAGAAGGGACGGTAAGTCATCTTGAAACTAGAAATTAAAAATATAACAAAAAAATTCAAAGAAAAGATTGCTGTTAATCAATTTTCAATGGTATTAGAAACGGGGCAGTGTGTAGGTTTAATAGGACCTAATGGAGCCGGGAAATCGACTCTAATTAAAATAATTGCTGATATACTTCATACAGATGAAGGTGAAGTACTTTTAGATGGTAAAAACATTTCGAAAATGAAGCGTGAAATTGGGTATTTACCTCAATATCCAAATTTTTATGAATGGATGACAGCGAAAGAAACACTCTTTTTTATGGGGCAGCTGTCGGAGATTTCAAAAAAAGTATTGATAAAGGAGGTCCCCAAAATATTAGCTAAAGTAGGGCTTTCAGGTGAAGAAAATACCAAAGTTCGCACTTTTTCTGGAGGGATGAAGCAAAGACTTGGTATTGCTCAGGCATTGTTACATAAACCAGCTTTTATCGTTATGGATGAACCAGTCTCAGCCTTAGATCCAGTTGGTAGAAGAGAAGTACTAAATTTAATTCAGGAAATAAAGAAAGAAACGACTATATTATTATCCACTCATATATTAAATGATGCAGAGGAAATATGTGAAAGGTTCGTCATCATTAAAAATGGAAATAAGATTGAAGATACAACGATGACTGATTTGATAAGTCGTAATAGTAAACCTGTTGTATGTTTAGAAATTTCACAAACAGATAAATTTTGGTTAGAAACTGTTAAAATGCTTCCCTATGTAAAAAGTGCAAAAATGACCGGTCCTAAAGTGAAAGTTACATTAGATGATGTTATTGAAAATAAAAATAAACTTATCCAGAATGCCATAGAAAATAAGGTTGATATCATTCGTTTTGAAATTGATGATCACGAAACACTTGAAGAAATATTTTTGAAATTGGTGGTGGGGGCATGAATTCATTGGGTGTACTAATGAAAAAAGAATATAGTTTAGTTTTGAGTGATTTTAAAGTGATTTGGTTGCCACTAGTATTTATTTTTTTAGGAGCTACGCAACCAGTCATGACATATTACTTACCAGTTATTTTAGAAGTTCTTGGAGGGACACAAGGAATATCAATCGATCCATCTATGATTGAACAGACGGGAGGGCAAGTACTTGCAGCCACATTAGGCGCCCAGTTTGACCAACTTGGGATAATGATTATAGTCATTGCTATGATGGGATTAATTCAGTCTGATAAATCTAGTGGAATGTTAGCTTTTATTTTAACAAGACCAGTTTCTGTTAGTTCCTATATTAGTGGGAAACTAATCTCTAATTTTTTACTAGTTTCAGTAAGTATTTTACTTGGTTATTTTGTTTCTGTGTTATACATTCATTTTCTATTTACCAATATAGAGTTATCAAAAATGATAATAGCACTATTTTGTTATTTGGTGTGGATTCTCTTTTGCGTATCGTTTACTACAATGTTAAGTGCAGTATTAAATAGCCAAGCGTTTATTGCAATAGTAGGTATTATTACGTTGCTAATTTGCAGGATGTTAGTTGGGCTTCATCCAATGTTAGATGCTGTGAACCCAGCTGGTATGAGCCAACATGCGATGGATTTACTTATAACTGGCTCCATAGGTGCAAATTTATCTATAAATGTTTTAGCAACAATTCTTTTAGTGATGATAACAGTAATGGTTACATATTATTGGATCCAGCAAAAAAAATACAATCCGAATTAGAGTTAACGACTTAGAATAATAAAAAGCTATCGAGTAATCAATGCATTTTAAATGGAGAGGTAACAAATCATGACTAGTATAGGTGACAGTAGGACAATGCAAATTATTGTACTTGGAGGTGGGGACTTTTCAACGAATGTAAACAATCCACTACAAGAACAATATATATTACAACAAGCATTAAATAAAAAGCCTAAAATTTGTTTTATAGCAACAGCAAGTGAAGATAACGAAAGCTGTATTAAAGATTTTTATAAAGCTTTCTCTACTAAGAATTGTAAACCCACACATATTACGATTTCAGAGATGAAAGAACGATATTTAGATTCCATTATTGAACAACAAGACATTATTTATATTGGTGATGGTAACGTGGATTTTATGATTAATATGTGGAGAGAATTTAATATAGAAGAGAAGCTTAAAGAAGCCTATTATAATGGTCAAATCATAGTTGGAGCAGGTACGAGTGCAATATACCTTTTTGAAGAAGGGGTAGGAAAGGATGCGTCCGGTGGGTATAAAATTTCCTCGGGTTTAGGATTAGTAAAGGGAGTATTATGTCCGTACTACAATAATGAAGCGAGTAAGCAAGCTCTATTTAATTATATAAATAATGGAAGAATTTTATCAGGGTTAGCAGTAGATGATGGCGCTGTTGTTCACTTTGAAAATGGTGAATTATCAAAATGTATTATTTCAAAGAAAAACTCATCGGCGTATTCTCTGTCAACAAATGATAAATATATGGAAGAAAATGTTGATGTTATTTTACTAGAATAGCTTTTTTAAATCGTCGAAATAAAAATAACTATAGTCAATGTCATAGCCTTTAAATACAATTACTTATTTAATTTTTAAGCTATGTTAGTTTAGTGTTGGATTTTGAATTAGATGATTTTAATGGAAGGGTTAAAGACTAGCTGAAACCAGTTAGTCTTTTTTTATATTTTAATGTAATTTTTTTGAATTTATAGGATAATGAGATATGAGTAATGAGTAATAGTTAGAAGAAACAAGGTATTTCTAGATGGACAAAAAATTAAAAAGGACTCTTTGGATTCTTCCTAATGTATGCTTTTATTTAACTTGAATTATTCTATGGATATATATGGTAAATGGTAATTTAGGGATATTTGGATCAATGATTTTTTGATATTTGGCGTTATTATTTTCGGAACCTATAGAATGGATAAAATCGGGTCGATTATAGGCGCGCATTTTTAAAATATAGTTATGATTGATATTATATTCTTGGCAATTTAATCATAAGGATATAATGATGAGAGGAGATATAAACTATGGCGATTTTCTATGAAGTAATTTGTGGTTTATGTAAAGAACAGTATAAATTGATGGAAAGTACGAAGCATTACAAGCTATTTTAATAGAGGAAAGCGAAAAACTTTCATTGTGTAAGTTGTACAAAGAAATTGGAGCAAGTGGCGAATGGAAGATGTATTGATCTATAAAGATATGTAGAGATGTAGAGTTAGATTAAATAGGAATATAACCTATTGTATATAAGGAAGTGAGCTTATCTATGAAAAGAATAGAAAAAGTTTTAAAACTGCGAGCGGATAAATTGTTAGAAGCATCCAATCAATTAATGCTGGATATACAGCGAGATTATCCAGAAGATGCATTTGTTAATTATCAAACTGCGTGGAGTTTTGATGTTCTAGGTCTCGAAAATGAGGCCATTCCTTATTATGAAAAAGCTATTATATTAGGATTAGATAATAAAGATGAATCTAAAGCATATATAGGTTTAGGCAGTACCTATCGAACGATTGGAGAATATCAAAAGTCAGAAAAAGTGTTTCAAGAAGGTATCGCCAAACATCCGAATTTTAAGGCACTTCAAGTATTCTACGCGATGACCTTGTTCAATTTAAAAAAGCATGAAGATTCTATTGGACAATTACTTGATGTGATTATTTCTTCGACTAAAGATGAAAGTATTATAGAATATGAGCGTGCTATTCACTTTTATAAAGATAAACTTCATCTAGTTTGGTAGAAGAGATTGTAAGAAAAGTGTTTTTCATTTAAATGTCTGGATCCCCTGGTTAAGAGAAATCCCATATTTCGTTCCTATTAATTCAAATGTTGCAAACGACCTTTTATGATGATAAAGAGGTTTTGATATAATATTTTGAAAAGATAAGGAACAGAAAATACGTGAAACATACATTTTTAAATGACCGTTTCACGTATTTTCTCCTTATTTATTGAAGTCACTTAATATGTTTTATTATTTGAAACATTTTGAAAAGTCACTATGGATTTATTATTTCTAAATCATAACTGGATAAATTTTTCCCATTATTTTCACTTAAAATGGGATGAATCCCTTTAATCTCGTTATGTTGATTTCTTTCCTTTGAATGCAAATCATATCGATCTAAAAATATTTTTTCTTTTTGAGATCGGTATAAATAAAATAAAGAGTCTTTATAGAATTTCACTTGTGAAATGACTCTGTTTCCCTTATTACTTGCTCCTTTTAGGGTGAAATTAAGCTCCATATTTTTTGTGTTAAGGTCAATAGAATATACAGCTCCTGTGCCATCTACATAATAAAGTGTATTATCAATAATAGAACTAGATGACTTTACAGAATAGGGGAAATACGCACTAATATTAGAGTTTTCTTCTGATTTTAAAAGGTTAATTTGCTGTTTTCCTGTTACTTTATTAACGCTCAGTAGAGAAATTGTAAATTCATTATCGTTGATTGGTTCACCATATAATATGTACAGATTTGTATCGTTACTTAAAATCCCCGATAATGGAAAAAGGTCTTTTCCATATAGTTCTCTTAATGACGTTAAAATATTAATTTGAATTTTGTCATTAATAGTAGCCGTTTGCACTTCATAAGTACCTTTTTCGATATCGCTAGTCATCAAGTAAATTTGGCTTTGATCTGAGCCCGATGTAAAAATGTAGGAAGGTATATCATCTAATTTGAAGCCATTCGCATTTCCATATCGTATATTTGAGTGATATTGACCGTTTATAAGTCCTGTATTGTAGATACTAAAAAATATGTCATTTGGTTTTAAGTAGCCTGTGAGTTCACCAGTATATTGCTTGTCATCCATGTTGAAAATCTTCACTTCATCGTCAAGTAACTTAATTGAATTCTTATCCTCAAGCAAAATAGTATTATTCTTATAAAGAACAGAACCTAGCTCTAATCCCTTCATTTTTAATCCTTTAGTATTATTTTTATGATCTATAAATATAGCATAGCTGATAGCTTGGTTGTCAAAATCATTATCGGCGGTTGGAGAGAAATAAACAATTGCTCTTGTGTTTTTTATGGTTTCAGGAGTAAAATCTATGGATTTTTCATTTTTGGGGTTCATTAAGTATTTAAATACTAATGCAATTGAAAAAATTATAATTATTAATACAATAAGTTTTATTATTATTTTTTTCATTAACTCACCTCAAATAAGTAAATAGAGAGAGGGTTTTATCCCATCTCTCTATTTACTTTTTTATTTAGTTAAAAAGATCGTATATATGTTGTTTGGGTAGCATCGCGTACATCTCGTGGATATACTCCTAATCCCTTATCGACGTCTAAATCTAAGCCAGCTTTTAACAAATAAGCAGACCAGATTAACTTGGAACAATTTTTATCCCCGTCATGACCTGTTAATCGATTTGTTGCAAAGTTATACGAATATCCTTTACCTAATTCATCATAAGCCCATTGGGTAGCTGCCGCCTTATTAGCAGTTGTAGTATCTATAGATTTAACTACAGCATTCTGGTCTACTGTTCTTGAGGTTGCTGAAATCTGTCTAACTCCAGTTGATGGAATGGATTCAACAATAACTGTTGAAGTATAGTATAAACCAACATGTCCATGATCTAAATAAGCAGTTGTTGAAGGAGTGTAATAGAAATCTCCTTTGGCACTATTACCTACAATAAATGCACCTTCAGAACCTCCTCTGGCTTTTGGGGCTTCATAAAGCCCTTTCTGGCGATCTTGTATTAACTCGTCATAAATTTGCTTATATGCTCTTTCTTTCTCTTCGGTAGTTTCGGCTATGTTCCTAATTGATTCAGAAAGTTCCATTTCTGTTAAATCTGGTTGTAATTTTAAAATCTCCGTCTTATAGTTAAGATTTTCAGCTGAGATATTTAGTGCTTGAGGAATAATCAATAAGCCTGCTGCCAAAGCAATAGTGAATAATGTTTTTTTCATAGAAACCCTTCCTTCTTTGGTTAAAAAACCAATTTATTTTATATATTTGTAGATTATCATATTAAGTCGAGCGAAAGATAAATAAAAAATAGGTCAATATACACATTTTACCATAGGAACGTGTTAATCGAAGAATAAAGACTGGTTAATAAATCTCTTTCCTATATTGCGAGACAGCTAAAAAGTAGCAAAAGCACGATTAAGTACGAACTGGAACGTGTCTGCCCTTACAATGTACTTCAAGCGCAAATGGATTATGAAAATAAACTGTGGTTGTAAGCGCATAGTTGATCTAGATGATATCACGTATATTCTTGTCCATTTGAAAAAAGCTGGTCGCCCGAAATGATTGTCGGACGATATGAAAAAAAACACGGAAAACCATTTGCTATAAGCGTTTCAAGTATTTACCGATACGAGCAGCAGTACTATTCCAGTTGTCCCAAAAGCTCCTCATCCGTAAAGGAAAGAAACTGAAAAACAACCAAAAAGAAACACGTGGAAAAATGCCACAGTTAAAAAAATCGATGCAAGTCAGGCTCCACGAAGCGAAATAGGACACTGGGAAGTATACACAGTAATTGGTAAAGGTCACAAAAGCCAGATTCTCACACTTACAATCGTTCAAAAATTAGTATCTAAAACTGCCTACGTAACAGCTAGAGAAATTATATCTCTTCTGAAAAACCTCCACCAAAAAACTAGTATTTTCTCATTTCTTAATCTTGCTAAATTACTCTTTGAAAGTGTATGAATAGGAACAGAATCAAGCAAATATTCACCTTTACTTGGAGTATCCAAAAGCCCAAGTATATTCTGTTACATATAAAGAAGCACAGGAACAATATGAATTAATTTAAATAAGAGCATGTTTTGAAAAGATTGTTCAAAACATGCTCTTTCTATTTGTTTCTAAATTAAGGTTAATAGGTACGTTTTTATTAAATCCCCATAATATTATAGCCACCGTCAATATAAATTGTTTCGCCAGTGACGCCACGAGATAAATGACTAAGCATAACAATTGTCATATCGGCTACTTCCGCTTGTGTAACATTGCGTTTTAATGGTGCGCTTTCTTCAATACGATTTAAAATTTTGTTGAATGAAGGAACGCCTTTTGCTGCTAATGTTTTAATCGCACCAGCTGAAATGGCATTAACACGGATATTATCAACACCGATATCTGCTGCTAAATATCTAACAGATGCTTCAAGTGCGGCTTTGGCTACACCCATAACATTGTAGCCTTCTAACACACGTTCTGCACCAAGATAACTCATTGTAACAATTGAGCCACCTTCAGTCATATAAGGATGTGCAGCTTTTGCTGCTGCAATTAATGAATAAGCACTTGTATCTTGTGCGAATGCATAGCCATCACGTGAAGTTTCAAGGAAGCGGTTTTTTAAATCATCTGCGTTTGCAAATGCCACCGAGTGTACGATACCATGAATTGTACCAACTTTAGCACCAATTGTATCGAAAGCCGCTTTAATACTTTCATCGCTATTCACATCACATTGGATGAAAGTAGCTTCTTTATCTTCATATCCTGCCAATAATTTTTCTAATTTCATTAAAGAGCGTTCTTTTCGATAAGTAAAAATGACGTTAGCGCCAACTTCGAAAAGAGATTTTGCGATTCCCCATGCAATGCTACGATCGTTTGCCACGCCCATTACAACGATATTTTTATCTTTTAATTGTAGTAAGTTATCCATAATAGCCTCCAATATATAGTTACTATTAGTACCTGATGCTAAAAATTTTAACCTAAATCAGAGATGAATGCAACAAACAATTTTGCTACTTTGTATAACAATGTAGTTGACGACCAATATTTATTAGCATATAGTCAATGTAGCTACTTGGTAATACAAAGTAGCTTTTTATTTACTTAACTACCTTGTCATGCAATGTACTGGGAGGTGTTGAATTCAGTGTCTATAAGAAGTCAATTGCTAAAAGGAATTTTAGATGGCTGTGTATTAGCTGTTATTGAAAAAGAAGTTGTCTATGGCTACGAGCTATCAAAAAAGCTACAAACAGTAGGCCTATCAGATGTTAGTGAAGGTACGATTTATCCAGTACTTCTACGACTTCAAAAAAATGATTTAATTAAAGGTGAAATGAAACCTTCAGATTCCGGCCCAAATCGTAAATATTATAAACTTACAAAAGCGGGCAAAGAGGCATTAGATGATATTCGTTCTGAATGGCTAGGTATTTCTGTTGCTGTTGGCAAGCTAATGAGAGAAAAGGGGTAATATGTAAATGATTTATCCTGTATTTAAAATTTTACGTGTTGTGAATGATTATCGAAAGGGGATTAGTTGAAATGGTTATAGTGAAGAAGTTAATAGCGGATAATAATGAGAAGCGTAAGTTATTAACTAAAGAAAATGAAGTCTATTATGATAAGATACTTGTCTATGTTAGAGCACACATACTACTTTCTGAACGTCAATCAGAGGAAGTCTTAACCGAGATACTAGATCATCTATTAATAGCACAGGAGGAAGGTAAAACAGCTAGGGATGTGTTTGGACCTAACCCGAAAATGTATGCAGAAGAAATAGTGGAGGCATTGCCGAAGGAAAAGAAGGGAAGCATTGTAACTTTTGGTGTCGAAATTTTATGTGACATAATCGGTTGGTTCATTATTATTGGATCGATTGGTCGCTATTTCACAAAATCAGATCAGATTTATTTATATTCGTCTATTATAAATGTCGTTGCAGTTGTTGTAATAGGTTCGGGATTACTTTATGTAATATTAAAGCAATTAAAACAAGGCGCATTTGAAGAAACAATGTCTAAATGCACCATATTAAAATCAGGTATGTTTGGTGTTGTGACGTTCGGTTTGTTTATAGCTATTCTTTACTTTACAGATGAGCTAGGTCCCCTTGTCAACATTACATGGTTCGCTCAGTTCGGTGCTGGTTCAGCATTATTACTTATTAGTTATTTAATGAAACGCGATCGGACGAAAAGCTATTAAAAAACTGCGGAAGCAATTCGAGGGCACTGAAAAAGTCCATAAAATCAATCGAACATGAAGTGCAAGCAGTTTTTCAAGAAACGGCAAGGTTATTTGGCCAAGTGCAAGGAGCTACAACAATATTACGGTGAATTTGAAACGTATGTTGAAGCTATTAAATGAACAATAAGGGAAATACAAAAAAACAACGGCACTTTTTGTTCGATTTTGAACAGAAAGAGCCGGTGTTTACTATTGAAGAACATTTCATTTTAAAACCGTAAGTTTTTCGGTGCCCCCAAGCAATTCTGCAGTTTTTCTCTATTCGAAACGGAAAATATTTATTAGCATTTCAGCTGATACCAGGCCTAACAAAATAGCAATAAGAAAAAAATTTCTCGGACCTGTCTCTGAAAATATTTTAATATTTGCAAAGATAAAAAAGATTGATAGAGCAAATTTGATCAGTCCTCTGAATAAGCTCTTCAAAGTATCAGCCCATTTACTTAATATACGGACAAGTAGTTCGGAATATGCTACGACAAAAAAGGCTATTTTCACAAAAGTGAAAATAGCCTCCGCCTGTTAATACTATTCGTATTTCAATGCATCGCCTTCAAATGACTCGTCAGCTACTTTAATTGAATCAGTAGGACAGCCTTCAAAAGCATCTTGCATATCTTCCATTAGATCATCTGGAACTTCTTCTGTTCCCATGTTATCATCTAAAATAACGAAGGCAATACCCTCGTCGTCGTAATCATAAATATCTGGTGCAGCAGCTCCGCAAGCACCACATGCAATACATGTATCTTTATCTACAATGGTAAATTTCGCCATGTTTCTCTCTCCTTTTTACAATCGCTCCTATTTAGCTTCTTTCTCATTCTAAAGTGCTTTTCAACACATTTCAACCAAAATTACTTATTCATGGGGGAAATCGCATTGTACATACAACAAATATTGCTACAGATTTTTCATAAATTTGGAGACGAACGCTCCGTTTCAGCAGGTTTTCATTTGCTAAAAGGAAAACGTTCAGGACAAACAATTCAAGATGTAGGGAATTTTAATCTCCATTCTTTTTTCGGCTTAACACCTAAGTTATCAAAGGAAAAATATTTGGAGCATGTAGAGCAATTGATCGACTTAGGCTATGCTACATATAGAGATGAGCAGTATTTTATCTTAACTAATAAGGGTTTAGAAGTACTTGAAAATAGTAAACCTATGTATTTTAATGGATGGTATTATCGTGGGAATGAGCATATCTTTTTCAAAAGATTATCTCTAGTAGTACAATCATTGTCTTATTCAGTACAGGAAATAAAATCGTTTGCCCCTATTCAAAAAAATGAAGATATTCAATTATGGGTGAAACAATTTTTAGTGAAAAATAATTATAAATCAAATGTATTTTTTCAGGCTATTCGCGATGAAATCTCAGATTCTCTTAACAAGTTGACTGTTGATGATTCTTCATTAAATCTTTTACTCTATCGTTTAAGTGGCTTTAATACACCTGGATGGACTTGGCAACAGCTTGCTAGGGAACAAAATCGTTCTTTGTTAGATATTCAACTAGCTTATATAGAAGCTTTACATATGTGGCTAGATACTTTATATGAAGAGCCGAAGCTCTATTTGACTCAATTAGCTGAAGGAATTCGTATTGAACAACTTTTAACAGGGTCATCTCAAAAAACTGCGAATTTGTTTCAACAAGGTTTTACGTTGGAACAAATTGCTACTATGCGCCGTTTGAAAGAAAGTACGATTGAAGATCATTTCGTAGAGATGGCGATGACTATGTCGCAGTTTCCACTTGTCCAATTTGTGGCCTCCCAAGATGTAGAAACCATTGTACATGCTGTAAAACAAGCAAATAGTAAAAAGTTAAAAGTATTACGTGATGTCGTTCCTGAACTTTCTTATTTTCAAATCAGGCTCATTCTTGCGGCGAAAGGAGTAATGTGAAATGACAAATATAGAGCGGCTATTAGAACAACATTTTGGTTATTCAACATTTCGTCCTGGTCAAAAAGAAGTAATAGAAGCAGTCATCAACAAACAAGATGTAATTGCTTTACTGCCTACTGGCATGGGAAAGTCACTTTGTTATCAATTACCGGGTTATATATTAAATAAACCGATTTTAATTATTTCGCCATTGTTGTCATTGATGCAAGATCAAGTAGAGCAATTAAAACGATTTGGTGAAAAGCGTGTTGTCGCATTAAATTCATTTTTACAAATGACTGAGAAGCGAAATGTTTTACAACATTTACAGCGATATCGTTTTATTTTTACATCTCCTGAAATGTTGATGAATCCACATGTACAAGGTGCATTTAGTGAAATACAGTTTGGGCTAATTGTAGTGGATGAAGCGCATTGTATTTCACAATGGGGATTTGATTTTAGACCTGATTATTTGAAAATTACTGACTGGTTAGATGATACTAAACGTCCGCCTATTTTAGCACTAAGTGCTACTGCAACAGAGCAAGTTGTAAAAGATATGAAAAATTATTTGCATATGAAAGAGCCATTTGAATATATTCATTCTGTGGACCGTATGAATTTACATTATGATGTAGTACAACTTGAAAATACGTCTGAAAAAATGCCCTGGATATTAGAGCATGTTCTAAAAACATCTGGTCCAGGTATTATATATACACAATCACGTAAAAAAACGGCTATTTATGCAGAGCAACTTTTAGTTAATGGCTTTCGTGCAGCTGCTTATCATGCAGGGATGGAGGCAGAAGATCGACAATTTATCCAACAGCAATTTTTGACAGGGCATTTAGAGTGGATTTGTGCAACAAATGCTTTTGGTATGGGGGTTCATAAAGATGACGTTCGTCAAATCATTCACGATCATATCCCTTCTACTGTAGCTAACTATATGCAAGAGGTTGGACGTGCGGGACGTGATGGACAGGAAGCTCTCTCAATATTGCTCTATGCTCCAAATGATGAGGATATGACGAAGTTTATCGTCACAGAAGATTTGCCTCAGCAACGCCATGTTGAACAATTTTTAGCCTATACGCAGCAAGGGGAACGCCCCACGGTAATGTTAGATATGAATCAAATAAGTGAAACTGGATTTCGTGTGCTCTCTTATTGGATGCAAAATTTAACACCAGAAGAAGTGCAACAAAAGTTAACTGCGATTCGTTTTAGTAAAGTACATCAAGTAGATGAGATGAAAGAATTAATAACTTCAAAGAAATGTATTCGAGAGCAGCTACTACATTATTTTGGGCAAACATTAAAAGAAAAACCTGCTCATTGCTGCAATTTTTGCGGTTTAGATGTTGGTGTAATTTTGAAGGGAAGAAAACAATTGGAAATGAAGGAGAATATAGCTTCTTGGGAGGGGAGATTGGCTGCTTTATTACCGAATCTTTAACATAACGTACATTTACTTTTATGTTGTATTTCGTCATAATATAGAATAGTACTAATGAAAAAGGAGGGGTTAAGATGGCTCAAAAGGATTATCGTGAAAAAATAGAAGAGCATCGTCAAACCATTAAGTTAAAGCTCGATTCTGAGAATAACGAAAACCCTTCAAGAATGACCCGTAGTCAGCTTCATGGTAATAGTAAAAAGAAACGACGTATTAATCCATTACCAACGATTTTAGCCGTTATCTTTATATCGATTCCAATATCAATCCTTATTTATGTAGGTTTTTTCTATGACAAGGGTAGTAATGAAGAAACGGAATTAGAAAAAGACCATGTGAAATTTGAAACCAATACAAAAGTAAATACACAAGCAAAAGCTGAAGAAAAAACGGAAGACAAGAAGGAAAAAGTGAAAGCTAAAGAAGAAAAGAAAGTGAATAAAGAAAAAGAGAATACATCTATTAAAAAAGTTGATAATCCAGTGGTTGAACCTCCTAAGGATTCTACTGAAACCAATCCAGATAACGGAGCGACTACTGAAACCAATCCAACTTCACCTGCAGAAGCCTATCAACAAGCTCAAGCAAGTGGCCGTTTACATACTGTCCAAACAGGGGATACACTTTATAAGATAGCCATGAAATATTACGGCAGTATAGATGGTATAGCGAAGATTAAACAAGCAAATGGCATGACTAGTGATAATGTAGTTGTTGGAACGAGCTTAGCGATCCCTCAATAACGATTGACATTATTCTAGTTAGATTTCTGGAAATGACTTGGTAATGTGAATGCCTCTAAGGAATATCTAGTACTTTATTCCCTAACATTGAGGTTGTTTCATTATTCACTAACATTTAGTATGAAGTTTTTAGCAGACAGTGACATGGTTGTCATCGTCTGCTTCTTTATTTTGTCCAATTCTGTGTTAAAAAACTATGTGGTATTTAATTAAAACATTGTGGTTCTTCAAAGTTTCGTGGCATTAGTCACGGCAAATGGATTCTCGTTCAGATAAAACTCCAGATGGGGCTTGAAATGATAAAGCACTAGATTATATGGTTTCTCATGATTATGTTTATTCATATAAATTATCCTTTATATTCCAAGTTTTATTAAGGCAGGTATATTGGGTATCATGTCGAATCAATTAATATAAGTGTGTTTATTCAAATAACTAATTTGTCAGGTTAGGTGATAATAAAATGAACTATTTAGTTAAAATGAATGAATTAGAGTTTTACAAGTACATTGAAGAAAAAGAAAAGCGATATGCGGAAACACTAGCACAACATATTTTTGAAGTAACAGAGCCAGCAGATGTTCAAGCAAGAAAGCAATTACAAGGTTTTTTACCGAAAGGGTTTCAAACTGAACTACATGAGTTTTTTAATATTATCGAAGATGGGCATATTTGTGGATATGTTTGGCTGAAGGTCGATGATACTAAAAAGAGTGCATTTTTGTATGAAATTTATTTATTTGATGAATGTAGATCAAAGGGAGTTGGCAAAAAAGTAATGAAGGAAATTGAGGGATATTTAAAGATGAAGGAGATTTTGTATTTTAAGCTGCATGTTTTTGGTACTAACTATAAAGCAATCAAATTATATGAAACACTAGGTTTTGAAGTCGCTGGTATTAATATGTACAAAGAAATTTATAGTTAAGAAGGAACTGTATATATTTAATATTTAATTTACAATTAGACAGATTTTAAATAAGGAGGCTGTAGATGTTAAGATTTTTTGATGACTTAGCTGGGGCTATCTATGATTTCTTTAAGTTTATTTTCACAAGCATTTGTTACGCTGTTACGGGTATGTTGATTAACGGAATACCGCTTTATTTAATTGCACTAGTATTTGAATGGTTTCATTAACTGTTTGCTTCCTAAAACAAATGGATACGCATTTTCTTACTTCAAGTAATGGTGGTTATTGTTAAATCTTCGCTCTCGAAATACCAAAATTAAAACTGAGCTGATTCTACGTATTTGTAGAGCAGCTCTATTTTTTGCTGAAAAAAAGTTCAATAACCAAGAAATATTTAATGGATGAGCGTATAATATGATATTAAAAGAGTATAAAGTGTCACATCTCCTTGTCTATAGGAGATGTTTATTTTATGAGGAGTGAAGGTTCATGCGTCAAACTGATGCAATTATCGTAGGAGGAGGCCCTTGTGGCTTAGCAGCAGCGATTTCATTACAAGAGATTGGGTTACAACCTATCGTTATTGAAAAAGGTAATATTGTAAATGCCATTTACAATTATCCAACACATCAAACGTTTTTTAGTTCAAGTGAAAAATTAGCCATTGGAGATGTACCATTTATCATTGAACAGCCTAAACCGAAACGAAATCAGGCTTTAGTATATTACCGAGAAGTGGTAAAACGTAAAAACATTCAAATTAATCGCTTTGAAACTGTTCTTAATGTAACACCAACTAACGGAACATTCGAAGTCAAAACAGATAAAGACGATTATGTAACTCCATATGTCGTTATTGCCACAGGTTATTATGACCATCCAAATTACATGGGAATAGAAGGAGAAGAACTACCTAAAGTCCATCACTATTTTAAGGAAGCTCACCCCTATTTTGATACAGATGTATTAGTAGTTGGCGGGAAAAACTCTTCAGTTGATGCAGCGTTAGCTCTTCATAAAGCAGGTGCTCGAGTAACAGTTGTTTACCGAGGCGCAGAATATTCCTCAAGTATCAAGCCGTGGGTATTGCCAGACTTCGATGCCCTTGTCCGTAGTGGTGAAGTAGAAATGATGTTTGAGACAAGTGTTATTGCTATCAAAAAAAATGAAGTTATCTTAACAAAAGATGGCGAAGAGTTTGCTGTGAAAAACGATTTTGTCTTTGCTATGACAGGTTATCATCCGGATCATGATTTCATCCGTGCGATGGGAGTTACAGTTGACAGTGAAACAGGCCGTCCAACTTACAATCCAGAAACAATGGAAACTAATGTGCAAGGTCTATTTATAGCTGGTGTTATCGCTGCAGGAAATAATGCTAATGAAATCTTTATCGAAAACGGCCGTTTCCACGGTGGTCTAATTGCGAGCTATATTCAAGAGAATTAAGAATAAAGCTGTCTTACTAGCAGGAGGGCAACTCATAAAATGAATTTAGCCATGGCGAAAACGATTAATCGTTTCTGCCATGGTTTTTCTTCGATGCCGTTAATTTCCTTTCCGGTAGACGCTTTCCTGGGGACGAACCTTGAGCCTCCTCGTCACTAACACTCCTGCGGGGTCTCAAGATGTTCGCTAGTTCCCCAAGGAGTCGCCGCCTGCACTCCAATCAACTAGTTTTATCGTTTTTCTGAGTTTTTCATTCTTTCCATGTGTAACTTACACAAGTCGCCAATTTGTTGGTCACGAAGATCCTGGTGCATTATCGTTTGCTTTCCAACGATAATACGACGAACGAGTGACACCTAATATTTTCCGGAATAATAATCCTTCAATTTAGTGTGGAAAATGTAAAATACAAAAATTCCTATAGAGAAGAGCAAGTCAGTCGAGTAATGCTAGTGACTTGCTCTTTTTATAACGGTTGTTGATTGGTGAATGGTGAATGTGGCTTTCATACTAATAGTGTTTAATACATAGACAACAATGATAAACCATATAATTGCATAAGCCGTTAAATATGATGCAAGAATGCATTATTGAAAAATAAAAGGATGTGGGCAAAGATGGATAATAAAAACGTTGGTAAAGAATTTGAAAAGACACAATCCCAATTAAAAATAATTTACGAGATAAATGGAATTAGTTTATCCCTTAATAATGTTTTATGGTTACGAGGAGGGTGGGCAATAGATTTTTTACTTGGAAGGATTACTCGCACCCATTCTGATGTTGATTTTGTTTCTTGGATACAATATCGGGAACCATTAGAACAGGCACTTGTATGTGCTGGTTTTCAGATAATCCCAGTTAGTGAGTATCAAACTGATTTCCTTAAAAACGATGTGGATGTGAGCATAGTATTCGTAAAAAGGTCGGAAGAGGGGAGCATTATAGCAAATGGCTTCCCGGAATGGGTATGGAGGTCGGATGCTTTATCTACACAATTTTATAATCTACAAGGTGTATCAGTTTGTGTATTAAATCCCCATCAATTACTTGAAGAAAAGAAAACTTATGAACTAGGAACAGGACGAAAACTTAGATCAAAAGATTTTGAGAGTATGAAAATAATCCAGCAAATTATAGGTGCTATGGATTGAATGGAGTAGAAAGTAAAGTCTTAGAATAAGGATTAATTGAAGTACATGGGCTTTAAAGGAATAATAAAAGGAACTTCAATTGAGAAGTTCCTTCAGTGTCGACAAAAGGCATACAGAATGTTTTATCCTGTATGTCTCTTGTTAATTTTGTGTATTTTGGTTATTTAAGATCCTCTTCATCCCAATTGGACTTTGCCAAGTCTAATTGACCAACTTTTTTGAATAGCAAAAGTGTAATCAGTGCCTGCATGGACAAATTTTTAAGACCTTTTAAGGTTGTCCAGCGCATCCCTATTTTCTCTCACAAGATGTTCTTGAGGTACTATTTGGTCCAAATCCATCATTTCAATTTGACCTCTTTCTTGTTTATTTTTTTCTCGTCATCATTTTCCAACGCCTCAAAAAATTTGTTTTTATTATTATTGCATGTGTAGTTGATTGGAGCGGAGGTGGCACCCGCCCGCGGAAAGCGTCCACCATAGCGGAAATCATTCATCTATATTTTGAAATAAAAAAGACTGTAGATAAACTCGACTTTCATTGAGTTTGTCTACAGTAAACTTTAATAAAACAAATTAATTAAAAGAAATGTGCAACTTCGATTGGAGAATGTACTTGATTTAAGCCGATTAAAAGTTTTAAACGAGCTTTTTGCCCACTAATCCCAGGGGCGTAAATCACACCCATATCCTCAAGCATTTTACCGCCACCTTCATAACCGTAAACACCTTGTGCAATACCGTTAAAGCAACGTGATACTAAAACGACCGGAATTTGATGCTCAAGCAGTGCTTGAATGCCCGCTACAACAGCAGGAGGAACGTTACCTTGTCCTAGTCCTTCTAACACAACGCCATCATAACCGTTATCTATTGCAGAAAATAAAAGGTCAGCTTCCATTCCTGCATATACTTTAAATAGGGCCACCTTTTTTTCAATTGTAGAAACCTCTACATATTGTTTGTGTAAAGGCGCGTGGTGAAAATGAATCATAGTTTTAGTAATTAGTCCAAGAGGTCCGTACTGCGGACTTTGGAAAGTACCAACATTAGAAGTGGATGTTTTTGTGACATTTGCTGCGGCATGAATTTCATCGTTCATAACAACTAGCACACCCTTATTTTTTGCCTCTTCGGAAATAGCCACTCTTATTGCTTCGACTAAATTATAAACTCCGTCAGCCCCTAATTCATTAGAAGAGCGCATAGCTCCTGTTAAGACAATAGGAATATCCATATTCGTCGTTAGATCAAGAAAATACGCTGTTTCTTCTAAAGTATCAGTACCATGAGTGATGACAACGCCGTCAATTACTTGTTTACTGATTGCTTCTAAAATGAAATTTCTCAATTTGAGCATTTCTATAGGTGTCATATGCGGAGAAGGTAGATTAAAGGCATCTAACTCTATAATATCAGCATACTGGGCTAGTTTTTTACTTTCAGTAATTAATGGATTAGTTTCTTTTGGAACGACAGCACCTGACTCCTCATTTACATGCATGGATATCGTTCCACCTGTATGTATTAATAAAATTGTTTTTTTCATGACAATTCCTCCTTGGATTACTTTAGCTATTTCTTATGAATGGTATAATAAAAAGACAACGATTGAAAGGAGCAACTTCATGTTTATACTATTAACAGTGGCGATTGCTCCTGGCCTCGCACTGTTCAGTTTTTTTTACTTACGCAATCAAATGGCTACGGAGCCTAGGAGAACATTGTTCCATACATTTATATATGGTGCAATATTAACGTTTCCTATTCTTTTCTTACAATATGTTTTTCAAGAAGAACAAATTTTTTCTAATAAGATTTTGCAAGATGTGGTCTTTACAGGTGTCGTTGAAGAGTTTTTTAAATGGTTAATATTAATGATTGCCATATACCATCATGTAGAGTTTGATGATCCATATGATGGGGTTTTATATGGTGTCGCGATTTCTTTAGGTTTTGCGACAGTAGAAAATATTTTATACTTACTTTCTTACGGTGTAAACACTGCATTTTTACGAGCGTTAATGCCAGTTTCCAGCCATGCATTATTTGGTGTCGTCATGGGATTTTATTTAGGGAAATCGAAATTTTCTAAGAAAGAAAATGTGAACGAATACATAATTGTTGCGTTATTTGCGCCAATTTTACTTCACAATACTTATAATTTAATCTTCTTTTTACAAGATCATTGGTCTTATTTAATGATTCCATTCATGTTATTTTTATGGTGGTTTGGACTAAGAAAAGTAAAACTCGCACACAACCACTTAATTCAACATCTATATGCTCAGAAAAAAATATAAATGCCGAGAGAAAATTTCCGTTTCTCTTGGCGTTTTTTTTTTGATTTAGTATAAAAAATCTAGTTTGAGACATTCTACGAAAAAGGAGGCTCACAATCAATGAGACTTTTTAAAGTACTTCTCATCATACTTATGACTTTCACTATTTTTGCAATGAACGATGTTCAACGCGGAGAAGCATTTTCTAATCAGGTGATTGCAAGAGGGGCTAATGGCGATGATGTAATTGAATTACAGGCAAGGTTGCAATATATCGGTTTCTATACTGGTAAAATTGATGGCAAATTTGGCTATGGCACTTACTGGGCACTAAGAACCTTCCAAGAAAAATATGGGTTAAAAGTTGATGGTGTCGCTGGTGCAACAACGAAGAAAAAATTAACTGCAGCTTCTAATTATAATAAAGAATTTGTTATGGGGCAGTTAAATAAAGGTAATCGATTTACACATTATGGTGGTAAACCACTAGATCAGCAAGTGCAACAGGGAACAGGTACACAATCTAATACACAATTACCAACTAAATTTTCAGATCAAGATTTAAAATTAATGGCAAATGCGGTTTACGGTGAAGCAAGAGGTGAGCCATACGAAGGTCAAGTTGCGGTAGCAGCTGTAATTTTAAATCGATTAGATAGTGCGGAATTTCCAAATACTATATCGGGTATTATTTTCCAACCTAGGGCTTTTACTGCGGTAGCAGATGGTCAGATTTGGCTAACACCTAATGAACGCGCGATGGAAGCAGTAATTGATGCAATGAACGGGTGGGATCCAACTGAAAATGCGCTCTATTATTTCAATCCAGCAACAGCTACTAGTGAATGGATTTGGACTAGACAGCAAATTAAAAAAATAGGTCAGCATATTTTTTGCATATAGGAGGTGCTTGATTGAAAAAGTTAACATTCTTTCTTGTCTATACGGTTATTGTTCTTTCGGTATTTAGTTACACATCTTCAAAGGAAAAAACAAATTTGAAACAGTTATTGCATGCTCAATATACAAATCAGATGTCAGATGCTTCTAGCCAGTTAAATGAGTTGCAAAAATCGGTACAACAATCTTTACTTTTTAGTGACCCTACTGCATTAAATGACTCATTACAGGATGTTTGGCGTATATCTTCAGATATTCGACAAACAATTGGAGGTTTACCACTAGATCGTGAATTTACAACGCAATGGATGAATTATTTAGGGCGTCTAGGTAATCAAGCAAAATTAACAATGACTTCTGAAGAATCAAAAGCTAATTGGAACAAAAGTGTATCCAATGTAGCTTCAAACTTAAGTTCATTTTCAAGTGAGTGGGACGTAGCAACAGCTCATTTATTACAAGAAGACAAACATTATAATAAGTGGCTAGATCAACTATCAAATATGGATACGAAAAACAGTTTTACAAATTTATCAGCAACTGTAAAATCTTATGCCGAAAGTGATTTTCCATTGACATCAAGTGAATCGGATTATCAGAAGAAAAAAGATCTTATTGCACTAAAAGATCGAGTTATTACAGAGAAACAAGCTTTAGCACGTTTTAAAGAAATGTTTCCTCAATATGAAAAAGCAACAATTCGTATAGAAGAAAGTGAAAAAACAGCTCCATATCCCTTCTACCATATCACTTTCCATGAAGGAATTAGATTGGGTTATGCAGATATTACGAAAAAAGGAGGACACTTACTATCATTTTTAGCGGAACGACCAGTTGATAAAAGTACTTTAAGCCAAGAAGAACTTATTAACAAGGCGAATAAACAGATGAAAGCACTAGGCTTTGATGATTTGAAAATTGAAGCTTCTAGAGAAAACACAATGGCATGGCATTTAAATTATGTTCGTATTAATCCATCTAATAAAGCGAAAGTATATGCAGATGGCGTACAAGTGAAAATTGCTAAAGACAACGGTGAAATTATCGGAATTAATGGTATGGAGTATATTCAAAAGGAAACACTGAAAGATCAACCAATGAAAAAAATCGATTGGAAAACGTTTTTCGATAAAAATGTTGAAATCGTAGAAAAAGCTTTATCTTATAGTGAAAACGACAAAATGGAAGAACGTTTGTGCTATGAGATGACAGTTGTTTATTACAATAAGAATGTTCCACATACATTCCGTGTATTAGTAGATACAGAAACGGGCGAAATCATCAAGAATGAAAAATTATAACCTAAGTGCTGGGGGCATTTTGTAATGTCTCTAGCATATTTTAACAAACCCTGTCATAATTAAACTACTACTAAAGTGGCATAAAGGGAGATTGACATGGAACTTAAAATAGGTACATTAATCACGTTAGAACCCATCAATTCAGAATCTATGGACCGTTTTAAATGTAAAGTTGTGGAACAAAAGGATGGTAATATTTATATTGACTATCCAGTAAGTATAACAACTAATAGGACTTCCTTCTTATCTAAAGGTAGTCAATTTCGTGCATCTTTTATTGATGAAGAGAAGATAGCACATGCTTTCAAAACAGAAGTACTTGGAAGGGTAAAAGCGAATATTCCGATGGTTATGCTATCCTTTCCAAAAGACGAAGAAATTTATAAAATACAACGTAGAGAATTTGTTCGCGTCTTAACGCCTGTTGATGTCGCTATACACTTCAAGAATGAATATTATCAATTTGTCACAGAAGACATTAGCGCCGGGGGTTTAGCAATTATATTAAACCAAAAAGTGGCGTTTAAAGAAAATGATGAATTTGATATGACGATTGCTTTACCTTTTTCAAATAAGGATATTAAATATATTCAAACAAGAGCGTCTGTCACTCGAATTATAGAAAGAGACGATTGTGTAATTGCACCGTTGCACTTTACCGACACAGATGAACTAGATCGCCAACATTTAGTACGCTTCTGTTTTGAACGTCAGCTATTAATTCGAAAAAAGGAAACTGCTTTTTAATTACCAATGAGTCCTCTGATTTTTAGAGGGCTTTTTATTTTAGTAGGGAATATTGTGAAGTAGTGGATTTTAAGTGAAAAAATTAATATGGGAAAAATATGTTGATAATGATTTAGATAGCAGTTATACAAGTAGCTTAGTGTTGACAGTGATTATTTTAAGTACTTAAAGTTACAGATAGACTTTGGTATTTAAGCACTACATGATTCGTAGTTAAACGTGTCGCCTCAGCATTTCTGTTGTGATACAATATTACGGAAAGAAGGGGTTGAAACCGTGAAAAAGAATATTCAAATCGCAATTGACGGCCCTGCTGGAGCAGGTAAAAGTACAATTGCTAAAATTGCAGCAGAGGCTCTCGGCTATACATACATTGACACAGGTGCTATGTATCGGGCGCTTACATTAAAAGCATTGAAAGAAAATATAAATTTAGAAGATGCGGAAAGTGTAACAAATTTATTAGGAAAGACTGACATTACATTAAAACTTTCAGAAGATGGACAACTAGTATTTTTAGATGGCCAAGATGTTTCTCAAGAAATTCGCTCAAATGAAGTGACGAGCAATGTTTCTAAAGTAGCAGCACATGCTGCTATGCGTGAAATTATGGTTCAACGCCAACAAGAAATGGCGAAATTAGGTGGGGTTGTTATGGACGGCCGTGATATCGGAACAGCCGTATTAACAGATGCAGAATTAAAATTATATATGTCTGCAACAGTTGAGGAACGTGCACGTCGTCGTTTTGAAGATAATAAACAACGCGGTATTATTTCTACTATTGCACAATTACAAGAAGAAATTGCACTACGTGATAAATTAGATAGTGAAAGAGAAGCTTCTCCACTTGTACAAGCAAAAGACGCCATTTTCTTAGATACAACTGAGTTATCTATTCAACAAGCAGCAGATGCTATTTTAAAATTAGTGAGTGAAAGGATGGCATAAGATGGACTTTTACCAATTTGCTAAATCTGTTGTCTTTACCGCTTTAAAACCGATTTACCGTATGGAAGTGATAGGCCTCGAGAATTTCCCGAAAGAGGGCGGCATTTTACTATGCTCCAATCATATAGATGCACTAGATCCACCCGTTGTAGGAATTACTTCTCCTAGACCGGTAAATTTTATGGCTAAGGAAGAGCTTTTTAAATTACCTATTTTGAAAAAAATTTTACCAAGTGTTCATGCATTTCCAGTTAAACGTGGTTTAAGTGATCGACAAGCGTTACGTACTGCCCTTGAATTATTGAAAAAAGGTCAAGTTGTTGGTATTTTCCCAGAAGGTACAAGAAACAAAACAGGTACTCTTGGTAAAGGTTTTTCAGGTGCAGGTTTTTTTGCATTAAAAGGTGAAGCAAATGTAATGCCATGTGCTATTATTGGACCTTACAAGCCATTTAGACGCTTAAAAGTGGTCTATGGTAAACCAATTGACATTGCACCTTATAGAGAACGTCGAGCAAAAGCAGAAGAAGTAACAGAGGTCATTATGGCGAGTATTCAAGAGTTACTTGATGAACATTATAAGAAAAATTAAAAAAATTCCAATAAAAAAGAGTTAATTTTTGTTTTTGTAAGAGAATTCGAATAAAATAGAGATGGAACGTTGTGAAGGAGGATTACATATGTCTGAAGAAATGAACTTGAATCAAGGTCAAGAATTCCGTGAGGGAGATATCGTCAAAGGTATCGTTGCTCAAGTTGAAGAAAAGGCAGTAACCGTATCAATTGAAGGTGCACCATTTGATGGTGTCGTACCAATCAGTGAGCTATCAAGCTTGCATGTTGATAAAGCTTCCGACGCAGTCTCAGTCGGCGATGAATTTGAATTAATCATTACAAAAGTAGAAGAAGAGAACTATGTGCTTTCTAAACGTAGAGTTGATGCTATTCATGCATGGAAAGTGTTAACAACCAAGTTTGAAAATGGTGAAATAATCGAATCAGAAGTAAAAGATGTTGTGAAGGGCGGCCTAGTAATTGATTTAGGTGTACGTGGCTTCGTACCGGCATCTCTAGTAGAAGATCATTTTGTTGAATCATTTGAAGATTACAAAGGTAGAACTATGGCCTTTAAAATTATTGAAATGGATCAACCGAAAAACCGTTTAATCTTATCTCATCGAGCAATCGTAGAAGATGAAAAAGCTTCTAAAAAAGAGCGATTGTTAGGCGGCATCAATGAAGGTGAAGTATTAGAAGGAACTGTTCAACGCCTAGCTTCATTTGGTGCATTCATCGACCTTGGCGGTGTAGATGGTTTAGTTCATATTTCACAAGTGTCTCATGGGCATGTGGAAAATGTTTCAGACGTTCTTTCAGAAGGTCAAAAGGTAACAGTTAAAGTATTGTCTGTTGACAAAAACAACGAAAGAATTTCACTTTCTATAAAAGAAACTTTACCTGGACCATGGGAAGAAGTCGAAGCGAAGGCACCAAAAGGCGCTGTATTAACAGGTACTGTTAAACGATTAGTAAACTTCGGAGCTTTTGTTGAAGTGTTCCCGGGTGTAGAAGGTTTAGTGCATATATCTCAAATTGCACATAAACACATTACAACACCTCATGAAGCATTAAAAGAAGGGCAAGAGGTTGAAGTAAAAGTGCTTGATGTCAATAAAAACGAAAGCCGCTTATCATTGAGCATTAAAGCGTTGCTTGAAAATTCTGAAGCGGAAGAAATTACTGATTACGAACTACCAGAAGAAGCATCAGGCTTCTCTTTTGCAGATGTAATTGGTGACAAATTAAAAAAATTCTCTGAATAAAAAACGTTTATTACAACAAATAACTATATGGAGCAGGCGGGTTCTTCTCATATCCGCCTGTTTTTTCTTGTAATGCCCAGTGTATCATTGTAATATATACATATATGATGACTTGAATTGTTGGTGATGGGGAACTTATAAGGTACCATCGCCTTTTTTGTTGTATAATATGGATTATAAGAAGTTGGAAGGATGAATAAATTATGACGAAACCGGTCGTAGCGATCGTAGGCCGTCCGAATGTCGGAAAATCGACTATTTTTAACAGAATCGTAGGTGAACGTGTATCTATCGTGGAAGATATTCCAGGAGTAACACGTGACCGTATATACAGTTCTGCGGATTGGTTAACACATGAATTTAATATTATTGACACTGGCGGAATTGATATTGGTGAAGAGCCTTTCTTAGATCAAATTCGTCATCAAGCAGAGATTGCCATGGACGAAGCGGATGTTATTATTCTTATGACAAATGGCCGTGAAGGTGTAACTTTAGCTGATGAACACGTTGCGAGAATATTATATAAAACAAAGAAGCCTGTTGTTTTAGCTGTAAATAAAATTGATAATCCAGATATGCGTGAAATGATGTATGATTTCTATTCATTAGGGTTTGGCGAACCATTCCCAATCTCAGGTTCACATGGCCTTGGCTTAGGGGATTTACTTGACGAAGTGGCAAAACACTTCCCAGAAGAAGATGAAGAGCAATATGGTGACGATGTCATTAAGTTCTCTTTAATCGGCCGTCCGAATGTTGGTAAATCATCTTTAGTAAATGCGTTTTTAGGTGATGAACGTGTTATCGTTAGTGATATAGCTGGTACAACACGTGATGCAATTGACTCACCTTATGAATTTGATGGACAAGAATACGTGATTATTGATACAGCTGGTATGCGTAAAAAAGGAAAAGTGTACGAAACTACTGAAAAATATAGTGTACTTCGTGCACTAAGAGCTATTGAACGCTCAGACGTTGTCTTAGTCGTTTTAAACGGCGAAGAAGGTATCCAAGAACAAGATAAGAAAATAGCTGGTTACGCTCATGAAGCGGGTAAAGCAGTCATTATCGTAGTAAATAAATGGGATGCCGTTGAAAAAGATGAAAAAACGATGAATCATACAACAAAAGTGATTCGTGAACAATTCCAATACCTTGATTATGCGCCAATTGTATTTGTTTCAGCGAAAACGAAAAAACGTGTGCATTCATTATTGCCAGTTGTAAATAGTGCAAATGAAAATCACTCTATGCGTATTCAATCAAGTATCTTAAATGAAGTTGTCGCAGATGCTGTTGCAAGAAACCCTGCTCCTACTGATAAAGGCCGCAGATTACGTATTTACTACGTTACTCAAGTTGCGATTAAGCCACCAACGTTTGTTGTATTTGTAAATGAACCAGAGCTTATGCACTTCTCTTATGAGCGTTTCTTAGAAAATCGTATCCGAGAAACATTCGATTTCGAAGGCACACCAATTCGTTTAATTACGCGTGCCAGAGGATAAAGGTTATGTCTAGATGGAGGGATTCAAACATGGATAAAGTAGCAGTTCTAGGTGCAGGCTCATGGGGCACGGCACTAGCAATTGTATTAGCTGAAAATGGTCATGATTGTCTACTTTGGTCACATCGTGAAGAGCAAGCTAATGAAATAAATGAGCAACACACAAATGCAAAGTACTTACCAAGCGTACAGTTACCAACTACATTAAGGGCAACACATATATTAGCAGATGCGGTTGCACATGCAGATGTGATTGTCATGGCTGTACCTACAAAGGGTATTCGCGAAACTTGTCAAAAAATGATGAAGACTTTAGGTCGTGAAATTTTATTTGTTCATGTTTCAAAAGGAATCGAACCCGATTCATTACTGCGCATTTCTGAGATTATGAGAGAAGAAATAGATGAAGCCTTCATAGAAGATATTGTTGTTCTTTCTGGTCCAAGCCATGCAGAGGAAGTAGTGTTGCATCATCCAACTACTGTTGCTGCAGCATGTGAAAACTTGGCATCGGCCGAGCGGGTCCAAGATCTGTTTATGAATCAATATTTCCGTATTTATACAAATCAAGATGTTATTGGCGTTGAAATGGGCGGTGCGTTGAAGAACGTTATTGCTTTAGCTGCAGGTGTAACTGATGGTCTGGGGTATGGAGACAATGCAAAAGCAGCGCTTATTACACGAGGATTAGCGGAAATGTCACGCTTAGGTGTGAAAATGGGTGCAGAGCCTTTAACGTTCTCAGGACTTGCTGGTATGGGTGATTTAATTGTTACATGTACAAGTGTCCACTCACGGAACTGGCGTGCAGGGAATATGCTTGGTAAAGGTATGACGTTGCAGGAAGTTCTGGACCAAATGGGCATGGTTGTTGAAGGTGTCCGTACTACAAAAGGTGCACATCAACTAGCTGAGAAATACGATGTAATAATGCCAATCACTTCAGCGTTATTTGAGGTGTTATTCGAAGAACAAAATGCAAATGAAGGTGTCGAAAAACTAATGCAACGTATGAAAACACATGAAATGGCATGGTTATTCGAGTAAATTTGTTTTTTGTTCACAAAATTGTACGATAAATAAAACAGATATAAAATTGTCTAAAATGCAGTAATAACAAGCTCTATTATTAATATGGACAAGAGGTGATGCGTCCTCACCTCTTGTTTTTTTGTGATATACTTTCATCTGTGAGATTGGAAACGATTTCTGGTAAAGAAAGGTGGTTGGTCTGTTGTCAAGCTTAGTCCTACTAAATGGTACTCCCTTTTCTCCAATGGACATGATGTGGATTTCTTTCTATTCAATTGGTTTTATGTTAGTAGCGATGGGGTTAATCTACTTAAGTCGTCATAAAATCAAAAATGCAATTGTGAGTTCAATTATAGCATTGGTCTCATATATATTTTTATTCATAGGTTTCTTGACGATGATGTTTGTCGTCTTCACATGGTAATCCTAAGTAAATGAGGTAAGCATATGAAAAAAATGAGAATATTATTGTTGATAGCTGTAGTAGCTACCCTTTTATCTGGCTGTATGTATCCGCAATCTGAACGAGCTGAAAATCAAGTTCCTGATGAAGCACAACTGATAGTTGTCCAAAAGGCGATAGATTCATTTAGAGAATCTTCAGGTGGATTGCTACCAATTCAAAATCGTGATGAAGAAGTGGACCAATACATTAAATACCCTATTCAATTCGAAAAATTATTAAATGGCCATTTAGATAAGATTCCTGGGAATTCTTATGAAAAGGGTGGGATTTATCAATATGTCATTTGGAATGCAGAAAGTAAAAATCCGCTTGTTAAACTAGTGGACTTACGTAGTGCAGAAATGATTCGTGAATTGAACATAAAAAAAGGTGTGAATGGTTTCGTACCAATCGCTGATAAAATAATTGGCGATGTTTATCAAATGGATTACGAAAAGATGGGTTACAAAAAATCGCCTTCAGTCCCAAGTCCATATTCAAATGTAAATCTACCTCTAGTTGTAAAAGGTAGCGGGGAAATTTGTCTAGATTATTCTATTGAATTACAGCGTATATTAGAGGAAGATAATCCTAAAGTGAAAAAGGGTGAGGATATCCGTTATCTATTATCGGATAAATACGCTATTTTACCAGCTTATTCTTTACCGTATACAGTAAACGATAGAAATGAAGTCATTTTCTTAACTGATAAAAAATAACCTTTTAAAACGTTTCGTGCTTTTAGCATGAAACGTTTTTTTTGTGCATAGAATAGATTGCGTAGAATAGGAGGGATTCACATTTCAGAACAATTATATGAGCAAATTGTGGAGCGCACAAACGGTGATGTATATATTGGGGTTGTTGGACCAGTACGAGTAGGAAAATCGACGTTTACAAAGCGTGTAATGGAAGTTATGGTATTGCCAAACATCACAGATGAAGCAGAACGATTACGTGCACAGGACGAGCTGCCTCAAAGCTCTCCAGGCCCTGTAATAATGACTGCCGAACCTAAATTCGTCCCAGCTAAAGGAACACAAATTGCAGTAGGAGAAGGGCCCCTTACGATGCAAATTAGGCTGGCTGATTGTGTAGGTTATATTATAGATGGTGTGAAGGGATATGAGGATGAAAATGGTCCGAAATTAGTCCATACACCGTGGCATAATGAACCAATTCCTTTCCAGGAAGCAGCTAGAATAGGAACAGATAAAGTCATCCGTGATCATTCGAATATCGGTATTGTTATTACGACTGATGGTTCTGTTAATGGTATTTCAAGGCAGGCGGCTGAAAAAGCAGAAATTGAAATAATCGAGCAACTTCAGTCCATTGGTAAGCCATTTGTTGTGGTAATAAATAGTAAAATGCCTGCGCATAAAGACACTGTGGCGCTGAAAAATGAGCTGTTGGACCGTTATCAAGTACCTGTAATTAGTACTTCTGCGGATCAAATGAGTGTGCAAGAAGTAAATGAGATTTTGAAAGAAGCACTTTATGAATTTCCAATTACATCAATCGAAGTGGAGCGTCCAGACTGGATGGAGGTCATTGGAGATGCAAGTCCAATCAATATCTCTTTAAATGATGCCATCTCTACATGGAGTGATTCCGTGACGAAAATTCGAGATGTCAAACATATTGCAACAAAATTAAGTGAAGAAGATTATATATCTAATGCAGAAGTAACGGAAGTCAACCCGGGCATTGGTAATGCAAGAATTACTATTCAAGTGAAAAATGATATATACCAAGCCATTTGTGAACAATTTTTGGATGAACCAGTGGTTACAAAAAAGGAATGGCTGTTATTTATTAAAGAATCACAGGAAGCTAGACAGGCTCATAAACGCTTCCATGAAGCTATCGAAAAAGCTAAAAAAGATGGATATGGAGTGACTCTACCTAATATGCAGGAACTAGAACCAACTCCACCAGAAATCATAAAACAAAATAATTTCTTCGGTGTACGCATGAAGGCAAATGCACCTTCATATCATATTTTACGTATCGATATGGAAGCTGAATTTGCACCTTTAATAGGATCTGAGTTTCATAGTCAGCAGCTATTAAAAGATTTGAAACACGGATATTATCATGATAGAGATGCACTTTGGAATACCCAGTTATTTGGAACACCGCTTTATGAGGTGATGAAGGAAAGTATAGCTTATAAAACAAATGCTGTCCCAGCTCATGCGAAAACGAGAATGCGTCAAACAATTGAGAGAATGGTAAACCAAGGTGATCGTGGAATGGTAACTTTCATTCTGTAATTTCCAAATTACTAATAAATAAAACAAAAAAAGGCTTTTTGCGACCGTGCAAAAGGCTTTTTTTGCGTTTTATAAGGATTATATTTGCTTAAACTAGGTAAAAGGAGTATAAATATTGTTGCATAGGGTTTTCGGTTGTGATAATCTTTTTACATGATTGAGTCAATGCCCCTTGAGAGGAGGTGAATGGTGTGAATAAAACAGAATTAGTTAACTCTGTTGCTGAAGCTGCAGGTCTTTCTAAAAAAGACGCTTCTAAAGCAGTTGAAGCAGTATTTGATACAATTCAAGAAGCTCTTACAACGGGTGATAAAGTACAATTAATCGGTTTTGGTAACTTTGAAGTACGTGAACGTGCGGCTCGTAAAGGTCGTAACCCACAATCAGGTGAAGAAATCGAAATCGCTGCTAGCAAAGTGCCTGCTTTCAAACCAGGTAAAGCGCTTAAAGATGCTGTTAAATAATAGTATCTAGGGTACATAGAACAGCTTTCTTCGGAAGGCTGTTCTTTTTGTATGCTCTTTCGTTAGTCTGTCTTGTTGTAGAACTTGCACCCTAGAAATGAACAAGAAATTTATTATTCTTGTTCATTTCTAGGGTGGAATCAGGGAAATGTAATGATTCAGGTTGTTATTTAAGAATTAAGTTGCTAATGTTTTAGAATTATTTACTTTTTTAGTTTCGTATGTTGTATAGTTATATAGCTTTTACTTGTAATACAGAATATATATAAGTTTTAAAATTAGTGGGTGCCTAAGAGTACATAGTTATTCTCTACGAAATCAGTCATCTCGAATGGATGGGGTAGGGATTAAAAAGAAAAGTGATTGCATGTGAAATGGTCTATTGAGTTATGTAAAAATCAAAAAATACAAAACCAATATAGTTTTGTTAAAAAAGCTATGGATGAATCACCCAAAATACCCGCTTTAAAATTAGGCAAGGCATTTTGCATTTTGCTTTGATTGTGCTAACATCACAATGTAACTAGTAATGCAGATATATTGGGGGATTAATGTTGACTACTACGGATTTAAATAAAATAGAGCAAGCGATTAAAATGATTCTTGAAGCAGTTGGAGAAAATCCAAATCGTGAAGGGCTTTTAGATACACCAAAGCGTGTTGCAAAAATGTATCAAGAAATGTTCTCAGGATTGCATGAAGATCCAAAAAAATATTTTGAAACAGTTTTCCATGAAGGTCATGATGAAGTTGTACTTGTTAAGGATATCCCTTTCTTTTCAATGTGCGAACATCATTTAGTACCGTTTTATGGTAAGGCGCATATTGCATACATACCAAAAGATGGCGTTGTAGCAGGTTTGAGTAAATTAGCAAGAACTGTGGAAACAGTATCGCATCGTCCACAATTACAAGAACGTATTACTGCAACAATTGCTGATACATTGATGGAAATGCTAAATCCACAAGGTGTTTATGTAGTAGTAGAAGCAGAGCATATGTGTATGACTATGCGTGGAATTAAAAAGCCTGGAGCTAAGACGATCACATCTGTGGCAAAAGGGATTTTTGAAGAAGAAGACGTAAAACGTTCAGAAATACTATCATTCATTCAAATGTCTTAAAATACACCTTTATTTGTGATATGATGAACAAAGGAAAAAATGTAGCAAGGAGAATGTTGATATGTCTCAGACTGACTATATAGTAATCCGTGCAGAAGAAGATGGCGTTCACGTAATCGGCTTAACACGCGGAACAGATACAAAATTTCATCACTCAGAAAAGTTAGATAGCGGTGAAATTATGATTGCACAATTTACAGAGCATACATCAGCTATGAAAATTCGTGGTAAAGCAGAAATTCATACAGCCTATGGCATTGTAAAAAGTGAAGCAAAAAAATAATTAATAAAACTAAACATTAAAAATAGTATGGCACGAAATTTATATAAATGCTTGAAAAGTATATGACAACAGGAAATGAACTGAAATGGAGAAAAGTTTATGAATGCAGCTATCATTGACAACAAAATACAAGACCTACAAACCAATATTTTAATGCAATTGCATCATAGAACGCTCCTCAAATATACAGGACAGCCCATTGTTGAAAATGAGACATTGTTTTATCTATTGTTGCCATTTATGAATGGTGAAATATGGACAAGTGAGCAAGATGAAGTAGCCACTACAATTGGTATCATTTATACTGCACTTTATGCACATGACCAAATCGATGAAGTAGACGCTACATCGAAGGACCAACAACTAACCGTTTTAGCTGGTGACTTTTATAGTGGCATATATTATCAACTATTGTCTAAAATACCTAATATCGCTTTGATTCGCTCATTATCGGATGGTATCGTTGACATTAGTGAAAAGAAGACAGCTATCTATGAACCAGCTATTCGATCTATAGAAGATTGGTTGCATACATTAACCGTCATCGAATCGAAGTCTATTGAACAATTTATGAAACATTATCATTTCGACCAATATATACCACTTATGCAGCAAGGTTTATTATTAAATAGACTAGCTTATGAATTGCGAAACCTACAGCAAACACATATGCAAACACGCATAGCGGCCGCTATTGAGAAAAGTGAGCAATTTACTTCTACGAAGAGATCAGCAGAGAGAATTTTAGAAGAATTAGTATCAGAGCTTTCATCTACATTTACTCGAAGTATTTCAACTTCTCCATTTCTTCAAGATGAAGTGAAAACGCTCATTGTAAATCGCATGGCACCTTTTGCATGTGAACATCAAACGACGAGAGAAGGTTGAAAACAGTGTCGCAATCTAAAGAAGAACGCGTACATGAAGTGTTTGAGAATATCTCTGATAGCTACGACAAAATGAACTCTGTCATCAGCTTTCAATTACACAAAAAATGGCGCAAAGATACGATGAATCGTATGCAAGTTAAACCAGGTTCTAAAGCTTTAGACGTATGCTGTGGTACGGCAGACTGGACGATTACTATGGCAGAGGCTACTGAAGAGACTGGACAAGTTACTGGTCTTGATTTTAGTCAAAACATGTTAAATGTGGGCATAGAAAAAACAAAATCTTATCCTCAAATCAATCTTTTGCAAGGGAATGCCATGGAGTTACCATTCCCAGATAATTCATTTGATTATGTAACAATTGGTTTTGGGCTTCGCAATGTACCTGATTATATGCAAGTGTTAAGTGAGATAAACCGTGTATTAAAGCCGGGTGGTATGGCAGTTTGTTTAGAAACATCACAGTCAGAAATACCAGGATATCGTCAGTTATTTAGATTCTATTTCAAATTCATAATGCCGATTTTTGGCAAACTATTTGCTAAAAGTTATAAAGAATATTCATGGTTACAAGAATCTGCTGATGAATTCCCAGGTATGAAGCAATTGAAGAAAATGTTTGAGCAAGTAGGCTTCAAACATGTGAAATATAAAGCATACAGTGGTGGAGCTGCTGCTATGCATATGGGTTACAAAAAAGAAAACTAGGTGGGAGAAGGTTTATTCACGTGGAAAAGATGAAGTTAAAACTACTCTATTCTGATTTAAAATCAGATATAGAGATCATCGAAAAAGAATTAGAAACAGCGTTGAATTCGTCTTCTCACTTCTTGAATGATGCTTCTCTTCACTTGTTAAAAGCTGGAGGGAAAAGAATTCGTCCCGTTTTCGTTTTACTTGCGGCTAAATTTGGTGAGTATGATATTGAAGTGATAAAAAAAGTAGCAGTGTCATTGGAATTGATTCACATGGCTTCACTCGTTCATGATGATGTGATTGATGATTCGGAAATGAGAAGAGGAAGACCTACAGTTAAATCTCAATGGAACAACAGAGTGGCAATGTACACTGGCGACTTTATTTTTGCACGAGCATTGCAATATATTACTGATATTGATAATCCAAAAGCGCATGAAATTCTATCGGAAACGATGGTTGAAATTTGTGTTGGAGAAGTTATCCAAATTGAAGATAAAATGCAACTAGATCAAAATATGCGTGACTATTTTAGAAGAATTAAACGTAAAACAGCATTACTTATCGCGTCTAGTTGTCATTTAGGTGCTGTAGTAGCAGGTGCAGACGAACAAGTGGCAAGCCGTTTAAAACGATTTGGTTATTTTGTCGGCATGTCTTTCCAGATTATCGACGATATCCTTGATTTGACATCAACAGATAAACAGCTCGGAAAACCAGCAGGTAGTGATTTACTTCAGGGGAATATTACGTTGCCAGTATTGTTAGTGAAAGATGATCCTGCTATACGACCTCTCATTGAAAAGGCATTGTCTGGTAAGATGACCGAAGATGAAAGACAAGAGTTTCTTGGCAAGATTCGCCAATCAGAAGCGATTAAGAAGTCAAAGAAGATAAGTGACATTTATTTGCAAAAAGCATTGCGAGAAGTTGAAGCTCTTCCACAAAATTCGATTAATAAGTCTTTGCGTGATATCGCATTATATATGGGTAAACGCAAATTTTAATACTAGATGTTGAACTATCTGTCGTACAATGATAATATTTTACGGTGGGTATAAAACCTGTAATCACTATTTAAGGAGTTGTATTTTAACAATGGCTATTCAAAAAACATTTTTAATGGTTAAACCTGATGGCGTTAAACGTCAATTAGTAGGTGAAATCGTAGATCGTTTCGAACGTAAAGGTTTCGAACTTAAAGGCGCTAAATTAATGCAAATTACTGAAGTGCTTGCAAAAAAACACTACGCAGAACATGCTGAACGTCCATTCTTCGGTGAATTAGTAGAATTCATCACTTCTGGTCCTGTATTTGCTATGGTATGGGAAGGCGAAAACGTAATCTCTGTAGCACGTTTAATGATGGGTGCTACAAACCCTGCTGAATCAGCACCGGGAACAATCCGTGGAGATTACTCTACTACTGTTTCTCACAACGTTATTCACGGTTCAGATTCTTTAGCTGCAGCTGAACGTGAAATTGGTTTATTCTTTAACGAAAACGAATAAGTAAATTCGTATTTTCAAAGCTGTTCGCAATTTTGCGGGCAGCTTTTTTATTGGCTCTGTCATTATAGAAAAATTCAAATAGTTTTGTGTAAATTGTCAAACAAGTCTGCATTTCTACTATTTAAGAAATGTCTTATATCCGATATAATAGACATAGGTTGAAAGAGAGGGAAGATACGCTTATGACAGATTACGAACAATTTGTAGAAAGTATAAAGATAAAAACAAATATCGACCTAGCTTTATACAAAGAGGCTCAAATGAAAAGACGTTTAACATCTTTGTATGAAAAAAAAGGTTATAAAAGCTTCATCGATTTTTTTAATGGATTAGATAACGATCGTGCACTATTGGATGAATTCTTGGATCGTATGACTATAAATGTTTCCGAATTCTATCGTAACGGAAAAAGATGGGAAGTTCTTCAAAACAAAATATTCCCTCGTCTATTACAGCAAAATAAAAAATTAAAAATCTGGAGTGCCGCTTGTTCTACAGGTGAAGAACCGTATTCTTTAGCGATGACATTATCAAATCATGTGCCACTATCCCAAATCTCTATTACAGCAACAGATTTAGACGAAAATGCCATTGCAAAAGCAAAAGCAGGTGTTTACCCTGAGCGTTCTTTAGCAGAAGTACCAAAAGATATAAAAGAAAAGTATTTTGATAATGATAGCTCTTTTTATAAGGTGAAAAACGAAATAAAAAAAACAGTCACATTTAAAAAACATAACCTATTAAAAGATACATATGAACACAATTATGATTTAATCGTTTGCCGTAATGTGATGATATATTTCACTGAAGAAGCAAAAGATCAAATTTACGATAACTTTAGTAAATCACTTCGTTCAGGTGGGATATTATTTGTCGGTTCTACGGAACAAATTTTTAATCCATCAAGGTATCAATTAGATATTGAAGATACATTCTTTTATAGAAAGATGTAATTTATGTTTGTTATATAGGTAAATGAAGAAACGCTTTTCGCTGAACGCGAAAGGCGATTTTTTCTAGAAAGATGGATAATTTAAATTTATTGGAGTTTGCAAAAGTTCGGTTGATACACTGTTTTTTGGATAAAAATATGTTATAGTAAAAAACAAATACTTTAGCGAGTTGAAGGGAGAAAGTGTCATGCGTTATTTAACAGCAGGAGAGTCACATGGTCCGCAATTAACAACAATCATTGAAGGGTTACCTTCTCAATTGCCAATTACGGCTGAGTTAATTAATAAAGAATTAAAAAGACGCCAAGGAGGACATGGTCGAGGTCGCCGCATGCAAATTGAAACAGATACTGTGGAAATCTTATCAGGCGTACGTCATGCAAGTACTTTAGGCTCTCCAGTAGCACTTGTTGTTACAAATGATGATTGGAAGCACTGGACGAAAATCATGGGGCCAGAACCATTAGCAGAGGATATTAACCCAGAGGACATTAAACGTCAAATTTCGCGTCCACGTCCTGGACATGCTGATTTAGTAGGTGGCATGAAATATGGTCATCGTGATTTACGAAATGTATTAGAACGTTCTTCAGCTCGTGAAACAACTGTTCGAGTAGCGGTTGGTGCTGTTGCAAAAGCATTATTAGCAGAACTTGGAATTTCAATTGTTTCTCATGTTACTGAAATCGGTGGGGTTATTGCAAATCCAGAATCTACATCTGGAAAATCAGTTGCCGAAATCCGTGCAATAATCGAAGAAGACGCATGCTATTGTGCAGATGCAGAAGCATCTCTTAAAATGGTTGAAGCAATTGATGAGGCTAAAAAAGCTGGCGATTCAATTGGTGGAGTTGTTGAAGTAATCGTAGAAGGTCTACCAGCTGGTATTGGATCATACGTACACTATGATCGTAAGTTAGATGCAAAATTAGCATCTGCTATGTTAAGTATTAATGCATTTAAAGGAGTAGAGTTCGGTCTAGGTTTTGAAATGGCTCATCACAAGGGAAGCGAAGTGCATGATGAAATTATTTGGTCAGAGGAAAATGGCTATACTAGAAGTTCAAATCGCTTAGGTGGCTTAGAAGGTGGTATGACTACAGGTATGCCTATAGTTGTCCGTGGTGTTATGAAACCAATTCCTACTTTATATAAACCACTTCAAAGTGTCGATATTGAAACGAAAGAGCCATTTAAAGCAAGTGTTGAGCGTTCTGATAGTTGTGCAGTTCCAGCGGCTTCTGTTGTTGCAGAGCATGTTATTGCCTGGGAAATAGCGAACGCAGTAATGGAGCATTTCCACAGTGACCAATTACCACAGCTAAAGGAACAGTTTACAGCGCATAAACAATATACGAAGGAGTTTTAACAATGAATATTCCAGTTAAAGCGAAGTCCCATGCGTATGAAGTGCAAATAGGTGCAAATTGTTTAACAGAAGCAGTTAAATCATTCGATGGTCAACTATCTAAAGCTGATAAAATTATTGTCTTTACAGATGAACAAGTATGGCAATTACATAGTGACCGCTTTACAGCAGAATTTCCATACCCATTTGAAGTAAATGTATTAGCAGAAGGTGAAGCTTGTAAAACATTTGAGAGCTTCTTTGCAGCGCAATCTTTCTTATTGGAACAAAAATGCACCAGAAAAACATTTATTTTCGCATTTGGCGGAGGTGCAGTTGGGGATTTAACTGGGTTTATTGCATCCACATTTATGCGTGGTATTCCATTTGTTCAAATTCCTACGACGATATTAGCTCATGATAGTGCAGTTGGTGGTAAAACAGCTATAAACCATCCACTAGGAAAGAATATGATTGGGACATTTTATCAGCCACAAGGAGTGTTATATGACATTTCATATTTAACAACACTACCAGAAAGAGAAGTACGTTCAGGGATGGCAGAAGTGATTAAACATGCACTTATTTCAGATGAAAAGTGGTTAGAAGAATTAATGGCTACAAACTCTATCTTGCATTTCAGTCAAGATGAACTTGCTAAACACTTAGAGCTGGGTATTCGTGTAAAAGCAGGTATTGTTGCAGAAGATGAAGAAGAACAATCTATTCGTAAGTTTTTAAACTTTGGACATACTTACGGACATGCGATAGAGGCAGCCTCAGGTTTTGGTAAATTAGCACATGGTGAGGCTGTTATGATAGGGATGGTCTATGCACTTATTTTAGGTGAGCGTTATGGCGAAATCTCCGCAACATTTACACGTTCCTTCACCGAATTTGCATTACGCAATGGATACTCATTCGATGCAGTCAAATATTTTACATTTGAACAACTACTAGATTATTTAATGAAAGATAAAAAAGCTGAATACGGAGTCTTACAGTTTGTCCTATTAAAGAAAATTGGTGAGCCGTTTGTACAGCAAATTTCAATAGAAGAATGTCAAGAAATCGATGGTCTTCTTCGTGCATTAATAGAGGAGGTGCTTTCATGATTCGTGGAGTGCGTGGGGCCATTACGGTTCAGTCTGACCAGCCGGAAAATGTTTTAGCAGAGACAGAAAAATTAATAAGAGAAATCGTGAGGGCGAATAATATTGTTGCAGAAGATGTTGCGTCAGTTGTCATTTCTACTACACCTGATATTATCTCAGCATTCCCAGCGAAAGCTGTACGTACTATGGAAGGTTGGAGTTATGTGCCTGTTATGTGTATGCACGAGATGAATGTTCCTAATGCATTGCCATTATGTATTCGAGTACTTATGCATGTGAATACGGAAATAAGTCAGCAAGCGATTCGTCATATTTATTTAAATGAAGCAGTTAAATTAAGACCCGATCTAGCAATGTAATCTACTACTAAGGAAGAGGCGAACGTTAGATGAAATGGAAAGAACAAATTACAGGTATGAAAGCTTATCAGCCTGGAAAATCAATCGATGCAGTGAAAAAAGAATTTGGTTTAGACGAAATCTTTAAATTAGCATCCAATGAAAATCCATTCGGTAGCTCACCAAAAGTACGTGAATTTTTAGCGAAAGAATCATTTAACTTTGCGTTATATCCTGATGGTTATGCAACGAACTTACGTGCAGCGGTGGCTGCTAAATTAGGCGTAGAAGAAAATGAATTAATCTTTGGTAACGGATCAGATGAATTAATCAGTATTATTACACGAGCATTCTTATATCCAGGTGTTAATACTGTTATGGCAAAACCAACATTTTCGCAATATGGCCATAATGCACAAATCGAAGGTGCTGAAATTCGTGAAATATCTTTGATAAATGGTAATCATGATTTAGATGCAATGCTTGAAGCTATTAATGAAAATACAGCAGTTGTATGGGTATGTAGCCCGAATAATCCAACGGGTGTTGTAGTAGAAGATGCGCTATTACAAGAATTTTTGAAGAAAGTTCCGTCTGATGTGTTGGTTGTGATAGATGAAGCATATTTTGAGTATGTAACAAATACTTCACATAAAGATACAATCCCGTATATTCAAGACTACCCAAATATCATCATTTTAAGAACGTTCTCTAAAGCTTACGGCCTCGCAGCTTTCCGTGTAGGTTATGGTATTGCCGATAAAGAGTTAATTGCAAAATTGGATCCAGTTCGTGGACCGTTTAATAATACAGTGTTAAGCCAAGCAATTGCGCAAGTAGCATTAGAAGATGATGCTTTTATCGAGAAATGTCGCGAGCAAAACAATAAAGGTAAAAAACAAATCGAGGAATTTTGTGAAAAAAATAATCTACACTACTTTACAACTGATACAAACTTCATCCTAATGGAAGTAAAAGCTGATAGCGATGTGGTTTTCCAAGAGTTAATGAAACGAGGCTTCGTTATCCGTAGTGGTAATGCGCTAGGAACACCGGGATATATACGTGTAACTATTGGTACTCAAGTTCAAAATGAAGGTTTCTTAACACAATTAGAATCAGTTTTACAGGAGCAAGGAGTTTTTTCATGAAACAAACCGTTCTAGTTGTAGGGCTTGGTCTAATTGGAGGATCGATTGCATTAGCTCTGCAAAAATCACCAAATGTACGAGTGATAGGGTTTGATGCCAATTTAGAAACGTTGCAAAGCGCAAAAGTTTTAGGTATAGTCCAAGAAGTAACGAAAAACCCAGAGGAAACAGCGAAAAAAGTAGATGTTATTATTTTTGCAACACCTGTAAATGCAACATTAGAATGGATGGAGTTAATTAAATCTTGGGGACTTCCGACTTCTACAATTGTGACAGATACAGGTAGTACTAAGTCTTTGATTATGGAAAAAGCTTATGAGCTTCGCGAAAACGGCATTACTTTTATCGGAGGCCATCCAATGGCAGGTTCGCATAAAAGTGGTGTATTAGCGGCTAAGCCTTATCTTTTTGAAAATGCGTATTATATGCTCACACCTTTAGAGGGTGAGGATGAAGAGAAAGTTAATAACCTGCAGAATTTACTGCAATATACCAGCGCGAAATTAATGCGAGTTTCAGCTACTGAACATGATCATATGACATCGGTAGTAAGTCATTTTCCGCATATTGTGGCAGCATCTTTAGTGCATCAATTGCATGCTGAGGGAGCTGATAACCCTGTAACAAAAATGTTAGCAGCAGGGGGGTTTCGAGATTTGACACGGATTGCGTCTTCTAATCCTATATTATGGCGCGACATAACGATGCAAAATCGCCAACAAATTGCTAGTCAATTGGCTGAGTGGCAAACTGAAATGAAACGTGTTGAGGACCTTTTGATAGCAGGAGAAGCAACTCAAATTGAGGGTTATTTTGCAAAAGCTAAAACGGTACGTGATGAGTTGCCGATTAGTTCGCAAGGTGCAATGTACATGACCTATGATTTATATGTAGATGTACCTGATTATCCTGGTAGTATTGCTGAAATCACAGCTTTTCTTGCTGAAGAACAAATTAGTATTACGAATATTCGTATCGTGGAAACGCGAGAAGATGTCTTCGGTATTTTAGTTGTTAGTTTCCAAAATGCAGATGATCGAGAACGTGCTGCTGCTTGTATACAAAAGCGCAGTCCATACGAAATTTATATTTCATAAAGGGTAGGTGAATAGAATGGTGAAGAGTAATTCTTTAGATTACAATAAGCCGACATTACGTGGGAAAATAACAGTTCCAGGTGATAAATCAGTATCTCATCGTTCTATTATGTTCGGCGGAATTGCAAAAGGGCGCACGACGGTAAGTGGTTTTTTACTCGGTGATGATTGTTTAAATACAATTGCTTGTTTCCGCAAATTAGGAGTACAGATTGAACTGGATGGTACAAACGTTGTTATTGAAAGTAATGGAATGGCTACTTGGCAGGAACCAACTGATATATTATATACTGGGAATTCTGGTACGACAACACGCTTAATGCTTGGTTTGCTAGCAGGCTCTACTGTTCATACAGTTTTGAATGGAGACGAGTCCATTGCTAAGCGCCCGATGAAACGTGTCATAAATCCATTGCGAGAAATGGGTGCTAAAATAACAGGGCGTATGGATGGCCAATTTACGCCTCTTGCGATTCAAGGTACGAAGTTAAATGCGATTGACTATACAATGCCAGTAGCAAGTGCACAAGTGAAGTCGGCAATTCTATTAGCAGGTATTAATGCCAAAGGTACGACAATTATCCGCGAGAAGGAAGTTTCCCGTGACCACACAGAGCGTATGCTTCGACAATTTGGCGCGGAAATAACGATTGAAGATGGAGTTGTCTCACTACAAGGTGGTCAACAATTGACTGCTACTCATGTAGAGGTACCTGGAGATATATCATCTGCAGCATTTTTCCTTGTTGCTGGTGCCATCTCAAAAAATAGTGAAATAACGTTAGAGAACGTTGGTTTGAATCCAACACGTACTGGTATTATTGATGTCTTGCAGGAAATGAATGCGAAAATGTCGATTGAAATCGATGATGATTCGGCTGCAGAGCCGATTGGAACGGTCACCGTTTCGACATCTGAATTACAAGGAACGACAATCGGTGGCGACGTTATTCCTCGACTCATCGATGAAATACCGATTATTGCATTATTAGCAACACAGGCTACTGGACAAACCGTTATTAAAGATGCTGAAGAGCTGAAGGTAAAAGAAACAGACCGTATTACAGCGGTTGTGGATGAATTGAAAAAGCTTGGTGCAGATATAGTAGCGACAGATGACGGTATGATTATTAACGGACCAACACCGTTAACGGGTAGTACTATTCGAACGTATGGAGATCACCGTATTGGCATGATGGGAGCAATTGCTGCACTCATTACTGAAGGTTCAATCGAGCTAGATGATCCTGACTGTATTGCTGTCTCTTACCCAACATTCTTTGAAGATGTACAAACTGTTAGCAATCGAATAGATTAAAAGCGAAAACTCTCCACTAAATAGGAGGGTTTTTCCTTGTACATAAAGAATTTGTCATGTAGCATAATGATTGAAATTAATGAGAATAGGTGAAGCATTTGGATATTCAAAACAAAATGATAGAAGTAATTGAGCAAGGAAATCTAGAAGGTATACAAGATTTAATGGAACAGCTTAAAATTCAAGCTGACCCAAATGTACAATATGAGATTGCAGAGCTATTAGTGAACTATGGCTTTTTAGCTGAAGCAGACCAATTATTTGAGCATTTACAATTTTTGTTCCCTGAAGAGACACAATTAAAAATTGATCGAGCTGTATTGTTAATGGATATTGGAAACGAGGACGAAGCATTAGAAATGTTTATGTCTGTTCGTCCGGATGAACCTGAATATCCACAAGTTTTATTAGCATTGGCGGATTATTATCAAATGCAAGGACTATACGAGGTCGCTGAACAACGTATTAACGAGGCGTTAGAATTATTGCCTACTGAACCTTTATTGCGTTTTGCGAAAGCAGAGCTTCTTTTAGAGCTAGGTCGTTTAGCAGAAGCGGCACGTCTTTATGGTGAGCTGTACGAGGAACAAGAAGAGATTGCGGGGATCCGTTTAGTCGAACGTCTTGCAGAAGTGCATCGTACGGGTGCAGCATTTGAAGAGGCTTTAACATATTATCTGAAAGCCCTTGAATATCATGTTGCTCCTGATCTATTATTTGGAGCAGCTTATTCGGCATTTCAAACACAAATGTATGAAACCGCAATTAAACATTTAGAAGAGTTAAAAGAAGTAGATCCAGATTATTTTGCAGCTTATTTATTATTAGCAGAGAGTTATGCAATGCAAGAAGAAAATAAAAAAGCTTTAGAAATAATCCAAGAGGGCATTAAACGTGATGAATATGATAAAGAATTATATTTATTTGCCGGTAAGATGGCTTTAAAAAACAGTTTGCCAAAAGAGGCTGAACAATACTTGCGTGAAGCGGTTGCGCTTGATGGTGAATATATGGAAGCTATTTTAACGCTCGTTTCACTGTTGGCGCAAGATGAACGTGATGAAGAGGTGGTTGAATTAGTCGAAACTTTACGTAATGATGATTTTGACTGGTCTACATTATCTGCTTTTGCTGCACAATCTTATGACCGCCTAGAAGATTATAATCGTGCATACGAATTTTATACTTTGGCATATAATGACCATAAGGAAGATCCAGCATTTTTAGAAAAGTACGCGTATTTCTTAATCGAAGACGGCAAACGTGGGGAAGCCCACGTAGTCGTAAAAAGATTAGTAGCACTACAACCTGATGAGCCGACTTGGTTGGATCTCTTACAAACTTTCGAGTGAGAGGGGGAATCGGTATGACCGCTTCCGTTTCTGTGATGGATAAAAAGGTTTTCGTACATTGGTTTTTAAAGCGTTATCAGTTAAAGCGACGTGAATGTGTCTGGATTTTAAATTATTTACTTGGCCATGATGAATTACTAGAGCATGTACATTTTGTTGAGGAAGCACATTATTGTCCAAGAGCAATGGTCATGTCAACGACTGAATCATCTGGTATTCCATTTCGATTTTATAAAGGAAATATTATGACAGCAGACGCAGAGAAATCATTCCACGATCTGAGAATGCACCCAGATGAAGAAATGTATATTCAACTTAACTTCCCTAAATTACCACCAAGTAGCGAATACTTAGCGGTTCTTGAAGAGAACCCTCATATGCCAAAGTATTTGCACATTAGTGAAAAGGACCGCATGTTAGCGGAGGAAATATTAAACAATAGCATGAAGTCTTTTAGGGAAGAAACAATTTTAAAGCAAATAGATGAAGCGTTAGATAATAATGATAAAGAGAAGTTTTATGAATTATCTGCATTACTTAATGTCTTAAAAAATGTGAATGAATGAAAAAACTTCATCGTTTAGATGAAGTTTTTTCTCGGGGGGAAATAAAAATGTTTTGGATTGGCAAAGATGTAGAAGTATTCTCAGCACAAAAGGAATTTATAGATACAGCTATCGTTCCATTAGCAGTTATTGATGGTTCGCCAACAGGAATGAAGCAAAGCGCGTCGGCTGCAGAGTTTTTAATGTCGTTAACAGGTTTTGTTGAACAGCAATTTAAAGGACGAGTTATGGTAATGCCACCATTTACGTATACAAATACCATGCTAAAGAAAGACTATATTCAGTCAATAGACCAAGAATTAAAATTGGCAGGTTTTAAATATATCTTTTATATGACATCAGATCATAGTTGGACAAGGGAAGTACCTGAGCTAACTGTATTGTGGCTACCATCTATACCACTTGGTGATATGGATCAATCAGTAAAACAATCAGTACTAAGTGATCAAATTCGACAAGTTGTCCCAATGCTATCAGCTAAATGGGCAGAGCTGTAATTTTCTTTCATGAAATGTTCACAAATCATGACAAAAGTGTCGAATGCGTTATTGACCTTCCATTTTGATTGATATATCATAGATATGTCCTAGTATTACTATTTTGTATAAGTTTGTCCGTTGGACTTACCTTTAAAGTTAGAGGGGGGAAAAGTATGAGTAACAATCGTGTAACAAGACGTCAATTTCTAAACTACACATTAACAGGTGTTGGTGGCTTCATGGCTGCTGGAATGTTAATGCCAATGGTTCGTTTTGCAGTTGATCCGGTATTACAGAAAAAAGCCGGTGGAGATTTTATACCAACTAAACAAAAAGTCTCTGAGTTATCAAAAACACCTGTAAAAGTTGACTTCACATTTGAACAAGTTGACGCTTGGTACAAATCTGATGTTACAAATACAGCGTGGGTTTACAAAGAAGGCGACAAAATTATCGCACTTTCACCTGTATGTAAGCATTTAGGCTGTACTGTAAACTGGGAAGGTGACCCAGCACACAAAAACCAATTCTTCTGCCCTTGTCACGCTGGCCGATATGAGAAAAATGGTGATAACATCAAAGGTACACCACCTCTTGGGCCGTTAGATGAGTACGAAGTCAAAGAAAAAGACGGTCTGTTAATGCTCGGTAAAATAAGACCAAATACGTTAGTTAAATAGTAAGGGGGTACGACACAAGTGCTAAATAAAATCTATGATTGGGTAGATGAACGCTTAGATATCACACCAATTTGGCGCGATATAGCTGACCATGAAGTTCCAGAGCACGTTAACCCTGCACATCATTTTTCTGCATTCGTATATTGTTTCGGGGGCTTAACGTTCTTCGTTACGGTTATTCAAATCCTTTCAGGTATGTTCTTAACTATGTACTATGTTCCGGATATTGAAAATGCATGGAAATCTGTTTACTACCTTCAAAATGAAGTAGCATTCGGTGAGATTGTGCGTGGTATGCATCACTGGGGAGCTTCACTCGTAATTGTCATGATGTTCCTTCATACATTACGTGTATTCTTCACAGGTTCATACAAAAAACCACGTGAACTTAACTGGATCGTTGGGGTTCTAATTTTCGCAGTAATGTTAGGTCTTGGCTTTACAGGTTACCTACTTCCTTGGGATATGAAAGCTTTATTCGCTACAAAAGTAGGTATTCAAATCGCTGCATCAGTACCATTTATTGGTGAAGCAATCAAAGTATTACTTGCCGGAGATTCTACAATCCTCGGTGCACAAACATTAACAAGATTCTTTGCGATTCATGTATTCTTCTTACCAGCTGCTTTGCTTGGGTTGCTTGCAGCACACTTTGTAATGATTCGCAGACAAGGTATTTCAGGTCCATTGTAATTTTACAATGAATTTGAGTAATTCCTAAAGGAGGGGACACAATGCATCGCGGAAAAGGAATGAAATTCGTAGGAGATTCTCGTGTGCCGTATAAGGCAAACAGAACAAAAACTCCGCCAGACTATTCCGAGTATCCAGGTAAAACAGAACCATTCTGGCCAGACTTCTTATTAAAAGAATGGATGGTTGGTGCTGTATTCCTTATTGGTTATTTAATCTTGACTGTCGCTCACCCGTCTCCACTTGAGGCGCAGGCTGATCCGACAAATGCAAGTTATGTACCAATGCCGGACTGGTATTTCTTATTCTTATATCAATTATTAAAATATGAATATGCTTCAGGTCCATATAACGTGATTGGAGCTATCGTTGTACCAGCAATTGCTTTTGGTGCACTTATGTTAGCACCATTCCTAGATAGAGGACCAGAACGTCGCCCAATGAAACGCCCACTTCCAGTAGCGTTTATGTTATTAGCACTTGCTTCTATGATTTTCTTAACTTGGGAATCAGTAGTTAACCATGACTGGGAAGCTGCTAAAAAACAAGGTGCGATTGTTAAAACAGTCGAATTCGATAAAGAGTCTGATGGCTATAAAGTTTATGCTGGTCAATCTTGTATCAACTGTCATGGTGAAAACCTTGATGGTGGTGCAGGCCCATCATTAATGAACACTGGATTAACTGCTGAGGAAGTAACTAAAATTGCTCATGATGGTATCGGCGGTATGCCTCCAGGCCAATATAAAGGCTCTGATGAAGATCTTCAAAAACTTGCTGAGTTTATTGCAAGCTTAAAAGCTGAATAATATTTACATTTATTAAAAGAGTCAGGAAACTGGCTCTTTTTTTATTATTAAGTTCCTTGATACGCTGAATGAAATCCGTTTGCATTTAGAGGGACTTGACCTATACTAATAATATGCAGGTGAATGAAATTATTTTACTTACAAATACTAAAGAATACATATTTCATTAAAAAAGGGAGAAATAATATGCCTTCAATTATCTCGAAATGTTGGGTGATACTAACACACCGTTCGTTTTTATGGCTTTTATTAATCGTCAATGTGGCCGGTACAATTTGGGGCTATGATTGGTATGGCTGGCAATTAGAAATGACAAAACCAATATTTCTTATTTTTGTGCCGGATAGTCCTACTGCAAGCCTCTTTTTTAGTATAGCAATTGTCGGCTGGTTGCTTGGACGACATTGGAAATTAATCGAGGCTCTCGCTTTAATAACTCTTGTCAAGTATGGTCTGTGGGCTGTTGTGATGAACATTTGGGCACTTATTGAAGATGGTTCAATTGGCTGGATGGGGTGGATGTTAATCTTCTCGCATTTCATGATGGCAGTTCAAGGAATTCTATATTTACCTGCGTACCGCTTCACTTTTATCCATGTATGGATTGCAGCGATTTGGACTTTGCATAATGATGTGATTGATTATGTTTTTGGTCAGATGCCAATTTATCATATGTTGTCGGATTATGTGCAAACTATTGGTTACTTCACATTTTGGTTGTCAATTTGTTGTATATCGATAGCATTTTGGACAGCGAAAAAAAGCTTTTCATTTGCTCAAAGGTCTTATACACCTTAAAATAATAGTAAGCTAGTATTAGGAGGATGGTTAGTTTGACAACTACGATGTATATCATATATTTTATCGTATTATTACTATTACCGATTTACGCTCAAATGAAAGTAAAAAGAACGTATAAACGGTACTCACAAGTTCGATCAACTTCAGGTATGACAGGTGCAGAAGTTGCAAGGTTAATCTTAGATCAGAACGGGTTAAGTAACGTCCGCGTAGTAGAGCAACAAGGTTTTTTATCTGATCACTACAATCCTGCAACAAAAACAGTTGCTTTATCTACTCATAACTACCATGAAGCATCTGTAGCAGGTACTGCTGTTGCTGCTCATGAATGCGGACACGCAATTCAACATAAAGAAGCGTATTCATTTTTAACATTACGCTCTCAGTTAGTTCCTGTAGCGAATATTTCTTCAAATGCATCTTGGATTTTCATTATGATTGGTATGATTGCAACTATTAAGCCTTTGTTACTAGTAGGTATCGTTTTACTTGCAGCAGGTGTTGTATTCCAACTAGTTACATTACCAGTCGAATTTGATGCATCAAAGCGTGCCATGAATCAGATTGTTGAACATGGTATTATTCGTAACGAAGAAGAGCCATATGCTAGAAAAGTTTTAAGTGCAGCAGCATTAACTTATGTTGCAGCGGCAGCAACTGCTGTAATGGAATTACTACGATTAGTGTTAATTTATACTGGTATGAATAACGAAGACTAAAGTTAACTGTACTAGTATAAAATGGAAGACCCTTGAACTGAGAAATCAGTCAGGGGTCTTTTTTGATACAAAAACGAGAAAAAATGAGTTGGAGAATAGATAAAATCAAAAAAATGTTATAAAACTCTGTTTCTTTGTAGTCAAACTGTAATATATCTGTAATTGAAATAGCGTTGTTTATTACAAAGAATTTCTGTAAAGTAAGTCTTGTAGAAAAAAACAGTTACTAGATATAAAATAAATCAACTAATAATAGTTTGAATAAATATTGGAGAGTTTAAATCAATGAAAAAGAAAAATCTATTTACAGCAATTACAGCAGGTACATTAGCTTTAACGTTTTCATTTACAGGACTGACAAATGGTCATCAAAATACAGCTTCTGCAGAATCATTAACAACTTCAAAAGAAGTACATACATCAACTGCGATCACAATGGTTGCTAGTTCAAAAGCTACTAAAATTAGTGGTAAATACAAAACAACAGCAGCATTAAATATGCGTTTAAGCGCAAAAACAACTTCAAAAGTACTATTAACTACTAAAAAAGGTGCTGTCGTTAAAGCATCTTATAAGAAAAAAGTAAACGGCACAACTTGGTATAAAGTTTCATATAACGGCAAAAAAGGTTGGATGTCTGCAGCATATTTAAAAAAATATAAAAAAGTAAGCAAAGTTTCAAATAGTGCAACTGGATCAGCTATTATTGATGCTGGTAGAAAATACTTAGGCGTATCATATGTTTGGGGTGGTACTTCACCTTCAGGATTCGATTGCAGTGGTTTCACTCAATATGCTTATAAACTAGCTGGACAAGGTACAATTCCTCGCAACAGCCGTGCGCAACGTGCAGCAGCAGCGTTTACAAGTAACCCACAAGTTGGAGATTTAATCTTCTTCTCTGCAAATCCTGGTGGCGATTATATTACTCACGTAGGATTATATGCGGGTAACGGTCAAGTTCTACATGCTGCAGGTGATAAAGTTCAATATCAAAGTATTGCAGCTGGTAGTTATTGGGGTCCACGTATCATAAGTTATGGTACTTTCCGTTAAAATAAACTTAAAGTCCTCAACAGTGGAGATATTCCATTGTTGAGGCTTTTTTTATTCCTAAAACAAATAATACATTTCTAAGGTTTAAGATTGCAAATATGAGATTTGTACAACTTTAATAAAATCTTATAGCATGTAAGTCCAATATTTAATATCTTTTTAGCAATATAAAAAGCAGATAGGGTCGTTCTATCTGCCTTTGAAAAATTAATCAATCGATTGGCTGTTTCTTATCGTCTAATGTAAAACCTTCTCCAATAACATCATGTACTTCAGAAACAGTAACAAATGCATGTGGATCAACGGATTGTATAATACTTTTTAACCTAAATAATTCATTTTTTGCAATAACATAATAAATAACTTCTCGATCTTCTTTTGTGTAATGTCCATAACCTTTTAAAATAGTGACGCCGCGTGACATTTGTTTAGTAATACGGTTGGCAATTTCATCTTGTTTACCGGAAATAATAATTGCTCCTCGTGCAGCATACGCACCATCTTGGACGAAGTCGATTACTCGAGCACTGACGAAGACAGCGACAAGCGTATACATCATTGAGCGTGAATTAAGGAAAGTTGTCCATGATATAACAATAACGACAGCATCAAGCATGAACATTGTCTTTCCCATTGGCCATCCGATATATTTATTAACTAGACGTGCAATAATATCGACGCCTCCAGTAGTACCACCATAACGGAAAATAATACCGAGTCCAGCACCTAAGAAAACACCTGCGAATAATGAAACTAAGAACATATCGTCCTTCAAGCCAATATCGAATTGATAAATTTGGAAAATTTTAATAAATATAGAAACAGAAACTGTTCCAATTATTGTATAAATAAACATTTTTCGCCCAAGTAATTTCCAACCGAGTATAAACATCGGCACATTAAGTACTAAGTTCATTAATGCGGGATCCCATTTGAAAACGAAGTACAGAATTAACGTAATTCCTGTAAAGCCGCCTTCTCCTAGTTCATTTTGAACGTTAAAATGAATAAATCCAAAACTGAAGATAGCTGCACCGAAAATAATAAACAGTACATTTGTTAATTTTATATTTGGCATTATTTTTTCACCTCATTTTTGGTTAGTAGACTGTATAATAAAAAGGACTGTAAGAAAAAATGAATAAGTAGTCAATCCGTAAACTATTTGATTTACAATAGAGAGAGGTTTTTAACAATCGCTCTTGTGAGCCTTTATGGAAGACTTTACATATTTTCCTTTGTAAAAATATATTATCATGTATTTTTGATATTTTGACAACAACAAGTATTATTGATTACGATGAATAGAGGAGAGTGTTATAGATGAGTAAGGAAGTAACAATGCAACAAATGCAAAAACAAGTAGATGATTATATAGGGCAGTTTAAGGAAGGATACTTTCCACCATTTGAATTACTAGCACGATTAACTGAGGAACTTGGCGAATTATCAAGAGAAGTTCAAAATGTTTATGGTATGAAAAAGAAGAAGCCTACAGAAGCAGCCAAATCATTAGAAGAAGAATTTGGAGACTTTTTATTTGTCCTCATCTGTTTTGCTAATGCAGAGAACATTAATATGGCTGAAGCTTTACAAAGAGTTTTACATAAATTTGAAACGCGCGACAAGGACCGCTGGACTAGAAAGGAAGAGAATGAATGACAATTCGTGTTGCAATAGCTGGACCAAGAGGTAAAATGGGATCCGAAGCTGTACATACAGTAATGAATAACGATCATATGGAATTAGTAGCAGTACTTGATCATAGAGAAATTGCAAATTCACTGGATTGTTATACAGAGTTCCCTAATTCTTATCGTGTACCCGTTTATAGAAATTTAGAAGATTTATTTGAAACGGTGAAACCGGATGTTTTTGTTGATTTAACGGCACCTGATGTTGTGTATAAACATACGAAAGAAGCGCTTCAATATGGAGTGCGTCCAGTTATAGGTACGACTGGTTTTACAGATAATCAATTAGAAGAATTGACTGAACTATCCGCTAATTTACAACTTGGAGCAATTATTGCACCAAACTTTGCAATTGGTGCCGTGTTAATGATGAAGTTCTCACAAATGGCAGCTGCTTATTTACCAGAAGTTGAAATTATTGAAATGCATCATGATAGAAAGTTAGATGCACCTTCTGGTACAGCGATTAAAACGGCGCAGCTAATACAAGAAAATAGAAGAAGTCACAAACAAGGGCATCCAGATGAAGATGAAACACTCCCTGGTGCTAGAGGTGCTAATTTTGAAGGCCTACGTATTCATAGCGTACGTCTCCCTGGACTTGTAGCTCACCAGCAAGTACTATTTGGTGGAGAAGGACAATTACTCACTCTACGTCATGATTCGTTTAACCGTACCTCATTTATGTCAGGTGTGAAGTTTTCAATTGAAAAAGTTATGGAACTAGATGAATTAGTATACGGCTTAGAAAATATTTTATAAGAATGGAATGAGCTCTGTGAAAATATCTTTAATCGCGCATGATAAAAAAAAGGATGATTTAATCCAATTCGTAACAGCATATCGTGCTATTTTAGCCGAGCATAGTTTATATGCAACTGGAACGACAGGACAACGTGTTATCGATGAAACAGGTTTATCAGTGACAAGATTCCGTTCAGGGCCTGTTGGAGGAGATCAGCAAATTGGTGCGATGATTGCCAATAATGATATGGATATGGTTATTTTCTTCCGAGACCCATTAACAGCACAACCGCATGAACCGGATGTTACGGCCTTAATCCGCCTATGTGACGTATACCAAATTCCTTTAGCAACTAATATGGGCACAGCAGAAGTATTGCTTAAAGGTCTACAAGAGGGCTTTATTAATTGGCGTTTAATAGGAGAACAAAGAAATTAAGGACTTTTACTAATAACTAACTGTAAAAGTGAGCTGATTCCAGTCAATGCATAAGTTAAGTATTATGAAAATATAGATACAAGTAAGAAAGGAAGTGGTCGGGTGCGTAAAATGAAAATAGGTATAACGTGTTATCCGACTGTTGGAGGCTCCGGTGTTATTGCGACTGAGCTTGGTAAAATGTTAGCTGAAAAAGGGCATGAAATACATTTCATCACTTCTAGTATGCCTTTTCGCTTAAATAAAATTTATCCAACTATTTTTTATCATGAAGTTGAAGTTAATAGTTATTCCGTATTTCAGCATTCTCCGTATGATATTGCGCTAGCAAGTAAAATGGCAGATGTCATAAAAAGTGAGCAATTAGATGTGTTGCATGTGCATTATGCTATCCCACATGCTGTATGTGCGGTTTTAGGTCGAGATATGGCTGGAGAGGATATCGGCATAGTAACGACACTCCATGGTACTGATATTACGGTATTAGGCTATGATTCATCATTAACTGGTGCAATTCGCTATGGCATTGAAAAGTCTGATATAGTAACAACTGTTTCAGACTCTTTGAAGCGTCAAACATACGAGCTAATAGAAACAAAGAAACCAATCGAAACAATTTATAATTTTGTTGATGAAAGGGAATATACACCTAAAGATGGTACGCAATTAAAGAGGGATTTTGGCATACAAGACAATGAGCGCGTGCTAATTCATGTATCGAATTTCCGTAAAGTAAAACATATTCCAGACATTATAAAAACGTTTATTCAAGTTAGAGCAAAAATGCCTGCAAAATTATTACTTGTTGGAGATGGACCTGAAAAGCACCGTATTATGGAAGAAGTGAAAAAGTGTCCATTTATAAATGATATTTTATTTTTGGGTAAACAAGATAATTTATCTGAGCTTTATGGGATGAGTGATCTAAAACTACTTATGTCCGAAAAGGAATCATTTGGACTTGTTTTATTAGAGGCAATGGCATGTGGCGTACCTGGTATTGGTACGAATGTTGGCGGTATTCCAGAAGTTATTGAACATGGTCTTAATGGTTATATTGTGGAGTTGGGTGATATAAATCAGGCAGCTACATATGCGATAGATTTACTACAAGACGAATACAAATTAAAAGTTTTCCGCGAAGCAGCTATTTATAGAGCAAATCATTGCTTCCATTCTTCAAAAATTGTGGAGCAATATGAAGCTCTTTATGAGAAGGTGGCACGGAAAAATGAAGTTAGATAAGAATTGGCAAGCCGCTTTTGATATCATACAAAGTTTGGAAAGAGCAGGTTATGAAGCGGTTATTGTTGGAGGTGCAGTAAGAGATTATTTACGAGGCCAACTAGCCAATGATGTAGATATTGCAACGAGTGCTTTACCTGAAGAGGTGAAGACTGTATTTTCACGTACAGCAGATGTCGGTATCGCTCATGGTACAGTTTTAGTAATCCATCCTCTTAGTCCTGTAGAAGTCACAACATATAGAACAGAAGGCACTTATGCAGATCATCGTCGACCTGACGAAGTTCATTTTGTACGTTCATTAGAAGAGGATTTAAAACGTCGTGATTTTACAATTAATGCGATGGCGATGCGCGGTTCGAAAAAAATAGTAGATTTATATGGTGGGCAAAGTGATCTATCTGCTGAAATTATTAGAGCTGTTGGAAATGCTACTAGTCGTTTTAGTGAGGATGCACTACGAATGCTACGTGCTATTCGGTTTAGTGCACAGCTTGGCTTTGCAATTGAAGAAGAGACTTTCAAAGCTATTCGTAAACAAGCACTAGATATAAGTTTTATTGCGAAAGAACGCATAAAAGTAGAGTTTGATAAAGTATGGATAAGCAAGAATGCTCATAAAGCGATACGCTACGTCATTGAAACGAGTCTTGTGGAATATCTACCGGGGGATTTTTCAAAACAAGCGGAACATTGGAGTACTTTCGAGAGTTTTGGTAATCCCGTTAATGGCTGGGCCTTTTTAATATTACTACAACAAGATGAAAATGCCGTTCAACTTTTAAATACATTTAATTGTTCCAACAAAGAAAAAAAATATGTGAAACAAGTGTTACAAGCATATCAAACGCGGACGACAACAGGTTGGACTGTGAAAGACTATTTTGAATATGACTTACCTGTATTAGAAATTGCAAATGATTTTGCGAAAAAATTCCACCATTCGAATGATGATTTAAATAGTTCCGAAATTGCACGGAAGAAGAATGCACTAGTCATTCAATCTCGCTCTGAAATTGTCGTCAATGGACGTGACTTGATTGAGTGGAGTGGGGAAAAAAGTGGGCCGTGGTTAAAAATAGTTATTGATAAAATGGTCGATGAAATATTATCAAATAATCTTGTCAATGATCGACAACAGATAAAGGATTGGTTTTTGAATGAGTATCCGAGGTAGGTTTCAAAACACATATATAAGCATTCTAAGCCCATATAATTTATTGAATTCCGAACAGGTGACTAAAAAGCGACCGAATTATAAAACTTCGTCTAATAGCTCACCTGTTTTTACTTTGTCTTTTTTGGTCAAATGACTATAAGTATTTAATGTTTTTTGAATATTTGAGTCCCTAATTGTTCCTGTATGACTTTAAAGTTTACACATTTTGACTTACCATGTAAGAAGCTCAAGAGTGGCGTAATCCATGGAAATTTAGTGGTGGTAAGGTTATATTTTTTGACAAAGTTTCTCCGCCGCTGGTCCATATTATGAGTAAATTCCATTCGATACTTTTAATGATTTGTTCAATATGAGCACCTTTGGATTCTGGCGATAATTTATACTTTGCTAAATCACCAATTCTCCATCGATCTAACTCACGTTTATTCATTTCAAGATAATTCAAGATAGGTAATTTCTTCTTCAAATTTCTTTTCAATCTAAAAAACTAATCAATACGTTTGGTGTGCTTGAATATAAAATCCTTTATAAAAAGCATGCGGAGAGTGTTAATGCACAGTAGAAACATTAAGCGAAGAAATTGTTCCTTGAATTTATACAAACGCTAATACATTAAAAATTCAAGTGACAATATACCGGTTGCATAATAATTAGCGTACTAGCAGCTTTTTACTAACTTTAATGGTTGAAATTGAATGAAAATCAGGTATTATTTTTCTAGTTTATCTAACCTTTTCTGTAATTTTTTTATTTTTTTTTCATTGTTAACAGAAGTGAAAAGTGCCATACTACCAAAAATTAAAGCGAGAAATGCAGTAAAATCCATATTCACACCACCTAATATTTGTTAATTAAACAATACACTAAGTTACTTATTGATTCAACATAGAAAAATGAAGTGAAATAACAGGAGGGGAAAAAATGAGTGAGTATTCAAAGGCAGTCTTTGCTGCCCTTTTTTATATATGGGAAGAATTAGGTATTTTCATATTGTAATTATCTAATTCTTTAAAATAAATTCTTCTTTTTCACCATTCCATTCGATAGTGAAAACTATTTCGCTTTCTTTATTGAGAAAATTACAACCACTACATGAACTAGGTGAATTGCTTTCTAAGGTACCAGACTCTGATAATTTTTGTGTTATTTGCCCTTGAAGGCCATTGTCACTTTGAAATGAGAATGTAATATCTTTATTTTTAACCTTTTCTAAGTTTTTGCCTTCGTACTTTATTTTAAAGCTTTGTTCTTGTCGATCACCATTTTTTTGGGTTAATACTTCTGCGTACCAGTTTTCACTATCGCCTTTGAAATTAAAGTCATGGGATTGGCAACTTGTTAAAATAAATACAGATACTAGTATCAACAGTATTTTTTTCAATTACATTCCTCCTTTTATGTTTGTTAAATATTAGGATATTAATATAATTATAGTATAAACTATTCGGTTAAATTTCACACCTCTATTTATAAATGAAAGGAAACTTATAACTTAATTATATAGTTATAACTTATATTTCGTGAATTGTATTAGCGTCCGCCGGAACGGAAATTAACGCAATGAGTGACCTATTGTTTATTTTCTTTTTATACCTAAGTCCATTTCTTGTTGGGTAATGTTAACTATCCCAATAAGCATGAATCTATCTTCAGACTCAATATCTTTTTCAAGTGACCAAAAAGTGACTAAATGTTAAGATTGATTAAGATTTAGACATATTTTGCGATAAATAATGATACTATTGAATCTAATTATCAGCTTTAAATAAACATTTAGAAACAATATGTTATATTTTGATACTACATTCAGATAAAGGATTGGTTTAGTCATGAAAGTAACATTGAAAAATGAAATTATAAAGCGCTTAGTCGAGGCTAATGGTGAACCAATTTCTGGTCAACAGCTAGCAGATGAATTTGGCATCTCCAGGACAGCAATATGGAAGCATATGAAGCAACTTCAAGAAAAAGGGTACTCCTTTGAAACTGTCAAGAAAAGAGGCTACGTCTTAACAGCAACGCCTGATACAGTCGATGATGCAAATATTACAATGGCTCTTGAAACGAAAAGTTTCGGTAACCGTATTATTTATGAACAGTCAATGACCTCTACTCAAGCAATTGCACACAATAAAGCGCAAGAAGGAGCCTCAGAAGGTACTGTTATTATTTGTGAAGAGCAGACAGTTGGCCGAGGCCGTATGATGCGTGAGTGGAAGTCAACGAAAGGCAAAGGCATTTGGATGAGTGTTATCCTCCGTCCGGAGATAGCTCCTTATGAAGCACCTCAATTAACTTTAGTAGCTGCAGTAGCATTAACTAAAGCGATAGCTAATATAACAGATGTACAACCAGAAATTAAATGGCCAAACGATTTATTGATAAAAGGTAAGAAATGTACAGGGATATTAACAGAATTACAAGCAGATCCAGACCGCGTAAATGCAATAATTATGGGAATCGGCATAAATGTAAATCATCAGCCAAACGATTTCGAGGAAGAAATAAAAGACATTGCAACATCACTTAAAATAGCTAGTGGTAAACATATAGATCGCGCACTCCTAGTCGCAAAAATACTTTATTATTTAGAAATTTATAGTGCTCAATATGTAAAAGAAGGCTTTGAACCAATTAAGTCTCAGTGGGAAAGCTACTCTTGTACTATTGGCAATCGTATTCGTGCCACAACATTACAAGAAGAATTCATTGGAAAAGCTATTGGGATAACAAAAGACGGTGTTTTACAATTGCAATTAGATGATGGCACGATAAAAGGTATCTATTCAGCTGATATTACACTTGAAAAATAAATATTGGAATGTATCAATAAACTTGTTATAGTTGAAGTATTGGACAGTATCAATTTAATTGAACTGTACCTTGCTACAAAAAACTAAAACTAAAAAGATTCGCCTTGATCTAGTAATAGACAGGGACGGAAGAAAACGACGCATTTCATTGAATACGCAACCCTTCTGTCCATTTTTTTGACAGAGGGGTTTTTTGTTTTCTTCCTGTAAAGAGGAGGAAGCGTTTTGAAAACAACGACTGATTTTTTGAAGATGAAAGAACAAAGCAACAAGATTGTTATGTTGACTGCTTATGATTTTCCGTCTGCAAAACTAGCTGAAGAAGCCGGTGTTGACATGATTTTAGTAGGTGATTCTTTAGGCATGGTCGTACTCGGCTATGAATCAACTGTACCTGTAACTGTTGCAGATATGGTTCATCATGCGAAAGCTGTGAAAAGAGGAGCAAAGGATACTTTTATAGTAGTCGATATGCCATTTGGTTCTTATCATGGAGATATTGATCAAACATTACAAACTGCGATTCATATGTTCCAACAAACTGGTGCTAGTGCGTTAAAAGTTGAAGGAGCAGAGCTTGTTGTCAATGTCATATCCTCTTTAGTGAATACCGGGATTCCAGTGGTGGCACATTTAGGCTTACTACCACAATCCGCGGCAGTTCTTGGGGGATATAAAGTACAGGGGAAAACAGCCGCTGCAGCAGAAAAATTATTGCAAGATGCAAAAAAAGTTGAAGAGGCAGGGGCATGTGCGCTTGTCCTTGAATGTATTCCATATCAGCTCGCAGCAGAAATTACAAAATTACTTAAAATCCCAGTAATCGGCATTGGAGCAGGGGCAGAAGTTGATGGGCAAGTTCTCGTTTATCATGATGTGCTAGCGTATGGAACTCACCATGTACCAAAATTTGTTGAAACGTTCGCACTTGCTGGAGAATTGATGCATAATGGTATCGAAAGCTATACAAAAGCAGTAAAACAAGGTTCTTTTCCAAAAGTAGAGCATCGCTTCACGATGACAGATCATCAACTAGAACAGCTTTACGGAGGAATAAGAAAATGAAAATTGTTTCAACTATTAAAGAACTAAATGTACACATCACAACAGCCAAAAAAGCTAACAAAACAATAGGTCTCGTTCCGACAATGGGCTATTTACATGAAGGGCATATGGCGCTAGCAACGGCTGCTCGCAAAGAAAATGATTTAGTAGTAATGAGCCTTTTCGTCAATCCAGCACAATTTGGACCTAACGAAGATTATGAAAGCTATCCTAGAGATTTAGATCGTGATATGAGGATTGCAGAAAAAGTAGGAGTTGATTTTTTATTTGCTCCTTCTACCAGCGAAATGTATCCGACTAATGGTGGTATTCAAATATTAGCAGGTCCACAATCTGAAATTCTTTGTGGAGCAACAAGATTTGGACATTTCGATGGGGTATTAAAAGTTGTGACAAAGCTTTTCCATTTAACTAGGCCAACAAACGCTTACTTTGGACAGAAAGACGCACAACAGTTAGCGATTATCGAAACTATGGTACGTGATTATAATTTTCCAATAGAAATTCGAAGTGTGCCAATTGTTCGAGAAGAAGATGGCCTTGCGAAAAGCTCACGAAATGTATTTTTAACAGACCAACAACGTTTGCAAGCACCAGTTATTTGGCAAGCGTTAGATCTTGCAACAACCCATTATTTGAAATACGACAATGATATTGAAGCAACAAGGCTTGCAAAAGAACATATCGAAACCAATTCAAATGGGCGTATTGATTATTTGCAAATGCTAAGTTACCCAGACCTTACTGAAGTGACAGAGCAAACTGAAAAAATTTTACTTGCAACAGCAGTTTACTTTGGTAACACGCGCCTAATTGACAATATTATTTTTCAAAGAAAAGGGGACTAAACAATGCTAAGAATGATGATGAATGCGAAAATCCATCGTGCAGTTATAACACAAGCGGACTTAAATTATGTAGGCAGTATTACGATTGATGAGGATATACTCGATGCAGTTGGCATGCTACCGAATGAAAAAGTGCATGTTGTTGATAATAATAACGGTGCACGATTTGAAACATACATTATTGCTGGAAAGCGAGGAAGTGGTGTTATTTGTGTAAATGGTGCAGCAGCTCGTCTAGTGCAAAAAGGTGATGTCGTCATTATTATGTCTTATGCATATGTTAATAATGAAGAAGCAAAAAACCACAAGCCAACTGTAGCAATTATGCAACACAGTAATACGATTAAAGAACTCATTCAATATGAACCAGAAGCGACAGTAATGTAAAATTAGGAAGCATCCAATATTGGGTGCTTTTTTTAGTATCATAAGACGTGAATATTCAGTTAAATAACAATGAGACTAATTAATGCAATTATCGAACGAATTAGTGCAATAAACAACTAAGTTGGTGCAATAATCAATAGAAATAACGCAACAATCACCAGACTTAACACAACAATCCGCAAAATCTACAATTCTACACATCAACCTCAGCTATTCTGCCCAAAATGTGATAGAATTTTGAGTATAAACCGATCGGAAAGTTGTGAAGAAAATGATGGACAGTCAAACATACGCAATCGTAGATTTAGAAACGACAGGTCACTCCTCTCAAAACGGAGACCGTATCATTCAAATAGCGATTGTTTTAATGAAAGATTGGGAAGTGCAATCAACTTTCACGACTTTCATTCACCCAGGGAAGAAAATCCCTCGTTTTATTCAAGACTTGACGAATATTACGGACAAAGATGTCAAAGATGCGCAACCATTCGAAGCGCATGCTGAAAAAATTTATAACATTTTGCAAGATTGTGTCTTTGTTGCACACAACACTGATTTTGATTTGCCTTTTTTACAAGCTGAATTCAAAAGAGCAGGTCTACCAAAATGGTTTGGTAAACAGATGGACACAGTCGAGCTTTCGAAAATTTTATTCCCAACGGCATTTAGCTACAAGCTACAGGATATTGCTATGGAATTGAATATTTCATTGAAACAAGCACATAGAGCAGACGATGATGCCTTTGCAACTGCACTATTATTAAAACGCGGTTGGGAAGAGTTGTTAACTCTTCCACTTTCAACGATTGAACAATTACATCAGCGTTCTTTTCGCTTAAAATCAGACCTATCTCAATTATTCTTTGATGCGATTCAGATAAAAAGAGCAGTATCCAAACAATCTGAGATCCACTTTTATTATAAAAATATAGCGTTAAGAGGAGCAGTAATTGAGGCTAATTCAGAGGTGGCGCTGAAATACCCACAATCTACTGCTGAAAAAAAAGCCTTATTTTCTAGAGCTTTCAAAAATTTTGAAGTTCGTCCAGATCAATTTAAAATGATGGATCAAGTTTGGCAAGCTTTAAATACCAAGCAGGAAGTACTAACAGAAGCGTCCACTGGGATTGGTAAAACACTTGCATACTTAATTCCTGCAATTATTTATGCCAAGCAAACAAATGGTAAAGTAGGGATTAGTTCATATACTTCGCACCTGCTTGACCAACTGTTAGCAGAAGAATTGCCAAAAGCAGAAGCGATTCTACAAACATCTATTAATGTTACTTTGTTAAAAGGAATGGAGCATTATATAGATGTGGATCGTTTTGCAGAGCTTTTTGTTGCTCAAGATACTTCCTATGATGAATCATTTACAATGATGCAACTACTCGTTTGGCTCGCTAATACAACGACAGGCGATTTGAATGAAATTACATTATCTGGTGGGGGACAATTACTATTAGACAAAGTACGACGTTCATCGTCGACAGTTATTTCACGTGGTAAAGGTTATTTTGACTTTTATGAAAACGCGATTAAAAAAAGCAAAACAGCAGATCTCATTATTACAAACCATGCGATGTTACTTTCTGATTTAACGCGCGTTGAGCCAGTTCTTGCATCCGTTGATGGTTGGATTCTTGATGAAGCACATCAATTTATTCAGGCGGCTACATTAAGAGATGAAAAAGCACTCTCTTATACACAATGGAAATACATTTTTGGTCAACTTGGATCAGTTGATGACCATCAGTTAATTCATAATTATTTTAAATTGATGGCTGATAGCGGGAAGATTCCAATTAGGCAATTATCAAAATTAGAAATAAAATATTGTGAGATGGTACAGATCTTTGATGCAACAATTCATCAATTGATTAATCAATTAAATATTCAAAAGTCAGGTTCACGTCACAATAAGCGTACTTATCCTTTAAATTCGCTCGTGATTAAGCAACCTTTATTTGAAAAAGTGAGTCATAGTATACAGGGATGGATACAATTTGCACAGGAAATAAGTGATGTCTTCCAGCAAAACCCTGAAGATTTATCACCTACACAGCAAACGATATTATCAGACTGGTATTACTGGTTACGTGAATTAACTATTAAAGTAGCTGAATGGGATGCTATCTTCTTGACTTATGAAGTGGATTGTTCAGCATGGATTGAGTTAGATCAGCGTAGTATACCAGGAAGCTTGCATGTTTATAAACGTCCAATTCACGTTGCGCAATCGGTCACAACTGTTTTAGATCGTTTCCGTAATCGCTCAGGAATTATTTGGGCATCTGGTACATTAACAGTACCGAACAATCGTCGCTTTATCGCGGACCAACTAGGACTTCAAAGTTCAGTGCCGCTATTCCAATTCCAAGCACCGACATCATACTATGACGGTGCGAGCCTTTATATAGTTGATGATATGCCTGAAATTCAGCAAGTTTCACAAACTGAATATGTGGAAGCTGTAGCAGATGCCATTATTCAAACTGTACTTGCTACTGAGGGCCGTTGTTTTGTATTATTTACGTCTCAAGATATGCTTAGAAAAACGGTTGAGCTAATTCAAGAAACAGAAGCATTATGTGATTATATGCTCTTTGCTCAAGGTATGTCTTCTGGTAGTCGCATGCGATTATTAAAACTATTCCAGAAGTTTAATCATTCTGTATTATTTGGTACGAATAGCTTTTGGGAAGGTGTAGATGTACCAGGTGATGCATTGTCGGCGGTTATTGTCGTGCGTTTACCATTTTCTGCACCAGAAGAACCGATTTTCAGAGCTAGATCCGAAGTATTAAACGAACAAGGATTGAATTCATTTTATAAATTAGCTCTCCCTGAAGCCATTTTACGCTTCAAGCAAGGGTTTGGTCGTTTAATCCGTTCTTCACAGGATAAGGGCGTTTTTATCGTTTTGGATCGCCGAATTGAGACTAAATCGTATGGGAAGGAATTTATACGTGCACTTCCAGCGATTCCGGTGAAAAAAGTATCCCTTCAACATATGGTCTTAGAATTAGAACATTGGTATAATAAAAAAGTATGAGGATAGAAAGCAGGTCGATCATATGAAAAGGCAATTTGAAGTACGATCAGCTATTAAGATATGTTTTCAGCCGAGCTTCAGTCAACTAGAAAATGCGTCAAGATTAACCAATTCGATGTTAGAGTTAACGCATTTAAATGAAGGCATTATGAAGCCTATCTTCATGATAAATGAAACGTAAGGTGATATAATGAAAAATTGGATCAAGTTCTTTACGATATTTTTGTTAATCCTGTCGTTATCAATTGTCGTTATAGTTGCTTGGAAATCTTATTCACCGTTTTACAGCTCGGAGAAAGACGCGAAGCAAGTTGTGCTTGAAGCAAATAAGCTAGCGACTGTCACCGATACATATGTGTATAACGGTAAGAAACCGTTTGTTACGGTTTTAGGAACAGATAAGGCAGGAAAGAAAAAGGCTGTGTTTGTTCCAAAAGATGATAGTAAGGCAAAGCTAAAAGAAGTTTTAATGGAGGAAGGTACTTCTGAAAAAGAAGCACTTTCTGTTGTGTCCAAAAAGGATGACGTGAAAGAAATACTTCATATAAAACTAGGAATAGAAGAGCCCGGTGTCGTTTGGGAAATTACGTATCTTAATCAAGAGGATAAACTAAATTACGTTTATATTCTGTTCGAAAATGGACAGTGGTGGAAGCGTATTTTGAACTTGTAAAAAAAGGGGAAGATTAACTTGAAACAGTATTTAGCAGACCGTGTAAAAACATTAACACCTTCAACGACTTTAGCAATTACAGCAAAAGCAAAAGAATTGAAGGATCAAGGTATGGATGTTATTGGATTAGGCGCGGGTGAACCTGATTTTAACACACCAAAAAACATCTTAGATGCAGCAACAGACTCTATGATGAAAGGTTTCACCAAATACACACCTGCTGGAGGTCTACCAGCATTAAAACAAGCTATTATTGCTAAATTAGAAAGAGACAATAATCTTACGTACGCTCCAAAAGAAATTATGGTAGGTGTAGGTGCGAAACATGTCCTTTATACTTTGTTCCAAGTGATATTAAACCCTGGAGATGAAGTTATTATCCCAATTCCTTATTGGGTAAGTTATCCAGAACAAGTGAAATTAGCTGGCGGTGTACCTGTACATTTAGAAGCTACAGCAGAGCAACAATATAAAGTAACAGCTGAACAACTTCGCGGTGCTATTACTGATAAAACACGTGCACTTATTTTAAACTCACCAAGTAACCCTACTGGTATGGTTTATACAAAAGAAGAATTGGCTGAAATTGCTGCAGTTTGTGAAGAAGCGGATATTCTAATCGTGTCAGACGAAATTTACGAAAAACTTGTTTATAATGGGATTAAACATTTCTCAATCGCACAACTTTCAGATAGCATAAAAGCACGTACAATGGTGATTAATGGAGTAGCCAAATCTCACTCTATGACAGGATGGCGTATTGGTTATGCAGCAGGTAATAGTGAAATCATTAAAGCGATGACAGACTTAGCTAGTCATTCAACTTCTAATGCAACAACTACTGCACAATATGCAACAATTGAGGCTTACAATGGGCCTCAAGATACAGTAGAAGAAATGCGACAAGCATTTGAATCACGTTTAACAGAAATTTATCCAAAATTAAATGCAATCCCTGGCTTCCATGTGTTGAAACCAGAAGGTGCGTTTTACTTACTACCAGATGTATCAGAGGCGGCAGCTAAAACAGGTTATGAATCTGTTGATTCATTTGCGAAAGCTTTATTAGAAGAAGCAAATGTTGCAGTCATTCCTGGTTCTGGCTTTGGTGCAGAAAAAACAATTCGTCTTTCTTATGCAACTTCACTTGATTCATTAGAAGAAGCTGTTTCTCGTATGGATAAATTCGTTAAATCTAAATGGCAAGATTAATATTCTAACAATAAAGCAGACTGTCTATTTCTAGGCAGTCTGCAAAATTGTTTAAAATGCAGGAGGTTTATATGAAAAAAATTCGCATTCAAGACATGTCAAACTACGTTGGCGAAACAGTTAAACTAGGTGTTTGGCTTGCAAACAAACGCTCAAGCGGTAAAATAGCATTTTTACAATTACGTGATGGTTCAGGATTTGTCCAAGGCGTAGTCGTAAAAGCTGACGTTGCAGAAGAAGTATTTATAACGGCTAAAGGTTTACATCAAGAATCATCTTTATATGTAGTAGGGGAAGTAACAAAAGACGAACGCTCGGCATTTGGATATGAGCTTCAAGTAAAAGAAATTGAAGTTATTGCTGAAGCACATAATTACCCAATCACGCCTAAAGAGCATGGTATTGAGTTCCTAATGGACAACCGTCACTTATGGTTACGTTCTCGTAAACAACACGCTATTATGAAAGTTCGTAATGAAATCATCCGTGCTACTTACGAATTCTTCAACAATAATGGTTTTACAAAAGTAGACCCACCGATTCTAACAGGCTCAGCTCCTGAAGGAACATCTGAACTGTTCCATACAAAATATTTCGATCAAGATGCATACCTTTCTCAATCCGGCCAATTATATATGGAAGCAGCTGCAATGGCACTAGGAAAAGTATTCTCATTTGGTCCAACATTCCGTGCAGAAAAATCAAAAACTCGTCGTCACTTAATCGAGTTCTGGATGATTGAACCGGAAATGGCTTTTGTTGAACACGATGAAAGCTTAGAAGTACAAGAACAATATGTTTCTTACATCGTGCAATCAGTTCTTAAAAATTGCAAAATCGAACTAGAACGTTTAGGTCGTGATACATCTAAATTAGAACATATTCAAGCACCATTCCCACGTATTTCTTATGATGATGCAATCAAACTTTTACATGAGAAAGGCTTCGATGACATCGAGTGGGGAGAGGATTTTGGTGCACCTCACGAAACAGCAATTGCTGAACATTATGATAAACCAGTCTTTATCACGTGCTACCCAGTAGGTATTAAACCGTTCTACATGCAACCTCACCCAGACCGTGATGATGTTGTATTATGTGCAGATTTAATTGCACCAGAAGGATACGGTGAAATCATTGGTGGTTCTGAACGTGTACATGACTATGAGTTAATGAAACAGCGTTTAAAAGAACATGACTTAGATGAAAGTGCATATGCTTGGTACCTTGATCTTCGTCAACAAGGATCAGTACCACACTCAGGTTTCGGTCTTGGCTTAGAAAGAACAGTGGCTTGGATTTCAGGAGCAGAACACGTACGTGAATCAATTCCATTCCCACGTTTACTAAATAGACTATATCCTTGATTAAAGTACAAAGGAAGGCAACATAAGTTCGCGGCGTCCTGCCGCAACGGTTGTATGCCCATGTCATGCGGGCCTTAGATAAGGCCTGGATATTTTCATCACTGTAGTAAAACCAATCAATAAACCTAACAAGAAGAAGCGCAATTTATTGCGATTCTTCTTGTTAATTTACAGACAAAAAAGGGGAGTTCGATAATGACGAACGAAGCTGATCGACTCCGAATTTGGATTGAGCAGGGGAATGTTTCCATTTCTCAGCTTTTTTTTAAGTTTTATAAGGAGTTAGGCATCAAAGATTTAGATGCCATGCTTATTATGCATTTAACTGCATTTCATGAAGAAGGAAATGAATTTCCAATACCAACAGACATTGCGAATCGAATGCAAATAACCGAGGATGAAATAGCCTCTAGTTTACAACGACTAATGCAAAAAGGCTTTATAGAAATTTTGCAAAAAGTGGACGAGCTGGGTGTATTGTTTGAAACCTTTAACTTACAACCATTATGGGCGCGATTAGTAGACTGTATAACAGAGAAAAAAGTTAAAAATGTAGAGGATAGCTCCAAGTTAAAAGAGGGAGAGCTATTCAATTTATTTGAACAAGAATTTGGCCGATTTCTATCACCAATGGAAACCGAAACAATTTCAATGTGGTTAGATCAAGATGGTCATTCTCCAGAAGTGATTCGTAAAGCATTAATTGAAGCTGTCTTATCACAAAAACTAAGCTTACGCTATGTGGATCGCATTTTGTTTGAATGGAAAAAGAAAAATGTCAAAACACCTCAAGACGCTGAAAAATTGGCTCAAAATTTCCGTCAAAACTCAGTACCCGCAAGATCACAACAGATTGAACCACAACAAACCAAAAAAGTGCCATTCTACAATTGGTTAGAAGAACGCGAATAGGGAGGTACACATGCTAACGAAGAAACAATGGGATTATTGCTTAGAGGAAATGGAGAAGATGTTTCCTGAAGCTCATTGCGAGCTAGTACATGATAATCCTTTCGAATTAACGATAGCCACATTACTATCTGCCCAATGTACAGACGTTCTAGTAAATAAAGTTACTGCCGTATTGTTTCAAAAATACAAAACGCCAGAAGATTATTTAGCAGTACCTTTAGAAGAGCTAGAACAAGATATTCGCTCTATTGGTTTGTTCCGAAGTAAGGCGAATAATATTCAAAAACTGTGTCATATTCTATTGACAGAATTTAACGGGGAGATCCCTGCGAACAGAGAACTGCTTGTTACATTACCGGGTGTTGGGCGAAAAACAGCGAATGTTGTTTTATCCGTCGCGTTTGATGTTCCAGCACTTGCAGTCGATACACATGTCGAACGAGTTGCGAAACGTTTAGGTCTATGCCGTTGGAAAGATTCCGTTTTACAAGTTGAAGATACAGTTATGAAAAAAACTCCTATCGAAAAATGGTCGAAAACGCATCATCAGCTAATTTTCTTTGGACGTTATCACTGTAAAGCACAAAATCCGCAATGCCAAGTATGCCCACTTTTTGACGTTTGTAGAGAAGGGCAGAAACGTGAAAAGAAAGGTCTTGTAAAGCGATGATAGAATGCCGAAAAGATGCTATCTCAAAAGAACAAGTTAATCTATGGCTAGAAGCCTGGGAGATATTACGAGCAGAAATCCATAGTTCACATGCAGCCCGTGATGGCAAAGCAAAAGATATTATGCAAAAAGGTATCGAATTATATGAATCTTTTATAGTAATCGCATCCAATTGTAAAACAGAGAACATTCTATTAACAGATGAATATGAGGCTTTGCCGATTAATGGCGCTGAACGTTTGCAATTCATTAAAGGAAGACCAGGGCAGTATGCATGTTATCGTCAACTGGATGAATTGTTTATTGAGACTAAAAAGAGAATGGCGCGTTTACGTCTTAAAAAATGAAAAAGCAGCAATCTTCCATTGGAGATTGCTGCTTTTTTCATAATGTTATTGTTGGTTATTATTATTATCATTTCTAGTGTCATCATCGGTGGCATTTGTATCGACATCTTCTTCATCTTCATCTTCATCAGGTCTTATAGCCTCGTTATTATCTTCAGGCGGACTACCGTTATCAGGGTTGTTATTACCATTCTGATTACCGCCGTTTTCACCTTCTGTAGGTTTTTCAGGTGTAACAGGAACTTCAGGTTGTTCAGTTTCATCAGGAGGTGTTACTTCATCTTCATCAGGAGGTGCCGCCTGAATCTGAATGGATGTTGATGCAGGAGCACTCCTCTCATTATCTGCGACTGCTACGATAGAGAAGACATATGTTTTACCATCTTGCGGCGTTCCATATGTGTACGCCTTATCACTCGTTTGTGTTAGCTTCTGATTACCGCCACCATCTACTGACACTGAAACTTCGAAATTTACACTTTTATCTTTAGGTGGTTTATGAGCCCAAGTTAAGTTGATCGCATTAGCCTCATCATCGAATGTTGCTTTTAAGTCAGTAGGTGCTATCAGCTCTTCTACTTCTTTTTCAACAGGAGCAGTATTTGTAGGTATTGTTCCTTTAACGAATAATTCAGTAGCTGTTCTATCAGCAGGTGTACTTGAACTTGCTAATTGTAACGGTTTTGAACCTTTCACAATTTTAGCTTCTACAACTGAATTTGGTTTCTTAAAGTTAGGTGTTGTTGTATTCGCTGAAATTTGACTCATGACTGTTTTAAATAATCTTTGTGGCAATAATCGTTCATCTGTTGTAGTAATTGGATCTTTACGGTTTGTATAGCCACTCCATACAGAAATGGAATACTTACTTGAATAACCGGCAAACCAGGAATCTGGAACTGAAGATTCAGGTAGGTTATATTTTTGGAATTCATCAGCACCGTAGTTTGTAGTACCTGTTTTACCAGCAATATCTAAGCCTGGAATAGCTGCAGCAGTACCAGGCGCATCGTATTTTGAACCAACTACATCACGCAGCATATCAGTAACCATATAAGCAGTGTAATCATTCATTGCAGGTGTTGGATCCGGTGTATACGATTTTGCAGTTTTTCCATCACGATAGACAATTTTCTTAATCGAATGTGGTTTAGTGTAAATACCGTTATTCCCAAATGCAGCATATGCTCCTGCCATCTCAATTGGGGATAAGCTTATTTTACCACCGCCGATTGCATCGGATTCATAAATTTCGTCTGCTTCGACTCCTAGATTACTAATAAATTTCTTCGCTTTATCTGTACCCACTTCTTTTAAAAGTTTTACTGCAGGTACGTTACGAGAAGTATAAAGGGCCTCGCGAAGAGTTATATCACCTTTATACAATCTATCAACGTTATTGATTTGTTTTGTGCTGCCGGTGTAGAACATTTTGTCATCGGTAATAGTTTGTCCTGTAGAATATTTTAAATTTTCAATGGCAGGACCATAATCCATAATTGGTTTCATTGTAGAACCAGGTTGGTTTTTAATAGCCTCAGCATAGTTTAAACCACGTTCAGGACCATAATTACGTCCACCACCAATTGCTGCAATCGCCCCAGTTTCAGTATCAACTACTGCCATTCCAGATTTAATATCTTTTGTAGGGAATATATCTGAGTTCATAGTAGTCTCTACAATTTTTTGAGCAGAAGAATCTAATGTTGTATAGACTTTAATACCTTCTTCTAATGATTTCCCATCACCATTTTCAGCAAGTTCTTTTAAGACTACATCGATAAATGCGTCATATTTTGACGTTGATGCTGTTTTACGTTTATTTTCAGGTAATAAACCAACTTCAACTTTAACAGATTTTGCTTTATCCATTTGTTCTTTTGTAATTTTCTTATGTTTGTACATTAATGCTAAAACTGTGTTTCGACGTTTCTCAGCATTTTCCGGATATTTGAATGGATTATAGGCGTTTGGTAGTTGAGACATACCAGCAAGAAGAGCCATTTCTTCTAATTTAAGATTTTTTAAATCTTTCCCATAGAAATATTTTGATGCTGTTCCATATCCATAAATACGTCCGGACATTAATACTTTGTTAAAGTACATTTCGAAAATCTCTTCTTTAGAGTATTCCCGCTCTAATTGGATGGATAAATATGCTTCTTGAGCTTTACGCTTAATTGTTTTTTCATTTTGTAAAAATGAGTTTTTAATAACTTGTTGGGTTAATGTACTCGCACCTTGTGCTCCAAAGCCTTTTCGTAAATTGGCTAGAACAGCTCCTCCAAGGCGGTAAAAGTCAATCCCGTGATGGCTAAAGAAACGAACATCTTCTGTCGCTAAAATAGCGTCGCGCATTTCCTTAGGAATGTCTTCATAAGCTACATGTTCACGTTTTTCTAACCCCATTGTATAAAATACTTTGCCGTCAGAATCGTAGAATTGCGATGATACAGGATCCTTTAATAATTCTTCATCTAGGTCAGGTGAAGTAGCTGCATAATATGCAAATGTAGCAGCACCTGCTATAAATAAAACAATACCTATTGATACTACTGCTATTAAAAGACGTTTAAGCCAAACTTTCATTGGTTTTTTTTGTTTCTTTTGTTGTTCTCGCATTTTCCTTCTTTGTCCCCGAGAATTAATTTCTTGCCCCACTAAATTCTCCTCACTTTCTTACAAACATGCATTAGTTATGGCAGCATATTACGTACTGCCTGTAAATAATCGATACGTGGACTATAGGTTGGTGTTACTTCAATCGCTTGTTCCTCAAATTCTACTAAAGAAATTGATTTACGACCACCTGTAAGCATTCTAGTCCAAGCATTTTGCAGCATTTCTAAAGGTACTACAAAATAACGTTCCATGGAAGAAAAACGTATTATTAGAAAACAAATACCTCGCTGCTTTGCAACAACTGTCATATGATCAACCTGATGTGGATGAACGTTCTTTAAGGGGAAAGATGTTTTATTTTCCGTTTCTTTGGCGTCAAAATCAATATGATAGCCATCATAGATGCCATTGTAGTCCGTCGTAGAAGGTGTTCTAAAATATGCTTCCCGGATAACAGCTGCACTTCTTGATGGATACTCTACTTTGACGATTTGTATCGGAACAGGTTTCTTATGAATGACTGCTATTTGTCGTTGTAAATAAAAATCATTTGCTTCATCAATTTCATCTTCTAAAGTTTTGCCCCGATTGCTATAGGAATAATCCCTTATACTCCTTTTTTTTCCCTCTGAAGTTGGTGGAGTATACTTTTTCCCATTTGGATAGCGAATTGCCATTTGACCACCTCATCATCAATTATAATAACATATTTTCAAATACAAGAATCGTAGAAGAAATGACAGAGATTTTTTCTATTTATATCGAACTTGCACTTGTTTTGTCTTGTGGAAAGGATTATTTAAATTTATAAGGAAATCCTAAGGCTAGGAGGCGATAATGATGCAAAGAATATCTCATTTACTTACTCAACTTGAATTAATCGATCAGTTACTACACGCACAAATGTCTGTGGAACGTCACACCGAAATTCAAAAACATATGAATGACATTGCAACAGTTCAACACCGCCTAAGTAATCTTGAAAAACAATCGAAAGGAATATTCGTTCGTGCATAAGTAGTTTCTTTTATGATATTTTGATACACTAAAATAAATGAATCCTTAATTTAAAAAAATGAAAATGGAGGTGTGTATAAATGCTATTATCTACTACAGAAAAATTATTAGAAGAATGCGATGCATGCTGGCAACGATTTCTGTGTATGCGAGAAGAAGACACATCTCCGGATTTCTTTCTTGAAGTGAAACCGCATGCCGATGAATGGCATGCTATATTAGTAACTTGGCAGTTAGAGTCTGAGAAATGGATACTATTAAATAAACCGAAATATATGCACAAAACACAAATTGATAATGCGCTAGATGCGATGGATCAATTTGTGGTGCAATCTTTTTATAAAGCAACGAGTAAAAAACGATTCTATCAATCAATACAATCGGTAAAATATACATTAGAGACTTTTTTGCGCTATTTGCGTGAGGATGGTGAACAATATGCTTCAGAAAAAAACGATTAATCAGCTTTTAGCAGAGTGGCAACAGTATCCAGAAATGATGGAGAGAATAGAGCATCAACATACGATTGATGCAATGCCGGCAAAACTCGTTCCTTTTCCCGACAAATTACACCCTTCTTTAGTAAAAGCTTTACAAAAGCGTGGTATTAGTCAGCTTTACTCGCATCAAAGACAAGCTTTCGATTATGCGACTAATGGGCAATCTTTTACGGCCGTCACACCAACTGCCTCAGGAAAATCCCTCTGCTATCATTTACCCGTCTTACAAGCGATTTTAGAGAATAAAGCCTCACGTGCCCTATATCTATTCCCGACAAAGGCGCTCGCACAAGATCAAAAAAGTGATTTGAATGATTTAATAGAACAAAGTGGAGAAGAAGTTTTAAGCTACACATATGATGGTGATACTTCACCTGGTATTCGTCAGAAGGTGCGTAAGGCTGGTCATATCGTTATGACTAATCCTGATATGTTACATTCAGGAATTCTGCCTCATCATACGAAATGGGTTTCGTTATTTGAAAATTTACAGTATATTGTCCTGGATGAGCTGCATACATATAAAGGAGTATTTGGTAGTCATGTCGCCCACGTTATTCGACGTTTGCAACGTATTTGCCGCTTTTACGGAAGTAATCCCATCGTTATATGTACATCAGCGACAATAAAAAACCCGAAAGAGCTGGCAGAGAATTTAACGAATACGACACATCAACTAATAGCTGATAATGGGGCACCAGTAGGGAAAAAAACATTCCTATTTTATAATCCGCCCATTATTCATCCTACTTTTGGTGTTCGGAGAAGTGCAATTTTAGAAGTAAGAGATTTAGCTAGAAAACTATATGAAGCACAAATTCAAACAATCATATTTGCTAAAAGTCGTGTACGAGTGGAAATGCTTGTAACGTATATGAAGGAATTAACGAAAAAGAAAATCAAGGATGAATCTATTCGCGGTTATCGAGGTGGATATTTACCTTCCGAGAGACGTTCAATTGAAAAGGGTTTGCGTGAAGGTACAATTCAAACAGTTGTCAGTACGAACGCACTAGAGCTCGGAGTTGATATTGGTCAATTACAAGCTTGTATCATGACCGGCTATCCCGGCAATATTGCAAGTGCATGGCAACAAGCTGGACGTGCTGGCAGAAGGCAAGATGCAGCGCTAATTATTTATGTGGCACAATCTACTGCATTGGATCAATACATTATCAATCATCCTAATTATTTCTTAGGTAGTTCTCCAGAAGAAGCTCGTATTTATCCAGATAATATGCTCATTTTAATGGACCATTTAAAATGTGCTTCTTTTGAGTTGCCTTTTAAAACGACTGATATGTACGGAGAGTTTGAGATTCAAGAACTATTGGAATATTTACAGCAGGAGGGTGTCCTTTTAAAAACGTCTGAACAATGGCACTGGATGAGCGATAGTTTCCCGGCACACGAAATTAGTTTGCGTTCAGCATCACAAGAAAATGTCGTTATCATTGATCAATCTATTCCTGCAAACACTCGTGTTATTGGAGAGATGGATCGGTATAGTGCTCTTACCCTGCTTCATGAAGAAGCAATTTATTTACATCAGGGTGTACAATTTCAAGTAGAAAAGCTTGATTGGGAAGAGAAGAAAGCTTTTGTTCGTGAAGTGGATGTTGATTATTTTACAGATGCCAATTTAGCGGTTGAACTAAAGGTGATGAGTGAAGATAAGCAAAAGCTTCTTGGTCAAGCTGAAGCAGCATTTGGTGATGTTATGATTTTGGCTACCGCAACTATATTTAAAAAGATTAGATTTGATTCGCACGATAATATCGGTTCTGGCCCAATACATCTACCACCAGAAGAACTTCATACGAGTTCTACATGGCTATCCTTTGAACAACCAGTGAACTGGACAGAAGATGATTTAACAAGCGCTATGACAGGTGTGGCGTTTGCGATGAACAGTTTTATTCCGCTATTCATTCAAAGTGACCGCAGTGATGTCCATGTCATACCGCAAGTGAAGGCGGTACATTCAGAAAAGCCAACTTTCTTTGTTTATGATCGTTATCCAGGTGGTATCGGGCTAAGTGAACGGGTATATGATATTTGGGAACCACTAATTCAGCATGTGTTTGAACATGTTGATGCATGTCCATGCCAAAATGGTTGTCCTTCTTGTATTGGCGCACAAGATTTAAGCGATAAAGGGAAGAAACAAGTATTGAATTTTTTGCAATCATTTCTATTAGAAGAATTGGATGATTAATATGTCATATGAAAATAAAATTCTTCAAATGAAAAAACTATTGAAGAAAAATAACACGCAACAAATGATAGAAAAAGAACCATTTATAAAACCAGACGTCCCTATCTATGCCGGCAAATGGCAGGATGCTGGATTACAAATGATTGAAAATGATTTTGGTGTAGTGTTTTTATTAGAAAAGCATTATCCGCTTGATTATAAACACGGTGCTATTTATCTAGGTGAATTATATGATGCTTTTGAAAAATGGCAACAAACACAAAATCCACATCCGATATCTTTAATGGATGCTAGTAATCTTGTGTTCTATGATACAGAGACAACTGGATTAAAAGGCGTAGGTACGCATATCTTCCTAAATGGTTTACTTGAAGAGTCTGCGAATGGCTTTACATTAAAGCAGTATGTATTAGCTGATCCGAGTAATGAAGTTGCATTTTTGTTTGAATCAAAATTTTGGCAAGGAAAGAAAACTATTATTACGTATAATGGTAAAAGTTTCGATTGGCCACAGTTACAAACTCGTTGGACATTAAATAAAAAAGAGCTACCACCATTAAAAGAGCATGATCAACTTGATTTATTGCATGGCTCAAAACGTATTTGGAAAAATGACATTGCACGTATGAAACTTACACAAGTAGAAGAGGAAAAATTGGGCTTTACTCGTCTTGACGATGTACCAGGTTATTTAGCGCCGATTATTTACTTAGATGCAGTCAAAAGTGGACAGCCTGAGGCATTGCTAAAAGTACTACAACACAATGAGTGGGATTTATTGTCATTATTGACGTTGTATGTGCAGGCGACGAATTTACTTTGTGAAAACATTGCAGAAGAATCAGCTACAACCTATACAAACATTGGTAAATGGTACGCTGATTTAAAAGAAATCGATCGTAGTGAAGAACTTTTACAACAAGTAACGTCTCAATATACAAGTGAAGAAGCAGCGAATGCTTATTATTATCTTGGTTTCCAGCTTAAAAGACAGAAGAATTATATAGAGGCACGGAAATCATTTCAACAAGCTTTACCGTATTTAAAAGGTAGACAACAAATTACAGCACACATTGAGTTAGCGAAAATTTTTGAACACCGTGAAAAAAACTATGAGTTTGCAATAGAAATGACAAATCAAGCATGGAAACTTGTAACGGAAAGTTCACTGTGGACTAAGGAATTTAAAGCGTTAAGACTTGCAGATTTACAAAAAAGGAAGAATCGGCTTGAAAGGAAGAAATAATTTCCTGGGCAATCGCAGTTTTCGACAAAAAAACGTTGAAAAATGGCTGTGAGTAAGCATGGCCTTTAAGAAATATGCTATACTAAGAACACTTATGTTGCGATGGAAGGGCGATGTATATGGATACTAAATTAACAGCAAAAAAGATTTTAGATAAAGATTTTAAAACAGGTTTAAGAGGTTATAGTCAAGATGACGTAGACCAATTTTTAGATGAAATTATTCAAGATTATGAGAACTTTGAAAAAATTGTAGCTAAGAAGCAAGAAGAGATTAACATGTTGAAACAAGAGCTTGAGGCTGCGCAAAATTCTAAGCGTCACACATCGGCACAAGTTCAACCACAACAACCACAACATACTGCCAATACAAATTTTGATATTTTAAAGAGAATCTCGAACTTGGAAAAACACGTTTTTGGAGATAAGTTATACGATTGAATATAGGTCTTTAGTCGTATTGGGTTGTACATGTTTTTATATTATAATGAAAAACATCATCATGAATTTTCGGGTAATCGCTGCAATGCTTGACATTGTTGAGGAAAGTCCATGCTCGCACGGTTCTGAGATGACCGTAGTGTTCGTGCTTAGTGAATAAATAAGCTAAGGCAGTCTTATGGCTGACGGCGGGAGGAAAACCTAAGTCCTTTAAAGGATATGGTTGAAACTCTCTGAAAGTGCCACAGTGACGGAGCTGGTGCGGAAACGTAACAGGTGGAACGAGGTAAACCCCACGAGCGAGAAACCCAAATTATGGTAGGGGCACTCTCCTGAAGGAAATGAATGGATGGAGAGACGTGAATGCTTGCATCCCACGTAGATAGATGATTACTACCCGGTTGTACGAGATGTAAATCGTTTGAGTACTCGGGCACAAAACATGGCTTATTGAACTTTCAATGATGTTAAACATGAACAGTCAGGCTCTCCAGTTCCTGGAGGGCCTTTCTTTTGGGGATATGGTGAAATTTATGGGAAAAATATCTATTAAAGAGATTATTGGCCAAACCACTATTTCTAGCTATTCTGACGAATTAATACAAAAATTATTTGAAACAATTTCTGAAGGAATCATGATAACTGATCCAAAAAAGAAAATAATAAATGTGAATCCAGCTTTTGAATTTGTTACGGGCTACAAAAAAGAAGAAGTTGTTGGACATAGCCCTGCTATCTTACAATCAGGCATCCATGACAGTGAATTTTATAAAAGCATGTGGAACGAGCTGTATTCAAAAGGTGAATGGCAAGGCGAGATATGGAATCGTCGAAAAACGGGTGATGCATATCCAGAATGGCTTTCAATCATGGAAGTTTGTGATAAACAAGGTGAAGTTACAAACTACTGCGGTGTTTTTTCCGACCTTACTGAACAAAAGGACGTTGAAGACGAGCTTGAAAAACGTGCAATGACCGATTCCTTAACAGGTGTTTCAAATCGATTTGCCTATAATGAGCGCATGAGAGTTTTACTTGAGTCTTCCTCTACACGCTCATATCAACATGCTGTTTTATTTTTAGATTTAGATCGCTTTAAGCAAATAAATGATACACTTGGTCATGCAGTTGGTGACTATTTGTTAGTGGAAGTAGCAAAAAGAATACAATCGCTATTGAAAAACAAAGATATTTTAGCTAGATACGGCGGTGATGAATTTGTTATTACATTAACAAATATCCATCATCCTAGAGAAGCTGTACATTTGGCTGAAATGATAATCCAATTGTTAGAACAACCCTTTACTGTTGATGATCAGAATTTATATGTGTCTACCAGTATAGGAATTAGCATTTATCCGCATGATGATGATGATACAGAAGTATTATTAACCAAAGCTGATAAGGCAATGTATTATGCAAAGCAAAATGGAAGAGGTCAATTTTCTTTTTACTTTGACGAATTACAAACAGATAACAAACGTGTTTTACTTCTAGATAATGAGTTACGAAAAGCTATAGAAAATGATAGCTTTGAATTACATTATCAACCGAAAGTCTCTGTTACAACAGGTGCAATCGTAGGAGTAGAAGCTTTAGTACGCTGGCAAAATGAAAAACTAGGCTTCGTCTCGCCTGGAGAATTTATTCCTTATGCAGAGGAAACAGGTCTAATTATTCCGATTAGTGAATGTATTATTAATCGTGCATGCCAGGACTATGTAAAATTAAAATCACAAAATGTGAAAAATATGCCAATTGCATTGAACATATCGAGTATTCATTTTCATCAAAGTAATTTCATTGAATCTATTATGAAAATATTGGAGAGAAATAATTGTCCTGCGCATTATTTAGAAATTGAGTTAACAGAGCGTACGGTTATGAACAGTGAAAAAGAAACGATTCGAAAATTAGTACTCCTCAAGCAATTAGGCTTTAAACTTTCAATAGATGATTTTGGGACAGGCTATTCTTCTCTTAGCTATTTAGTACAATTTCCATTAAATTATTTGAAAATTGATCGTAGTTTTATACAACATATATGTTCGTTAGATGATAAACAAGCAATAGTAGATGCTATTATTCAAATGGCGCATCGTTTACATATGAAGGTAATTGCTGAGGGAGTAGAGCAAAGAGAACAGGTTCAGCTATTACGTAAAATGGGCTGTGATATGATCCAAGGATACTATTACTCAAAGCCATTACCTTTAGATGAATTTATCGAATTCCTTGAATTTTGGGAATTAGAACAGTTAGAAGGGAAATAATAATGACAACATTTCGATTAGTAGCAACCGCAGCAATGGGGTTAGAAGGAATTGTCGCACAAGAGCTTCAGGACCTAGGATTTGAAACAACAACAGAAAACGGAAAAGTTTACTTCGAAGGTGATGAGAAAGCCATCGCAAAAACGAATCTTTGGTTACGTGTAGCGGACCGAGTGAAAATTATTGCAGGTGAGTTTCCAGCTCGTACATTTGATGAATTATTTGAGGGCGTAAAAGCTATTAATTGGGAAAAATTCTTGCCAGTAGATGCAGAATTCCCTGTAACAGGTAAATCCGTTAAGTCTAAATTATTTAGCGTACCTGATTGCCAAGCGATTACAAAAAAAGCAATAGTTGAACGTATGAAATACCACTATAAACGTTTAGGTTTCTTAGAAGAAACTGGACCTAAATTTAAAATTGAAATTTCAATTTTAAAGGATGTGGCAACACTTACGATTGATACTAGTGGAGCAGGCCTACACAAACGTGGGTATAGACTAGATCAAGGTGAAGCACCGCTAAAAGAAACTTTAGCAGCAGCGCTTGTTCAAATTTCTAAATGGAATCCAAATCGCCCATTCGTTGATCCTTTCTGTGGTTCAGGTACAATTGCACTTGAAGCTGCAATGATCGGTCAAAATATGGCTCCTGGTTACAACCGTGAGTTCATTTCAGAAGCGTGGCCTTGGATGAAACAACAGATTTGGGATGATATTCGTATGGAAGCAGAAGATGTAGCAAACTACGATCAGCCTTTAGAAATCATTGGCTCAGACATCGACCATCGTATGGTCCAAATTGCAAAAAACAACGCGGTTGAAGCTGGTTTTGCGGACTTAATTACTTGGAAACAAATGCAAGTAAAAGACTTCACTACACTTTCAACTGATGGCGTGATGATTGGTAACCCACCTTATGGTGAACGTATTGGTGATATAGAAATGGTTGAACAAATGATACGTGAAATGGGTGACAATATGGCGAAATATCCATCATGGTCAGTCTACATGCTATCGTCAATGGAAAACATCGAAACGCTATACGGTAGAAAGGCAACGAAAAAACGCAAATTATTCAACGGATTTATCAGAACAGATTTTTATCAGTTCTGGGGTCAACGTACACCGAGAAACTAAACGGAAGGGGATATATCCCTTTCCGTTTTTGTTAATGAAATCATATTTTTGTAGGATGTTTTTGGTAAATTACATACTCATCATGTTAGTGAGTTTAGGGATTGTTCAGATGGTTCTACGTCCAGTATTGGTCAGTGCAAGACGAGGTTTGCGGATAATGTGTTTTTGTAGAAATAATAAGTCGTTCATGTTGTTCAGCCTTTCTTAGTGTTTTTCAGAACAGTGCTGATCTTTTACCGCCCAATATTTGTTTTATGTTTTTGCTCTTTAAAATGGTGTTTTTCACTTGGATTTATTTGTTCTAAAAAGTTTTCTCCATATTATCTACTAATATAAAATAATATTAGATCAGATTACATTAAAATGGTTAGCTAACTGAAACTCAATTGCGTTATTAGTGAAAAATATGCCTCGTAAAGTTAATGCTCCTTATTTTCGAGACTTTATTCGATAGTCATGAATTACGAATTATTTCTTCATCCAGTATTTAATTTTTGTTTATAGAATAATTCTTTCCAAAAATCAATATAATTTTTTGTTAAGTAAATAATGAACTTGGCTTGTTTCTATACTTCTAAAAATAAAGGCAGACTTGAAATGTCCATATCATATACATTTTACTTAGTTTCTTCTATTATATAAAGTACACTAATTTCATGGTGTTTAATCTCCTTGTTTTCTGGGTAACACTACGATATCCGTGATTTGAGCACAAATTGAACACATAAACTGAAAAAAAATTAAATCATATACATGCATGTAACAAGGTAGTTAAGAATAATGCTATAATAACAAAGGTTTCAATTACCGTTTAGTTGTATATAATTTTTTATTTCGTTGACGTACGAGGGGGAACAAGATGAGACAAGCAATACCATTTGCTCTATCAAAAGAAAAATCATTCTTCGACTCGTTGGGTGATTGGATGGGCGATATGCTTTATGATGAATTACCTGAAAAGGGTCTAGAATGTCGTGATGAGCAAATCTTTATGGCTTATCAAATAGAAAAAGTTTTACGCGAAAAATCAGTGTTATTTGCTGAAGCAGGTGTAGGTACAGGAAAAACAATCGCATATTTATTACCAGCTATTTCTTATGCGCGCTATACTGGACGTCCAGCATTGATTGCATGTGCAGATGAGACTTTAATCGACCAGCTCGTTAAAGACGGTGGCGATATTCATAAATTACAGCAATATCTTGATTTAAATATTGATGTGCGTTTAGCAAAATCACGCGATCAATACTTATGTTTAAAACGCTTTGAAGAGGCTGAAAAGTTTCATGACGGCGAATATATAGATGATATTGTAGAAACGATACCAGATGGCGTATTTGGCCAAGGAACATTATCTTTATATGGTCAACGTAGTGACTATCCAAATGTTAATGATGCTGATTGGCAAAAGGTCAACTACAATTCGATTCAACAGTGCTCAGTCTGTGATTTACGTAATCGCTGCGGGCAAACCCTACACCGTGCAGATTATCGCCAATCGACGGATTTAATCATCTGTTCACAGGATTTCTTGATGGAGCATATTGCGACAAAAGAATCTCGTGAACGTGAAGGTCAATTAGCTCTTCTACCGGAAGTTTCTATGATTGTACTTGATGAAGGGCACTTACTTGAATACGCAGCACAAAAAGCGATGACTTACAAAGTGCAAGATTACACTATTGTGAAACTTCTAGATATGTTAATGGTTGATGGTTTACGAGAAAAAACGTTATATACAATGGAAAAGTTACAAGATGGTCACGAATTATTCTTTGATCAACTACGTGATGATGTCATTGAATCGGATGAAGATCGTAAAAGAATTAATAAATCACCTTTACTAATAAAATTAGGTCAAAAAGTAATCGATACAGTTGAATCTTTACTGGAAGAATTTGTTTTCGAATCAGAAATGTATATTATTCCTGAATATGAGTTACGCATGGTAGAGGAATTCCTAGAGCAATACGAAGCTGCAATGCGTATATTCATCGCGCAAGGTGATGCTGTAGACTGGTTAGAGAAAACAGATGGTGAAGAGACACTTGTCATCATGCCTCGACTTATTACAGAAGTACTTGAGGAAAAGCTGTTCTCGAAAAAAATACCACATGTATTCTCATCAGCAACTCTATCAATCAATAAAGACTTCTCATATATCGCAAACAGCTTAGGAATTAACAAATTCCAATCATTCTCAGTTTCTTCTCCGTTTGAATATGAAGAAGTTATGAAGATTCAATTGCATAAAGTAGCTCAAGAAAAGAAACTTGCAGCTGTTGAGAAGTTATTACAAGATGATGAGAAAACATTGATCCTATTTAAATCAAAACAAGCAATGCTTAAAGTTAAAGAGCAATTGGCAGAAGAACTTCGTGCAGATATTGCATTTGAAGGCGATCGTGAACTTTCTTCGATTATCCGTGACTTCCAAGCAGGAGAAGTAAAAGTACTTTGCTCGTATCATTTATGGGAAGGTTTAGACTTACCAGAGGAATCATTAACTCGTGTGATTATTTTTGATTTACCATTCCCACCGAATGATCCACTATTTGATGCGAAGCGTTCATTTGCTACAGATGCATTTGAAGAAGTGGATATTCCATTCATGCTGTTACGACTACAGCAAGGAATGGGGCGATTAATCCGTACATCAAAAGACCACGGAGACATTCATATTTTGTTGAATGAAGAAGAATATAAGCATAAAGAGAAAATACAACCTATTTTCGCAGTTGAAGCAACAGAAGTTTAATAACAAAAGGCCAGCTCAGGAATTAAATGAGCTGGCTTTTTTGTGTGAATAGGGTAAGCATAATAGGAGTTTTCCAAGAAATTATGACATGAGTATTCTTCTAAATAACAATCAGGAGATTTAGCGCAACAATCGCAAGAGATAGTGCAACAATCAGGGGACTTAGTGCAACAATCAACCAACTTAGGGCAACAATCACCAAACTTAGCGCAACAATCAAATCCCACATAAAAAACTTTCAACTGATTTACTTCGGAATTCGTGATAAAATAGAGAAAACATAAGGGGGTAATACAATGTCAGTTGAACAACGCTTTTTAAATTACATAAAAAAAATTAATAATTATGAAGAGGCACTCTCAGTAATCTATTGGGATATGCGTACTGGAGCACCAAAAAAGGGGTTAGAGCAACGCGCAGAAGTAGTAGGGACTATATCGTCAGAATTATTCCGTTTACAAACATCAGATGAATTAGGTGAAATGTTGCAAGAACTAGCTACAAAAAAAGAAGAACTATCAGAAATTGTTCGTCGTTCATACGAAGAAACACAGAAGGCTTATAATTTAAATAAGAAAATTCCTGCAGACGAGTATAAAGCTTATGTCGTACTCCAATCAAAAGCAGAAGCTGTTTGGGAACAAGCAAAAGATAAATCGGATTTCAATCTTTTCTTACCATATTTAAAAGGCATTATTGAAGCACAACAAAAATTTGTTACTTATTGGGGTATAAAGGATAACAATCCCTACAATACTTTATTGGATCAATATGAGCCTGATATGACAACTGAGATTTTGGACCGTGTATTTGGAGAGTTGAAAGAAACTATTGTTCCATTAGTTCAAAAAATTGTTGCATCATCTCATCAACCGGATATGAGCTTCTTATTTGACTTCTTTCCAAAAGAAGGACAAAAGGCAGTTTGTTTAGAAATTCTACAACAACTTGATTATGACTTTGAAGCAGGTCGTTTAGATGAAACCGTACATCCGTTTATGATCGGTTTAAACCGTGGTGATATCCGCGTCACTACAAAATATGACGAGCATGATTTCCGCTCTGCTCTGCTTGGTACAGTGCATGAATGTGGTCACGCTCTTTATGAACAAAATATAATGCCAGATTTAGATGGATTACCACTTAGCACGGGAACGTCTATGGGTATTCATGAATCGCAGTCATTGTTTTTTGAAAACTTTGTAGGGCGCAATAAAAACTTTTGGTCTCAAAACTTTGATCTGTTGAAAAAATATTCACCGAAACAATTTGAAAATGTCTCATTAGAGAAGTTTTTACGTGCGATTAACGCCGCGCAACCATCTTTAATTCGTATTGAAGCTGATGAATTAACATATCCACTTCATATTATGATTCGTTATGAAATTGAAAAAGAATTGTTTAATGGATCACTACAAGCAGAAGATCTGCCAAAAGTATGGAATGAAAAATACGAAGAGTATTTAGGTATCACTCCACAAAATGATGCAGAAGGAGTATTACAGGACACACATTGGTCAGGTGGTAGTTTTGGGTACTTCCCATCTTATGCACTTGGTTTTATGTATGCGGCTCAATTTAAACATGCGATGGATCAAGATATTCCAAACTTTGATGAACTTTTAGCAGAAGGGAAACTCACACTAATTCGCGAGTGGTTAACGGATAAAGTACATCAATATGGTGCATTAAAAAAACCACTTGAACTATTAAATGAAGCAACTGGAGAAGGTTTAAATGCTAAGTATTTAGCTGATTATTTGACAGAAAAATATACAAGAATTTATAATTTATAAAACCATTTATTTATAATTCAATTCTATCTTGAAAAAAGCCAAAGAGGCTTAGTATAAACCCTCTTTGGCTTTTTTATTATCTATTATGACTATAATGCCCAGGATTCGGCACAGCACCAATCGTACTCACCCAGCGATTTGTAAAATTGAAGAATCCAGCAATAAATGAAGCTTCCAAAATTTCATGATCATTAAAACCAGCTAAACGTAACATATCCACTTGGTTTTGCGTTGTTTCTTGAGGATGAGTAGTAACAAAATAAGCATAATCGCATAGTGCTCGCTGCTTATTTGTTAATGTTGCAGATCGATAGTTATAAGTGAGCTGATCGACCCAAGCTGAATCTTCAGTTAAACCACGTAGTGCATCACTGTGTGTTGTTAAACAATACGTACAACTATTAGTAGAAGATACTACTAGCCCCATCATTTCTTTATCTATATTACTCAAGTAGCACGTTTTTTCGTCAAACAAAGTGTTTTTAAAATCTAAGAAACCTTTATATTGTAGCGGATTTAATGGAAGTATTTTAAATAAATTATTGATAAAGCCCCAATTCTCTTGTTGAAAATCTACATGTTGATCAAACTCTGCCTGTAATTCCACAGGGACATCTTTTTCATCAGGTTTTTGTAAATATGAAAGTTGCTCTGTATACTTTGACATGTATTTAACACCCCTTTTAATTTATTTTGAAAAATCTAATTATTTTATATTTATAACATTACAACTTTTGAAGCTAAATTAAAAGTCCCTACACAATTGAATGGATTACCAGAAAATAGAAAACATGAAAAATAATAGATTAATACTGGTGTTATCTGACAATATCCAATGGAGATAATGTATTTAAACTGAACCTTTTAGTAGATATTTTGTATTATATGTTTTAGCCTCCTAATACAATTGAAAATATTAGAAGAAATATATTGAAACTATTGTAATAGACTTTTAATCTAATATTTAACAAAAAAATGATAAAATGATGAAAGAGATAGTTTGAGGACTATACTAGAATTTGAAGATGATTTACCGGGTTTTTCAAGCTTCCTTAAGAAGATAAAAGGGGGATGAATAGATGAGTTTTAAGAAAAGGCAAATAATCGGATTTGGTTTAATCTTGCTTTTTTTAATTATAATGTTATCAACTATGATATTTACTTTAAACAAATTAAAAACAGATATGACCGAAATTGTAGAGGATCGTTATTATAAGGTTCAAACAGTAATGGAAATTCGCCAGTTATTTTCACGCTCAGATAGAGAAATTTTGTATGCAGCAATCGATGCAAAAAAGAGTGATATTAACTCTAGTTTACAAACAATTAGTGACAATCAAGCTGCTATTTCAGTAAATATTATTAAATTGTCTACTATAGCCAACCAAACAACTTCACAGCAACTATTAAAAAAATTAGATAAACAATACAGTTCATACACAGACACCGAAACTAAAATCATTCAACAAATTAAAGCCAACAGTTTGCAGGGGAATTTAAAAGAATTAATGCAAGAACAAAGATCTAAGCGAATAGAAGTGTTAAGTACGCTTGATGAATTTAAGGTTTATCAAGAAGGACTTATGAATGATACTTTAAAAAATTCTCAACAAAGGTATAGTGATATGATTAAATTCACTTTATTTGCTGTGGTTTTTAGTATACTTATCATTTCATTAATACTACTTTGGATGATTCGTAGCACTTCAAGTGAGCTACAGTCTATTACAAAAGTGATTAAAAAGATAGATTTCAAAAATTTATCAGCTATACCTAGAATTCATATCAAAATGAAAGATGAAATTGGGGAAATAGCCCATTCTTTTAATGAAATGGCTGGTTCTTTAGAAGACTATAATCGAAAAGAAAAAGATTTCACAAAAAAAATTAGTGAGCAGAACTGGGTGCAAACGGGTTTAGCAGAAATTGCGACGATGTATCAACGTATAGTAGATGTTGAAGAGTTGGGTGAACGACTAATTACAAGACTAGCACCTATGGTTGACGCATCCTTTGGAGTGTTCTACATCCGTCGTGAGCAAAGAGAAGATACTCATTTTGTCAAAATGGCTTCCTATGCAGGTGAAGGGATTGTGGCTGGTAGAAATGAATTCCAGATAGGTGAAGGGTTAATAGGACAATGTGCAATAGAAAAAAAATCATATATTATCACAGATATACCGGATAATTATCAGTTAATTACAACTGGATTAGGAGAGGTAAATCCTAAAAGTATTATAATCATGCCAGTCATTTTTGAAGATGAAGTCGTAGGTATACTAGAAATGGCTAGTCTAGAACAATTCACAAACCTTCAGCAAAACTTCTTACAACGTGTTCTAGAGACACTAGGAATAACTATTAATAGTGTGCAAGTTCGAATGGAAATAGAGCGGCTGTTAAAAGAATCACAAGCTCAAACAGAGGAACTTCAAGCTCAGTCCGAAGAGTTACAATCACAATCAGAAGAGCTTCAAGCACAATCAGAAGAATTGCAATCTCAGGCAGAAGAATTGCGAATGATCAATGAACAACTATCTGAGAGAACTCACGATGCAGAAGAAAAATCTAGAGAGCTGGAAGAAGCAAAAATAAATCTCGAAGAACATGCTGAAGAGCTACAAAAGAGTTCAAAGTATAAATCAGAATTCATGGCTAATGTGTCGCATGAATTAAGAACACCTTTAAATAGTATTTTAATTCTATCTGAAATGTTAGAAACCCCTGATGATAATACCTTAGCTGAGGAACAACAAGAGTTTGCTCGAATTATCCACTCTTCAGGACAAGACCTATTGAAATTGATTAATGACATATTGGACTTATCAAAAGTTGAAGTAGGGAAATTAAAAATTCAATTTGATGAAATGAATATGAGTGAAGTACCTGAGTTGTTACATCAGAATTTTGACCATGTTGCACTGAAAAAAGGTTTAACCTTTAATGTTGAAAAAGACAGTAACGTACCGGATATAGTTTTTACCGACCAACAACGTCTTCAACAGATTCTTAAAAACTTATTATCTAATGCTTTTAAATTTACATATAAAGGTGCTATTTCAGTTCATATTAAAATTGCTGAAAAAGAAAGGATTAATAAGCTTGTACATACAGAAATTACAGACGAGTGGGTTGAAATTAGCGTAAAAGATACTGGAATTGGTATCTCTAAAGAAAAACAAAGATTGATTTTCGAAGCATTTCAGCAAGGCGATGGAGCAACAGAAAGAAAGTATGGAGGAACTGGCTTAGGATTATCTATCAGTAGAGAATTTGCTAAACTTCTAGGAGGTTGGGTCTTTGTTAAAAGTGAAGAAGGCAAAGGAAGTATCTTTACTTTATTGATTCCAAATTTACCTAACGGGATAGATGTACCTTTAGCTGAAGAAGTGGATTCTTCTGTATTAACAGCAGTAACCGATGAAAATGAGGTTCCGGAAAAAATAAAACCAGATCAATTAATGTATGAACGACAACAACTTACACAAGCGAGCAAGAATATGTTATCCAATAAGACGATACTTATTGTGGATGATGACCATCGAAATATTTTCGCACTAAAAAATGCTTTAGAATCTCAAGGGATGAAGATTATTTCAGTAGAAAATGGCTTTGAATGTTTAGAGATTCTTAAAGAAAAAAATACAGTAAATGTTGTATTAATGGATATTATGATGCCTGTAATGGATGGTTATGAAACGATGCGTAATATTCGTAGCCAAGAAATTTATCAAAACCTTCCAATTATCGCACTTACAGCAAAAGCAATGAAAGGCGATAGGGAAAAATGTTTAAAAGCCGGTGCATCAGATTACATCAGTAAGCCATTAAAAATAGATCAGTTATTATCTGTTCTTCGTGTATGGTTGGCTAAATAAATAATCGAGCAGGCAAGAAAGGAATTATTGTGAAAGACTTATTAACTAATGAAGAAAAAGAGAATATTGAGATTGATTTGTTACTTCAAGCTGTTTATAGTGTTTCAGGTTTTGACTTTCAAAAGTATATGCGTTCTTCGATTAAAAGAAGAATTATGAATCGAATGAGACAAGAGAAAATGGAGAAAATTAGCTCTTTGATAGAAAAGGTTTTATATGAAAAAGGGTTTGTTGAAAAGCTAATTGATGATTTTTCTATACATGTTACTGAAATGTTTCGTGATCCTGAATTTTTTAATGCTTTCCGATTAAAAATTGTGCCACTTCTTAAAGAAATGCCTGAAATACGTATTTGGCATGCTGGTTGTTCAACTGGTGAAGAAGTGTTTTCGACTGCCATATTACTAAAAGAGGAAGGGCTTTACGATCGGACGAAAATATATGCAACAGACATAAATGAAAAAGTAATATCACAAGCAAAAGAAGGTATTTTGCAATTAAATCAGATGCAATCATATACAAAAAATTATATGGCTGCAGGTGGTAAACAAGAATTTTCAGAGTATTATTCCACTGATTACCAAAATGCCTACTTAGATTTAACTTTATTAAAAAATATTGTGTTTTTTCAACACAATTTAGTTACTGATGGCTCATTTAATGAATTTCATGTGATTATTTGCCGAAATGTTATGATTTACTTTACAGGTGAACTGCAAAATAGTGTTAATCAGCTGTTTTATGATAGCCTCTGTCACGATGGGTTTATCGGAATTGGTAGTAAAGAAACATTACGTTCATCTGTTTTTTCAGAAAAATATGAGGAGTTAGTAAGCCAAGAGAATATATATCGGAAGTTATAACAACAAAGGGTCGCAGAAGCGGCCCTTGTTTTTTGAGGAAAATGTTTAGCGGAGCTATATAAAGGGTAAGGGATAATATAAATTAAACAATTAATCCTAGGTAAACAAAACCCAACCAAAAATAAGATTTAGATTAATATTTATCATGAATTTTTAAATACTTATGGGCGGAGTAGGATTCATAAGCTAAAGGGGACGAAAAAGAATGACGATTTTAATCGTAGATGATAACCAAGTAAACCTTTTCTTAGTTGAAAATATATTAAAACGCGCAGGGTATAATGATTTCCATTCACTTTCCTCAGCCCATGAAATGTTTGCCTATTTAGGTGCCGAACAAGAACATCCAAAAGAAATTAATGTAGACATTATACTCCTAGATATTATGATGCCGGAAATGGATGGTATTGAAGCTTGTAGACGGTTGCAGAACATTCCACACTTGAAGGATATCCCAGTTATTTTTGTGACGGCATTGGAAGACTCAAATAAAGTAGCGGAGGCACTTGGAGTAGGTGGAATAGATTACATTATGAAGCCCATCAATAAAATAGATTTACTTGCTAGAATTCGAGTAGGGCTTCGTTTAAAATATGAAAAGGATTGGCACAAGGAACAGGATAAAAAGCTCAGAGATGAATTGGAGTTATCGATGCAAGTACAGAGCAGTTTATTGAGTGAACCTATCTTCAATAAACAGCTAATGATAAAAGCCTCTTACCTGCCTGCAAATAAACTTGCGGGTGATATGTATTATTGGCAACGTATAGATGAAAATAGATATGGAGTAATTATTTTAGATATGATGGGACACGGAATATCGGCTTCACTTGTATGTATGTATATTTCTTCTGTACTGCGCGATGCTATTTGGAAGAATAGCGAACCCGAAGCAATCATCATCGAGTTAAATAGGTGGATGAATATTTTAAATAAAAAAGAAAATCCTGTACATTATTATTTTACAGCTATTTATATGATTATCGATACGTATGAAAAAACTGTAGAGTATGTCAATGCAGGTCATCCACCTGGATTTGCCTATGTCGATGATGACAAAGTAGTATCTCTTTCTAAAGGATCTTGTCCGGTTGGTTTTTTTAGTGAAATGAAAATAAGTAAAGCTATTGTTCATTATAAGAAGAGAATTCAACTTTTAATCTTTACGGATGGTGTGATGGAAACTCTTGATAATGAAGATATTGAAGGGTTGGAAATAATAAAAGAAGCCATTTCAGAACAATGGGTGGATTGCGAAGCGATGGAACCTATTGATATTGTGATGCCACAAGATTTACAATTAGACCAACCTGATGATATGTGTGCTGTGCTAATTCAAGCAGGTCATTCATTATGATTTGAGGTGGAAAATTAAATTAAAAGATTACCTAGAAAAGGGTATACAAACACTTAATGTTTGTATCAGTATAAGGCAATATCAAGCTAGTTTTTTTGATATGCTTTTAATATCAACTTAAATCCAAATTGAATGTATAATAGAATAATAAAAACCCGAATATAGGACTGATAACGGTCCAATGTTCGGGGTTGATCTTTTTAGTTTAAGAGATTTTTAGCGTTTCATATTTACCAAAGTTTATAACCTTTAGAACCCAAAGGAGCATTATTAATAATATCAATGATTGGGTACGAATATGCGATTAACACTAGTGCAACAAGAATAACGATCCAAAGTTTGAAATTTTCTAAAATTGCAGGTGTTTTTTCTGCGTTTGGTGTAACTTCTCCAATTGGGAATTCTTCTTGACCTTTTGGTGCGAACCAGCAAAGTTTCACGAAAATATAAAGGAATAACAGAATACCGATGAATAGAAGGGTACCACCAACAGCTTGTGCGATTTGATAAGATATCCAAGTGTTAGCAATTTCAGCTCCGCCGTAATCAGAGAATGAAGAGCGGCGTGGTGCGCCAAGTAAACCAGCTACGTGCATTGCACTTGACATGATTCCCATACCAATTACCCAAACGATTGCTTGAATAATACCTAACTTATTCAATTCTTTAGTAAATGTACGACCAGTTAAGTGAGGTACTAACCAATAACAAGCACCGAAGAATGTTAAAACAACTGTTGTTGCAACAGTTAAATGGAAGTGACCCGTTACCCAAATAGTGTTATGAATCAATTGGTTCATTTGGTAAGAAGCATTGACAATACCGCCAGCGCCACCAGGGATGAAGACTATCATACCAAGGAACGGTACGAAGAATCGTGCATCTCCCCAAGGTAGTTGTTTTAACCAACCGAATACTCCTTTACCACCTAATTCTCTTCCGCGTGCTTCAAATGTTGCGAATAAAGAGAAAGCAGTTAATAATGAAGGTATTACAACCATCATAGTTAAAATCACTTGTAAAAACTTCCAAGATCCATCTACACCAGGTTCAGTTAATTGGTGATGAAGACCTACTGGAACTGAGAAGAGGACGAACATGATAAACGATAAACGAGATAAAGCATCAGAGAAAATTTTACCGCCTATTACTTTAGGAATAACAACATACCAAATCATATAGGCTGGCAATAACCAGAAGTAAACGAGCGCGTGACCAAATGACCAGAATAGCGTACGAGATAATAATATATCAACACGTTCAACTAAACCTAATGACCACGGAAGTAGTTGGAATAATACTTCTGAAGCTACTCCAATTGTTGCTACGAACCACATTAGATTGTTACAAACGACCATAAATGATAGTAATGGAGAAGTTTGACCTTTGTTTTCTTTTCGCCATTGTATCCAGCGTAACGCTTGACCTAAACCACCAATCCATGAACCTACAACTACTAATGTTAACCCTAAATAGAAAATCCAGTGCGCTTGCAGTGGTGCATAGAATGTATAAAGAACGGATGCTTCATTTAATAACACCATAGTTGCTGACATTGCAGTACCAGCAGTCATAGTCCAGAAGCCGATCCAGCAAAGTAAGCGTTGTTTGGCTGATAATGTGCCTGAAGTACGACTAACTGAAGCAATTTGGAATCCATAAATGAAGAATGTTGTTAGTATTAAGCCTAATAAAACACCATGGACAGTTAGTACTTGGTAATAGCCAATGCCCCAAAGCAATTTAAATTCTCCAGAACGAACAAGTACTTGTAAAAGACCTGCTGTCCCACCTAATAAAAGTGCAATCATCGCAACATAAATATGTGCCATTGCTAATTTTGAATCTTTACGATCAACTTGCATTAAATCTTCAACTTTATTGGAAACCTTACCAACAATATTTTGTTTATTTACATCTGCTTTTGATTTATTTGCTATTGCTTGACTCATTTAGCTTCCACCACCTTAAGCATAGAATGCATTTGAGCATGACCAACACCACAATACTCATTACAAACGATTAGATATTCGCCAACTTTGTCTACTGTTGTGATATATTCTGAAATGTAGCCAGGCTCTAACATCATGTTGATATTCGTACCAGCAACCTCGAATCCATGCACAACATCCTTAGAAGTTGCAATGAACTTTACTTTAGCGCCTTCAGGTACTTCTAAAACGGGTGGATCATAGTAGAATGCCGAAGCTACAACAACTACTTCGTAATCCCAATCTTTCCCCTCCACTTTATGAACTCCTGGTTTATTGAATGGAGAGAGTTCATCTACTTTTTCGTGATTAATTGTTTTTTTTGCGCTTGGTGGGTGGCTACCATTATGAAAGGCCATGATACCAGTAATTAATAAGAACACTATAAGCGAGCCAACACCGAATGAAAGCCAGTATTTTTCGTATTTATGAAGATGCATAGTTTTCACTTCCTTCTTTCAGTTTAAAAACGATCAAGAAATAGTCCGAAACAAAGTCCCCAAACAACAACTATAAAGCTGCCTAATGCCATAACTAAGTAAAATGTTCCTTTTAAGTCGCTGTCGGAATGATTTTTGTTAGCCATATTGAATCCTCCCTTATCAAATAAATAGACAAACACTTAAATTCTTTTTTCTAAGTCTTGTAAACATCATATAAAACTCAACTTTTCCCGGATGTAACAAATATCACACTAAATCATGCGAAATGTGAATGAAGTGTGAAAAGGCGTAGAATATTGTAGAAATATAGATAAATAGAAGAGCTAGATGCCAAGGCAATAAAAAAGTGTCTAGCTCAAATTGTTGAACAAGACACTCAAATATTATTCATTTATATCTATAGTCAATAGGATGGTTAGTTTGCCGATGTTATCGATTGTGACTGGCAGTTTAAAAGCGTGTTGAAAACCGTATAATTTTGTTTGCCCAACCATAACAGTAGGAGGTGTAATATCTAAATCCAATTCTTTTTCGGCGGCAAAAGTACATAAATTACCAGCAATCATATTGCCAAATTCTCCTGTAAAAGATTCTAACATGGCGCCGTCTAATGTCATGCCATACATCCCTGCGCCAATTGCACTAAATGTATCAGGTGTTGAATCTATAATAATTCGCCCTTTTAAATCACCAACCATACCAATTAGCACGCCGATCTCATTTTGTTCATAAGGATCTGATGTTATAGTCGGGGATGATACTTGAATTTCGTAAGGGATAACTGATTTTAGTGCGTTAATAGTACCGTTTAAGACGGCTTGTATTTGAATAGAAGTACTCATTTAAACACTCCTGTTATGTGACTTTATTTCTATAATAACATGTGTGTTTAAAAAATTAAATTATTACTTGACGAAGAGGATGATTTTCATTATCATTGAGGTAGATGAGAATGATTTTCATATTCATTGCATATACTTAATGAACACATAAAAGGGAGCGGTCAAAGTGATATTTGCATTTATTGGAGCTACATTATTGGTTTACGGAGCAGTTAGTAAATATGTTTTCACTCAAACAACCGCACATTTAAAATAATGACAAAATCCTCCTGGAATCGGGAGGATTTTTTTGTTTGTCGTTTTCTTTCTACATGTTAGAATGAGTTTATTACATATAAAAGGAGTTAAAGCCTTTCATGACAGTATTTGAACAGCAGCTTCAACAATTATTAAAGCAAACAGCTATGCAATATTTAATTTACAAAGAAAACGAAGATGAAGAACGTCTACAAAAAACGATACTTTTTGCAAAAAAACTATTAAATAAGGAATATATGATTGGATTTGCTGGACATTTTTCTGCAGGTAAATCGAGCATGATTAACGCATTAACGGGTGAACAGCTATTACCTTCTAGTCCGATACCAACAAGTGCGAATGTTGTTAAAGTATATAAATCTGAAAGTGATTACGCAATTGCCTATTTAACAGGACAAGATCCAGTGAAATTTGCAGGTGACTATGATATTAAAACAGTTAAAGCATTCGCTAAAAATGGAGCGCTTGTATCGCAAATCGAAATTGGCCATTCAAAATCTGTGCTTCCTGATGGAGTAACAGTCATGGATACACCTGGAGTGGATTCGACGGATGATGCGCACCGTATGTCAACCGAATCAGCCCTGCATTTAGCAGATATCGTGTTTTACGTTATGGACTATAATCATGTGCAATCTGAATTAAATTTCCAATTTACAAAACAATTAATGAAATTCAATCCAAATGTTTACCTAATCGTCAATCAAATTGATAAACATAAAGACAATGAGCTTGATTTTACTGAATTTGAGCAGTCTGTTCATACTTCTTTTGCAAATTGGGGAGTTGTTCCCAAAGGTATCTTCTTTACATCTCTACGTGAACTTGAGCATCCACATAATGATTTCAAGACAGTGAAGGAAATTGTCATGAGCAGTATGGATGGTTGGCAAGACCAGTTAGTAGAGACAGCTAAAAAGACATTACAACAATTGAACAAAGAGCATGAAGACTATTTACAAACGACAAAGCAAGAAATTTTCGATACAAATGAAGAAATTATGTCGTTTGTAGAGTGGGAAAATCGCCAAGAGTTAAAAGACCAATACGCCAATATTCAACGTCAATTAGAGCTCTACTCTGTTGAAAAATGGAAGAAATCTTTTGAACAGCAACGTGAAGAGTTACTCGCAAATGCTGGTATTATGCCTTATGAGCTACGTGATAAGCTGAAACTCTACTTAGAAAGTTGCCAAGAAGACTTTAAAGTAGGAATGTTCTTCTCTGCCAAGAAGACTGTCGCAGAAAAAGAATTACGTAGAGAAGAGCTATACAAACTATATCAGTCAATTATTACTTCTCAAATTTCAGGTCATATGCTGACAATGATGAAAAACTCATTAAAAGATGTTGGTGCACTAACTGATGATTTATCTCTTGAAATTGATACGATCGAATTCAATATACCTTTTGAAACAATACAAGACCAAGTGAAAAAAGATGCTTTAACAACTGGCGATGCATTGTTGAATTTTGCTAACCGAGTATCGGAAGCTTCAAAGCGTTGGTTTATAAGAACAACTGATGAATGGAAGGATGACAAAGCAACTTTTGTCGAGCAATTATCTTTTGGGTCTGTTGAACCATTGAAGAAAAAACAAGAGGTACTTTCTGAAAAAGTTACAGTTATTAAAGAAATTGAACATGTTGAAGAACAGGAACAGTTTTATGTGAAAAAGGCTGCAGCTGCTACAACAGTATTAAATAAGGATGCAGATAATTTCGTTACAATGTGGACAAAAGAGCATGAAGAAGCTTTTGCTCAAATTCGCTTATTCGATCCTGCGATGCTACAACAAGAAGAGGAAACTATAATAGAGGAAATACCAACTGATGATGCTGGTAATGTCGAGACTATTCAAACTAGCACTGCAGTGAAGCAGGCATTGTATACAGCAAATGCTGTGTCAAATGTCCAAGGATTTAAAGAAGTATCAAATTATCTAAAAAATAAAGTAGAGCGACTTAACAAAAAAGATTTTACAATTGCATTATTTGGTGCATTTAGTGCAGGCAAATCATCTTTTTCTAATGCGTTAATGGGTCAAAGAGTTCTACCTGTGTCGCCAAATCCAACGACAGCAGCAATTAATAAAATTCGACCTGTTTCACCAGAACATCCGCATGAAACAGCTGATGTGCGATTAAAGACAGCTGAACAATTACAAACTGATATCATTTCGTCATATGAAGCGATTGGGATGAATATCACTTCTTTAGAAGAAGCCTTCAATAAAACAGTTGAGGGATTACAAATGGAGTTGGTAGACGAAAGGTTGCATGTCCATAAATCTTTTATCCGTGCTTTTGCACAAGGGTATGAGGAATTTAAAGACCAGTTAGGAACGACATTACGCACAAATCGAGACGACTTCGAAAAATTTGTTGCAGAGGAAAAACGTAGCTGTTTTGTTGACTCCATTGATTTTTATTTTGATTGTGAATTAACGAGAATGGGAGTCACATTAGTAGATACACCAGGGGCAGATTCAATCAATGCTCGTCATACTGGAGTTGCCTTTGACTATATTAGAAATGCAGATGCGATTCTGTTCATTACGTATTATAATCATGCATTTGCTAGAGCGGACCGTGAATTCCTAATACAATTAGGACGAGTAAAAGACGCCTTTGAACTGGATAAGATGTTCTTTATAGTGAATGCAATCGACCTTGCAGCGAATAAGGAAGAAGAGGAAGACGTTAAAACTTATGTACAGCAAGAGTTACAACGTTTCGGTATTCGTAAACCACGATTATTTGGTGTATCTAGCTTACTTGCATTAAAAGAAAAAGTAGAAAAGAATGAATTAGAATCAGGAATGCAACTGTTTGAAGAAGCATTCCATCATTTCTTAACTGAAGAGCTGAGTGCGCTAGCAGTCCAAGCTTTAGTAGAAGAAACAGAGAAAACACAAAAACGTCTTGAGTCACTTATTAAGCAAACTGAAGACAATATGAAGCGCAAAGACGAACGCATTGCTGAACTGACTAAGCTGGAGCAATTTGTTCATACTCGTTTTGAAAAATCAGGTGCAGCTGTTATAAAAAAAGATGTCGAGCAAGAATTATCAGAGCTTATGTATTATGTATTACAACGAGTTTACTATCGCTTTGCAGATTTTTATAATGAAGCCTATAATCCAGCGACATTTGCAGGGAAATCAGCATCAACTGCATTACAATTGGCATTAAAAGAATTATTACAAAGCTTAAGCTTTGATTTAGAACAAGAAATGCGTGTAACAAACTTCCGTATTGCAAAATTTATCCATAAAAAAGTGACTGAGCGTTATATTGAAGATGTAAGAAGGTTAAAAGATGTTAATGAGAGTTTTTCATTTACGCCATTTGAAGCAGAAGAGCCAGCAATACTTGAATTTACAGGTCCATTTGAACAAACAGGACCTTATGAATCAGTTAAATCTCATTTTAAAAATAACAAAGCATTTTTTGAAAAAGGCGATCGCTTGAAATTAAGAGAGGCATTAGAACAATTAACAAAACCAGACGCACAACAATATTTGAACACAGAAACAAAACGTTTAAACAATTGGTCTGATACGCTTATATCTACTGAAGCCGAGAGTTTACGCCATCATCTAAGTACTCAAGCAACAGAGCAAATCGCAACAGAACGTGAGCTTTTACAAGAAGTAAGCAAACTTGCTGAATGGAAAAAAATCTACGCATCACTATTTGAGGGAGTTGTGAAGTAATGGGGAACGTATTTATTTCGATTAAAGATATTGATGTGAACAATTCTATCTGGATTGATGCGCGATTTAATCTTCAGAATCCGGAAGAAGGTCGAAGCTTATATAATCATGAACATATTAAAGGAGCAGTTTACTGGGATTTAGAAAAAGACATTTCAGATATGACTAAAAACGAAGGTCGACATCCTATGCCTAATAAGGAACAATTACAGGCGTTATTTGAACGAAGCGGTTTACAATACGATACGGATAAAACAATCGTTGTCTACGATCAGGGGGCTTCACCCTTCGCTACACGTGCATGGTGGATGCTTCAATATGGTGGTTTTACAAATGCTAAAGTAGTAAAAGAAGGTTACACTGCAATTAAAGCAGTAGGTATGGCTGTTCAATCAGGAGAAGAAGTAGTAACATCCACTAAACTTGAACCGCAATGGCAAGATGATTTATATGTCAATCGTACAGCGGTTAAAGAAATCGTTGATGGGAAAGTAAAAAAGGTACTACTTGATGCAAGAGCAGAGGCACGTTATTTAGGAGAAATCGAGCCGATGGATAAAGTTGCTGGTCATATTCCAGGTGCTCGTAATTTTGACTGGGAGCAATTAAAAGAAAATGGCGTTTTAACAACGAATCCGAAGTTGCATGATGTAGTACGACAAGATGATCAGATAGTTGTTTATTGTGGTAGTGGTGTAACGGCATCGCCATTATACGCCATTTTAAAAGAAGACGGGTATTCAAATGTACAACTGTACACAGGTAGCTACAGTGATTGGATTACAGAACACGCACCAGAAAAGGGGATATCAAAAAAGTAATAATTTCAAATTCTAAAGAAAAGCAGCATTTAAAAGCGAGCAAAGTTATGATTTTGCTCGCTTTTTTGTGCATCAAAACATAATTATTACCATTTTTACATAAGATAGAGTCTGTCCGAGTTTTTTACTTTCCATTTATTTATAAAGGAGTAGAATAGTTAACGATATCTAAATAGAAAGAAGGAGAACAAATGGATGCAGCTTTTATAACAAAAATCTTATCCATTATTTTACTAGACATTGTTTTAAGTGGTGATAATGCAGTAGTCATTGCACTAGCATGTCGTAATTTACCAAAAAGACAACGAAAAAAAGCAATCCTAATTGGTACTGCAGGAGCCATTATTTTACGAGTAGTACTTACTTTCGTAGCTGTGTGGTTATTACAAATCCCATTAGTTAAATTAGTAGGTGGTTTCTTATTATTCTATATTGCACTGGATTTGTTAAAATCTGACGGCGAAAATCCTGATTTGAAAAGTGGTAGCTCACTATTTACAGCTATTCGCACGATTATCATCGCAGACTTTGTAATGAGTTTAGATAATGTATTAGCAGTTGCTGGTGTTGCAGACGGTCATATGGGATTGATTATATTTGGACTTGCAGTAAGTATTCCGCTAATTGTATTTGGTAGTCAATTGATCATTAATTTAATGGAAAAATTCCCGATTCTTATTTGGATTGGTGCATTAATGATTGCTTATACAGCAGGGCATATGATAGTAGCTGACAAATACGGGGAACGATTCGTTGAACAAACATTTCCTCAAATGGCATTTGCCATTCCTACAATTAGTATGATTTTATTGGTCATACTAGGCTTCTGGATTAAAGGTCGTCAAATACGTCATTATGCTAAATAACTATCATATAGTTGAATATATCAACCTCTATGTTTATCCGAAAATGGTCAAGCAATAAACATTGATAACAACATCAAATCTACATAAAGATGAGTTTTAGCGATTCATATAGGATTTGAACAAGTGGTGGAAAGAAATATTTTATTTTATACAATTGGATGATTAGTGTAATCTCAAATAAAGGATGAGGATATTATTTTTTTCTTGTTTTTATATATTATTTGATATAGAAAATGTGACTTTATGGCAATTGTTATGAAGTCGCATTTTTTTTAGTTAATTATCAATTTTCAAAAAAATCTATTACATATGAACAACATGAGATTTTATGATTAACTACCTGTAATTCCGAGTTCTAAAATAACTCTCTGGTTCTCTTTTGAAAAATAATCCATCACCTTTATTGTTTTTTTGTAGGAGTAAAACCTGGGTATTTTTAATCCATTTTAAACGCTTAATATATATCATATGATTTTTAGTTAGATAAACTGATGTGTACAATTAAAAGCATGTGAAAAGAGTAAGTGGTATAGATACCAAAATCAATGTATGGGATAGTACACCATTTTCTTTAAACAATAGAGAATGGGGATATATTATACTAAATTAATGATTTAGAGATTTTAAACAAAAAAGGTACCAAGCTGCGGGAAAGAAGTAAAAAGGCTTTAAACATAGATAAGAAAATGGACCTACTGATTGTCAATCGGAAGGTCCATTTGGTATGAGAAAATTAGGCTTCTATTTCGTCTGTTAGTTTTTCTAATTGGTCAATTAAATCGCCGATAAATGCAATTGTATTAAGAAGTGGTTCATCAGTCGTAATATCAACTCCTGCCATTTGAGCAAGCTCTACAGGCGTTTTAGTGCCACCTGCTTGTAATACTTTCAACCAATCATCAACAGCAGGTTGACCTTCATTTAAAATGCGTTGTGATACTTCTGTAGAAATCGTTAATCCTGCGCTATAGGTGTATGGATATAAGCCCATGTAATAGTGAGGTTGTCGCATCCAAGTGAGTTCTGCACCTTCAGTAATCTCAACTGCATCACCCCAGAAATCTTCCAATACTGTACGTTTTAATTGATTTAATACATTAGCATTTACGCTCTCACCAGCATCAACTTTATCATACACTTTACGTTGATATGCAGCTTCTAATAAATGAGTAACGAAATTATGGTAATAAGTACGAGAAATAATTGCTGCAATAACCCAGCGTTTAAAGCGAGCATCCTCAGCTGTTTTTAATAAGTAATTAGCCATTAACATTTCATTCATAGTAGAAGGGGCCTCTATGAAATAAGTTGAAGGTCGACTGTTAAATAACGATTGCTTCTTATATGCATTGACAAAGTGCCCTGCATGTCCAAGCTCATGCGCTAAGACAAATACTTCATTCATACGGCTAGTCCAAGAGATTAAAATATAAGGATGGAATCCGTAAGGACTTGAACAAAATGCACCTGTAGATTTTCCTTCGTTTTGTGCAAAATCAATCCATCGTTCACTATATGATTTTCTAATCATATCCATATATTCATCGCCCATTATTTGAAGCGCATTTTCCATATAATTCTTTGATTCTTCCACCGTAATCATAGGCTCAAATTCAGGGTCTAATGGAACTTTTAAATCTGCGAATGTCATTTTGTCTAAGCCATGAACTTTTTGTAACAGCTTTGCATAGCGTCGCATATGTGGTGCTAATTCTGTAGTAATTAAATCGATTTGTCGGTTATATAATGTACGGTCGACCTCTTGATCAAATAGTAAATAATCTGTAACAGATTCATAGCCGCGCAAATCAGACAGTGTTTTTTCAGTCGTAATATGTGTGTTATATGTTTTAGCCGTTGTATGTTGGTATTCGCGGAGTTTGTTTGAAAAAGCTTTAAATGCTGCACGACGGATGTTTACTTCAGTTTCTAATTCCCAGTCACCCTCGAATAAGCTGTAATTTAAAGGGAACGATTCTCCATTTGCAGTAAAGTTGTCAAATTTCATATCAACAAGCTTTGTAGTATTATATAGCTCGTATGGAGCATCTAAAGAGGAACTAAGTGCTGCTAGTGTTTTTTCAACTTCAGGGTGCAATTGATGTGCCTTTTTCTTGATTATTTGATGAATATAGTTGTCAAATTGCGGAGCAATAGTAGCAGCTTCTTCTAAAATTTCAGTAGAAAGCGTAGAAATATCACTATCTACAAATGATAATTGACTGCCTATTTTTGCAGATATTGATCCCAATTTACTTGCTCGAATCTGAGCCTCATCGTTCGTTTGATCTACCTCCAATGAAAGGCTAGCGTAGGCTCCAAAAGGTACGAGCTTTTCATATAATTTCTCATAGTCCGTCAATACTTGTACGACAGATTTAGCATCTATAATATTACCAGTGTATTTTTGATTAAATAAAAGTGCATCTTCTTCAACTTGAGCAACTCCAGCGTTATATGTCTCGATTGAATCCATAAGAGGGGATAAATCCCAAGTTTGTTCAACAGGTATTAAATTACGTGGTGCAAAACTTTTTTTCATTACTAATCTCTCCTTTAAACTTACGAGTCTCGAATTATCTCCATTATATTGAAAATATTTAGTAAAGTAAAATAATTCCCTATAAATAGTTTATTTACCAATTAAAAAAGCTAGCCAAAATTGGCTAGCTTTGAAGGTTGCTTATTTTGAAAGCATAATTTTTTCAAGTTGAAGTGGTTCAATATACTCTGAACCTTTGTAAGCGCGCATATTACCACCAGAAATTTCGTCGATTAATAAAATTTCTCCAGTTTCAGCATCGCGACCAAATTCTAATTTAATATCATAAAGTTCTAAACCTTTTTTAGCTAATTCCGCTTTAATGAAGTTTGAAATTTCAACAGTATGTTGTTTTAAAGTTTCATATTCAACATGAGAAAGAATTTGAAGTTCGGCTAATGCATCAGCCGAGATAGGTGGATCTAAACGATCATCATCCTTAATCGTAACTTCAACGAAAGACTCTAATTTTTGACCTTCTTCTACATAGGCACCGTAGCGACGTAAAAAACTGCCTACAGCACGGAATCGGCAAATAACTTCAAGTCCTTTACCAAAGACAGTAGCAGGTCTTACAGTCATTGTTGCATTTTCTATATCAGAAGAAATGAAATGAGTAGGGACTTCAATTGCATTTAACTTTTTATAAAAGAATGTAGTTAGGCTTAAACCTGCACGACCTGCACCATCAATTGTTAAGCCAACAGTATTAGCACCAGGATCAAACACGCCGTTTTCACCTGTTACATCATCTTTGAATTTTAATAATAGAGAACCTTCCTCTAATTGATACACATCTTTTGTTTTTCCTTGATATTTAAGTTCCATACATTCAGCCTCCGTTTTATTATAATTGTAAGTTGTTTAGCTTAAAAATGGTAGTTTTTTTCATAAAAAAGGTAAATTTATGTAAAAAAGACGAATAATCATCTAAAAAGCAGTAAACCCATTCGGATTTACTGTTTGGAAGTTTTTCTATTGAAAATGTAAAATTAAATAACACCTTGAGCAATCATTGCATCTGCTACTTTTAAGAAACCAGCGATATTCGCACCAATTAGTAAATTACCTTCAAAACCATATTCTTTTGCAGCATCTACGCTGTTGCTATAAATTGACTTCATAATATCATGTAATTTTTCGTCAACTTCTTCAAAAGTCCAGAAAATACGCATGCTATTTTGAGCCATTTCAAGAGCTGATACGGCAACACCGCCTGCATTTGCGGCTTTAGCAGGTGCAAATAAGATTTTGTTTTCTAAATAGACTTGAATTGCTTTAAGAGTTGAAGGCATATTTGCACCTTCACCCACTGCTTTTACACCATTTGTAACGAGTATTTTAGCTGATTCTTCATCAATCTCATTTTGTGTAGCACATGGAAGCGCAATATCACAAGGAATGGTCCAAATGCCATTGCAACCTTCAGTATAGGTAGCTTCAGGGTGACGTACTACATATTCCTTAATACGTCCTTGCTCAACTTCTTTTATTTGTTTAACAGTATCTAAGTTAATACCATTTTGATCATATATGTAGCCATTCGAATCACTACATGCAACTACTTTCGCACCTAGCTGTTGTGCTTTCTCAATCGCATAGACTGAAACGTTTCCTGAACCAGAAACGACAACTGTTGCATCTTGGAATGTAGCGTCAATTTCTTTTAGCATTTCTTGAACGAAATAAACTGCACCATAGCCAGTTGCTTCTTTACGTGCTAAACTACCACCAAAGCGTGGCATTTTACCAGTAATAACACCTGCTTCATAAGCACCGCGAATTCGGTTATATTGACCAAATAGGAAGCCGATTTCACGTGCTCCTACACCGATATCCCCAGCGGGTACATCGACATCTGGTCCGATATATTTATGTAATTCTGTCATGAAAGCTTGACAGAAGCGCATAATTTCAGCATCTGATTTACCTTTAGGATCGAAATCTGAACCACCTTTTGCACCCCCAATAGGTTGGCCAGTTAAGGAATTTTTGAATATTTGTTCAAAACCTAGGAATTTAATAATACTTTCGTTTACCGATGGATGGAAACGAAGTCCGCCTTTGTATGGTCCAATAGCACTGTTGTATTGTACACGATAACCACGGTTAACTTGTACTTTACCACTATCATCTACCCAAGAAACACGGAATTTTACTACACGCTCTGGTTCGATAATGCGTTCTAAAAGACTTGCATCCATTAATTCAGGACGTTTAGCAAAAACAGGAGTTAATGAATATATGATTTCTTTAACAGCTTGTAAAAACTCAGGCTCATGTGAGTGATGTTTTTTCAAATTGTTAAACACATCATCGATATACTGTGTTGCAATTTGCTGTGATTCTGTTGAAATTGTGACCATTGTGAATACCCCCAGTAATATTTGACCTATTACAATATAGTAGCGTTATTTTTCTGATAATTCAATATTGTGATATTTATGAATATGCAAAATTTATGAATTTTTATTCATGGAAACGGTTTCTAAATTGATAATTTTGAAATATGATATAAGTATCAATGATATGTAAATAAAATGTAAATGAGGTTAAAAAATGACTAAGATTTTAATAGATGCAGATGGCTGTCCAGTTGTTGATTTAATAATAAAAATAGCGAAGGATTTCCAGTTAAAAGTAACTATTTTTTGTGATACTGCCCATCAAATAGAACGAGAAGAAGCCGATACTGTCATGGTATCAAAGGGTAGCGATGCCGTAGATTTTGTACTAGTTAACCGCTTACAAAAAGGTGATATAGTAGTGACTCAAGATTATGGTTTAGCAGCTATGGTATTGGCGAAATCCGGTTATGCCATTGATCAAAACGGAAGAAATTACACATCAGAAAATATAGAACAATTACTTTTCACACGGCATTTAGGTCAGAAAATTCGGCAAGCTGGTGGAAGAACAAAGGGGCCAAAAAAACGTTCTAAAGAAGCAAATTTGGAATTTGCAGAAGCTTTTCGTCGTTTATGCAAAGAAATTTTGACAAAAAAGTGAACTTGGAGGAAATAAGTATGTTTTCGATAGAAATAGATAATTTGGTTAATACTTTTCCACAACTACAAAAGGTTAAAACACTTCAGGAAATACTTTGGTTAAACGAAAAATTTACTCCGCATTCAGAGTTGAATCATACAGATAACAAAATAGGGCAAGATGCTATTGATGACGCAGCAGCGAGATTACAACGTTTTGCTCCTTTTATAGCAAAAGCTTTTCCTGAAACAGCTGTATCGAAGGGAATTATTGAATCAACGATCGAAGAAATAGCAGAAATGAAAAGTTTTTTAAATAGACACTATCAAGTAACAATCCAGGGGAAATTACTATTAAAATGTGATAATGAATTGCCTATTTCAGGCTCAATTAAAGCGCGTGGGGGCATTTACGAAGTTTTAAAACATGCAGAAAAGATAGCGATAGAAGCTGGTTTATTGACGATAGAAGATTCCTATGAATTGCTCGCTTCTAAAGAGGTATGTACACTATTTTCGAAATATTCCATTGCCGTTGGATCAACAGGGAATTTGGGGTTGAGTATTGGTATTATGAGTGCAAAGCTCGGCTTTCAAGTTACTGTACATATGTCTGCCGATGCAAAAGAATGGAAAAAGACGTTACTAAAAGAAAAAGGCGTAAAGGTTGTAGAATATGAATCAGATTATAGCTTAGCTGTCGAAAAGGGGAGAGAGCAAGCTGAAAAAGATCCGATGTGTTACTTTATCGATGATGAAAATTCCAAAGATTTGTTTTTAGGTTATGCCGTTGCTGCGAGAAGATTGAAAGAGCAACTTAAGGAGATGAACATTTCTGTTGATGCAGAGCATCCTCTCTTTGTTTATCTACCTTGTGGTGTAGGGGGTGGACCTGGGGGAGTCGCTTATGGCTTGAAATCGGAATTTGGTGAGCACGTGTATAGCTTTTTTGCAGAGCCTACGAATGCTCCGTGTATGACGATTGGTATGATGACGGGTTTACATGATGCTATCTCTGTAGAAAATCTGGGGATAGAACAAAAAACAGAGGCAGATGGATTGGCAGTTGGGCGAGCTTCGGGTTTCGTTGGCAGGGTAATGGAACCACACTTAGCAGGGTGTTATACAATTAGTGATGCAGAATTACTCATGCTATTAAGTGAGATGCATAAATGTGAAGGTGTTTTCTTAGAACCATCAGCATTAGCAGGCATGAAGGGTCCAGTTGTGTTAGAAAAGTTGGGCGAAAAATTTATTGCGGAGCAAAAGCTAGATGCAAAGCTGGAAAATGCAACACATATTGTTTGGGCTACTGGTGGTAGCATGGTACCGGATGAGCTTAAGAAAAACTATTTAAATAAATTGTTTTAAATACATTATTTGATTGAAAAAATATCCAATAATACTTTTTTAAGGTAAAATGAATGGGGGTAAAAGGCTGAAATCATCTATACAGGAGGAATACATATGAAACAAGAAAATCTGTTAATGAAGATTGAGTCTGTTCAACAAAAGATTCAATTATCAGGTACCATATTGGCAAAGCAAGGACTAGATGAGTTAGCTAGTATAAGTTATGGATATGCTAATCGAAGTGAAAAAATTGAAAATGAAGTAAATACAAAATACGCCATCGCCTCAGGCTGCAAAATTTTCACAGCTATCGCCATTTGCCAGCTCATTGAAAAAGGAGATCTCTCATTTAAATCGAAATTAAAAGATTGTTTAGTAATTGATTTTTCATATTTTGATGAAAATATTACAGTTCACCATTTGCTAACACATACTTCTGGTGTCCCGGATTATTTTGATGAGCTTTGGATTAAAACTCCTATGTACAATATAAGAAAATTACAAGATTTTTTACCATTGTTTCAACATGAGCAAATGAAATATCCTGCAGGTGCAAAATTTCAATATAATAATTCTGGATATATTTTACTAGGTTTAATAATTGAAAATGTAAGTGGTATGAGCTTTAGTGAATATGTTGAAAAAAATATTTTCCAAAGAGTTGGAATGATCGACTCAGGTTATTTTGAAATGGATGCTTTACCTGTAAAAACAGCGATTGGCTATATCGAACTTTCTGATGGAACGTGGAAATCGAATATCTACTCTCTTCCTGTCAAAGGAGGATCAGATGGTGGAGCTTATGTTACGGCAACAGATATGATGAAATTATGGGAATCGTTAACAAACTATACACTTTTAAGTGAGAGCATGACAAAGAAAATGTTAACGCCACATGCGCACGAAGAGGACGGATTATCATATGGTTACGGAATATGGATTGAAACAAACGATGAAGAAATTTCTAAGTATTTGCTAATGGGCTATGATCCAGGAGTTAATTTCCATGCTGCATTTTATCCTAAGCAAGATTTCAAAATCATTGTCTGTGTAAACACCTCTGAGGGTGCTTATGACATGATTTCAGGGATTGAGGAAGTACTTACTTTTTCTAAATCTTAATCATTTTGAAATAGTAAAAGCCGAGGTAAAATAATTTTCTCCTCGGCTCAATTATTATTTTATATTTCGTTTAGCCTTCTTGCGTTACTTCCTCTACAGTTTGTTCAACTTCTTGACGTGTCATTTTCTCATGACCGTTTTTCATAGCTTGTAGTGTTTTATGTGCAAGTGCTAGAGGGATTTTACAGAACATTAAAATGCTACGCTTTTTAATGCTCTTATTGTACAGATCACCTTTTGCTAGGTTTTCCTCAGCATATTTAAATAAATCATCGCGTGTCCATCCTTCAGGCATGAAGCTTACGCCACGTTCATCGTCTTCATCTTGGTTACGTAAAATGTTAACTGCTTGTAAACCACGTCCATAGCCGATTGCAAGTTCACGGTCTGTTTCGATACCAGCACCCCAGCGCCAAATATCAGATAGCATTGTCCCAACAAGACCTGCCACATAGTATGTGTAGTCATCTAAATCTTCTCTTGTTTTAACTACCCAATTTTTGTCGGCCCATTTAGCCATTCCTTCAGCCATTTCACTTGTCGAGGCTGCAATTGTATCACGAATTTCTTCAGGACAAAGAGCTAGCCAATCACCAAGGCGGATTGTTACTTCAGGAAGTATGCTTTCATATGGTTTGAGTACTGATAAGTAAGCTTCATTATCAAATGGTTTTAATAACATAGCACTTACTTGTCTTAAAAGATCACTTTTAACTGCGATATCTAAATCCTCATGGTCTTCAATTTCATCAATAGCACGCATGCATAAATATGCTGTTGCTACAGTTGTTTTCATTTCTTTTTGTAAAAATGTAATAGGGATAAAGAAAGTACGACTTGTTGTTTTTAAAACGCTCATCGCTTCTTTATAGAGTGTTTTTTGTTCCATCATTTTGTCTTCCTCCGTTCAATCAAAAAACGTTCCATACTATCGTATATCAAATGTTGAAAAAGATACAACAAAATCCGTAGAAAATAATGCAAATGTTTTTTTAGCTGTTACTTTGTCAAATTAAGTGCAACCTAAAGCCCTTAAGTTCCACTATGTAAGTAGCAAGATAGTTTCAGCTTATAACTTGACTTTTAATGGAAACTTTGTTCGTCCTTCTTTTTTGTACATAAAAGTAAAATGCTTATGAGGATTTTACTTTTCATATCTTTGATTTGTTTGGTCCAATAAATCGTAGAAAAGGTTCTCGTTTATTTCCATGCATTCAATAGATTTTGGAGTTTAGTAAGAGATAAAGCACAATTTGATTAATCAATGATTCAATTGAGTTTTATTCAATAACAAAAAAACTGACATTTAGATTACCTACCATATCCATACGACCTTTTTACTCAGAATGATATAATAAAAATATTTCGAACAACTTTTTTTGAGAAAGGATGGGGGAAATGAGTCAATTATGGTTTGGTGGAACAATATACACGATGCATCGAGACGGAGAAAGAGTTGAAGCAGTACTTGTAGAGAGTGGTAAGATTTTAAAAGTTGGTTCATATGATGAGCTTATTAGCCAAGCAGAAGAGGTTATTGATTTGCAAGGAGCTGTGATGTATCCAGGGTTTGTGGATAGTCATTTGCATATGATCGGGTATGGCGAGAAGCTGTTACGAGTTGATTTAACAAATGTGAAATCTTCAGACGAGATGCTAGACGTTATAAGAGAAGCTGCTACTAAATGTTCTAGTGATGAATGGCTAATCGCCGAAGGTTGGGACGAAAATCAATTCAATGACTTGCGCATTCCAACAGCTCAAGAGCTGGATGAAATTAGGCAAGCACCGATTGTCTTAAAACGTGTATGCAGACATGTGATTCTTGCGAATACTTCAGCGATGGCTGCTGGTAATATTACTCACGAAACGCAAAATCCAGAAGGTGGAGAAATTGGCCGTGATAAAAACGGACTCTTAACAGGTCTATTATATGATCAAGCGCTTTACAAAGTTTTAGATCAAATACCTGTAGAGAATGAATATACATTATCAAATACGTTAGAGCAAGCTGTTAATCATATGCTGTCACTTGGTTTAACAGGTGGACATACTGAAGATATCAGCTATTATGGGCATTTTTCGAATCCACTTAATGCGTTTAATGAAATTATCGGTAAAAAGAAAAATTTCCGAGTACATTTATTAAGGCATCATCTTGCATTTGAACAAATGATGACCTCAAGTGTTACTTATGCTGAGCCATTTGTCGAAGCAGGTGCTATGAAGATTTTCTCTGACGGGGCACTAGGTGGTGCTACAGCAGCGTTACTTGAACCATATGAAAATCAGCCACAAAACAAGGGGTTATTCATACATACTGCTGAACAACTTGATCAACTTGTAAAATTGGCGCGTACTTATGATGAAGCTGTTGCAGTACATATAATTGGAGATGCCGCACTTGAACAAGTATTAACTGCAATCGAAGCTAATCCTCTAACGAACGGGAAAAAAGATCGCCTTATACACTGCAGTGTAGTCAATAACGACCTAATTGAACAAATGAGTAAATTACCTGTTATTTTAGATGTTCAACCACAATTTATCCTTTCTGACTTCCCATGGATTGTAGATAAAATAGGTTTAAAGCGAGCTGAACTGACATATCCATTTAAAAAGTTTTTAGAAAAAGGATTGATCTGTGCAGGTGGTTCAGATGCACCAATCGAAGATGTGAATCCTTTACTTGGTATTCACGCTGCTATTGCACGCAAAAAGATCGAACAAAATCATGAAGGCTATAATCCTGAAGAAAAACTTTCACGCTTTGAAGCTATTTCTCTCTATACAATTGGAAGTGCTAAGGCAATTGGAAAGGAAAAAGTAAGGGGTGTCATTCAACCTGGATATGATGCGGACTTTTCAATTTTCAACAAAGATTTATTTGCATGTGAAGTAGATGAAATTCCAGATGCCATAGCACTTAAAACAGTTGTTGCAGGTAATATTGTTTTTTCAAATAAATGAGTAGAAAAATATAAAAAAATGATAACATCATAGGAAATCATTGCACAAAACTGTTCTTAGCAGTAAAGTTTAGTTTGGGCGATCACAAAGGAGAATGGTATGACAAAGGCAATTGGAATAGACGCAGGCGGTACTCTAACAAAAATAGCTTATGAAAATGAATTGGGCGAGCTAGTGTTAGAGCATTTCCCTTCGAATGACTTACAAGCTGTAACGGACTGGATCAGCAATCACCCTGAAATTGAAGAGATTGGCTTAACAGGCGGCCGAACTGAACAAGTTAAGAATTTACTCAAAGAAGTAAAGTCCATCCATTATATAGTTGAATTTGAAGCAACATTAAAAGGTGTTCGTTATCAACTAATTCAGCATGGTCATCGATTTGACCGCAGTATCATTACAAATGTTGGAACAGGTACTTCCATTCATTTTATGGATGGTGAAAGACATAATCGTGTTGGTGGTACTGGTATTGGTGGTGGAACCCTAGTCGGACTGGCAGCATTAACGACAGGAATTTACGACTATCATGAAATTATTAAAAAAGCACAGTATGGTGAAAGACAAGAAATGGATCTTCTAGTACAAGATATCTATCAAGGTATGGATACACCGATTGCAGGAACCTTAACGGCGAGTAATTTCGGTAAAATGGGTATTGATGAAACGAAAAACCACCCTATTGAAAATATATTAGCGACAGTACAGGGTTTAGTAGGGGAAGTCATCACAACATTAAGCATCCAACTAGCAGAGCAAAATCAAGTCGAACATATTATATATATTGGTACAACTCTAAATGAAAATGAAGCATTAAAAAAGATTATCGCCAACTACACAATATTGAAAAAGAAAACGCCTATCTTCTTAGAAGACCATGGTTTTAGTGGTGCAATAGGTGCCTTTTTAAATATAACAGTCAATCAAAAGAGCCAATAATAGACTTTGAGTTAATTTATTTAATATACACTTAAAAATTGAAAATTATGTTGGATTTGGTAAACCGTAAGAGTGATATTGCTCTTACGGTTTTTTGATGAAGAAGTGGTTGCTATGATTGAACTAGATCTTTGTTTAACTTATCTATTTCAGTGTTCTATTTGTTGAAATAAGTAGCGATTAACAAATGTTTGCATAAAATTCAAATTAAAGTCATTATTAAAGTAGGCTATTATAGGAGGTAGTAAATGTCTAAAAAAATGTATGTAAAAAAGTATTTTATAAAACTGTTCTCATTGATAAGTTTACCTCTATTCACCTGTTTATATTTAGATGATAGGATTGGGATTATTCCTGCTGCTTTATGTGGACTTTTTTTATATATTATATTAGGTATCCTGTTGTTCTCAAGAAATGAAAAAGGTATGAGAAATTGATGAAAAAGAATTAAATACAAGGCAATCATTCAACTTTTTCTTTACTTCACCGTATTATAGAAAGAGGGGCATTGCTACGTTGAGAAATCACCATAATGGATAGCCTCTTTTCTATCGTTATGAATACAATTCCCTCTTTACAATCGGTATTAATAGGAATAAAATTAATTTTTTATTTACCTAGGTAAATAAAATTCGGAGGTAAAAAAATGAATCCTTTATTTCATGAAATCTTTCAAACTACTCGAGATTTTACAAATAAATTAAATACTTGTTTAAAGGAACATGACCTTTATAGTAGCCAGTGGACGATTCTCTATACGATTAACAAGAATGGACCGATGTCATTAACAGACATTTGGAAATATTTAAAGGTTGAGGCACCTACTGTGACACGAACTGTTGCAAGACTAGAACAGCTTGACTGGATTGTGCGAACGGAGGGTGAAGATCGTAGAGAAAAAATAGTGTCCTTTTCCGAAGAAGGTAAGAAAAAATTTCCGGTTGTTTTAGCATCTGTAGTGCAATTTGAGGAAGGCTTGGTAGAAACAATTACTAAGGAAGAACAACAGCAGTTGCTTAAGCTGATAGGTAAGTTGAAAGGACGAGTGACCCATTGGAACAGTTAGATAAAATTTGGACGAAACGGTTTATTAGTCTTTTTTGTACAAATATGGCCGTTTTTTTTGTTTTTTACGGATTAGTTTCCGTGTTACCACTTTATGCAACTGAAGATTTAAGCCGCTCTGATAGTGATGCAGGTTTATTATTATCTATTTTCTTGCTATCTGCAATTATAACACGCCCATTTACTGGAAAAGTTTTAGAGCATTTTGGTAAACGTAAATTGCTTTATATAAGCTTAATCGGTTACTTTGTGTGTACCGTCCTATATTTATTTTTTAAATCGTTTGCATTGTTATTACTACTGCGCTTTATACAAGGGATATTCTTCAGTATATTAACGACAGCAAATAATTCTATTGCTGCTGATATTGTTCCTCCATCTCGGAAGGGTGCGGGGCTTGGATATTTTACCATGTCACTAAATTTAGCAGTAATACTTGGCCCTTTTGTTGGTCTTTTGGTCATTCACTATTTAAATTTCGAAATCTTGTTTATTATTATGAGTGCAGTTATTTTAATCGGTGGTATTGCAGGGTTATCAATTAAATTAGACGATATACCACAAGGACCTAAACAACAAAAATTCTCGATAGCCCTCTCAGATTTATTTGAGAAGAAGGCATTACCAACAGCTTCATTAGCTTGTTTTGTTGCAATTGCTTATGCAAGTGTATTATCTTTCCTATCTGTTTACGCAAAACAAAAGGGTTTTATGGAAGTTGCTAGTTTATTTTATATTGTTTTCGCAGCGGCTATGTTGTTAACTCGGCCATTAACAGGACGTTTATACGATCAAAAAGGGCCGAAATTTGTTATTATTCCAGGCTTTATTCTTTTTATCTTAGGTTTAATTACGCTAGCTTATGTTAATGGGCCAGTGTTATTCATGTTAGCTGGTGTGTTAGTTGGACTTGGATACGGAGCACTTGTACCAAGTTTCCAATCAATGACAATCCAATCCACAGATCCAAGACGCAGTGGTTATGCTACTGCTACATTCTTTACATTATTTGATGTAGGGATTGCCCTTGGATCATGGCTTCTTGGCATCATTGCAACACATTACAGTTATATAGAAGTATATCTTGCTGCAGCATTTGTTGTTGCCCTAGGAGCGATAATATTTATGCTGGCACAATTGAAAATGCAATTAACTGAAAAATAGAGAAAAAAAGGGAACACGATTCTTTTATTAAAAGAACATGATATATCAATACTTTTTATAAAAAGTTGAAAATTTTAATGAGAAAATTAAGACTGAACTAATTATTTTTGTATTAGTTCAGTTTTTTATTTAATAGTGGTTTTCTAAAGGTTCTATATTAGGAAGGACATCGAGGTAGTTAAAATAAGTAGAGTAAATGAGTAACGTGGCAAGAGAATAAGGTAGGGGGAAATGCATGAAAAGGAGAGGTATAATTATTTCATTGTGTTTGATAATGGTTGTCGTTGTGGCTTCATTGGATTAAAAAACAGTTTCAAAATAACGAAGAATACACTACAAAAGCAGTCTAAGAAAGTATTTGGGATAAATATGATTTACAGAGTTTTCAAATTGGAAAGACTGACCCAATTATTTGGATAGAACTAAATGAAAATCAAGATAAGAAACAAGTTCGACAATATTTGAATGAAAATTTATCTAACGGTGGTGTTAATCCAAGGAGGATTATCACTCCTTTTTGTTGAACTTATTGTACTAACTTGGAGCTTTCCTGTTTGAAGTACATATCTTAAAGACATATTGGAGAGTCTCTTTTCTAAATAAAAGAGCTCAATGTTCAAATTAATGTTATAGTTAACAAGTATATTTTAAAAGTGAGTAGGCGAATAACATGATTGAGGTAAAAACATCTCCACTAAGTGATGGAGAATTCAATAGAGGGGTATTTGCTACATGTGATATCAAAAAAGGAGAACTTTTACATGAAGCACCCGTCATCTCTTATCCAAACGACCAGCATCAATACATTGAGCAAACCATACTAGCTGATTACGCTTTTGAGTATGGGATAAAGCATTCAGCTATCCTTCTTGGTTATGGAATGTTGTTTAACCATTCTTATGAACCTAATGCAAATTATGAGATTAATTTTAGAAATCACACATTTGACTTTTATGCTTTTACAGATATAAAAGCAGGAGATGAGATTCTAATCAATTATAATGGCGATGTTGATAACAAAGATCAACTATGGTTTAATCAGGACTAAAAAGGATAGAAGAATAAATCAGAACTTTGCTTTTAATCGAAAATACCTATCTTGTTTTTAATCCTTAGACCCGTTTTCTAGATATTGATAGAGTTTAATGGTCGATTTCATTTTTTGTTTTTCAATTAAATTACCCAATATTTTCTAAGCAAGGGTCTCGATTACTTCAAATGAAATAGAGCAAGTTTCCTTATAGGTTGCTCAACAATTAGCAAAATCATTTTCAAAACACATGTATATGGAATTGATTTAGGTATTGATGAAAAAGGTAAGATCTGTATTATTGAAGCAAACTAACTTCTACTGTTTCAATATTTTATTCAACTAAAGGTGTACAATAGTAAAAAGGGCAGCGTCATTTGAGACGTTGCCCTTTATGAATTAAAAGTACTTTTGATAAAACTCGTACCTTAACCTTCCGCTAAGTTGAGCGGTTTCACTTTTCTCGTGCCCCATCAGACTTTGAATAACTTCAATAGGTGCTCCATTTTTCAACAAATGAGTAGCATAGCTGTGTATGAGTTGATACGGATAGATTGCTTTATCAATTCCTGCATGACTTGAAATCTGCTTAATAATGTATCTTATCTGGCAGTGCTCATTTTGTGAGGGTGTCTTTCAATCACGAATATGGCAGACAATAAAGCGTTTAAGCCAAATATCGGTACGTATATTAAAATAAACTTCCCTTTCCTTATCGCCTTTTCCTCTTACGATCGCAGAACGATTAAACCAATTAATGTTGTTCTTCTCTAACATCACAATTTCTCCAATTCGACACCTTGTAGAGAACATGGTAAGGGTATGCCACTAATTATCACAAACACCCAAAATTTGTGGAAAATGACAATTATACTTACGGGGTGAGTTGATTCAAATCAAGAAGGATTAACACTTTTATTGTTGAACTTATAGTACTAATGGGGAAGGTTGCTTAAAGGAAAAAAGTCTTATAAAGATAATGGGTTTATAATTGGAAAAAAGGGAGGCGAATTGATGGGTGACGTAATTGGTTATACAGTAGTTGTTTTTTTAATTATAGTTTTCACATATGGTTTAGTTCTACAAGTTCAACATACTTTGACTATCAAAAAAGCTAATAAATCAGATGTATCTAATTACAGAAGATTGTTATTCGGCAATTATTTAACGTGTGTTTCATTTTTGGGTTTTCTTAGTTCTTATATATTAAACATTTTAGTTAAGATGCAAATTATCCAGTTAAATTTTCTTACAAGTGATAATACTGGTTTTAGTTGTTTTGTATTTTTACTGGTTCTTTTAATTGCTAAATTCGGAGTTATTCCTAAAATCGTAAATGAAACGAATTATTAAATTGATAACAATATATGTTATATTAATTTTTTCTTTTAAACTAAATGGTGCTTTGAATAAGAAATAAAGTCTCGGTACTTTATAAATAGGACCGGGCACTAACTATAAGCCTCACCAACACACCCATATTGCCGCACATACACTCCGCACATGTTTAGGTGATGGTTTTGCTGACAAATAGTAAGGTTTTTTAGAGGGTAATTGTAATAGATTTGTAAGGCTTAAATATCAAGGGGGTCAATCTTCAAAAAGAAGGAAGTGCTAAATGATGAATCTACAAACTGTTATGCCGTCGAAACTGCAAAGGCAGTAGGTCCAGTAGAAGTCAAAAGGGACAAGAAAAAAAGTAGTTTCCTACACGCTTTAGAAAGTATTCAAAAGGAAGTAGATAAAGGGAAGCTTGGTTTCAAACGCAAATATGTAAGATGTTAAACAATAGCCTCGCATCACGAACAATCTTCAATTATCGAGGTCGTTGATCCAAGAAGGATTGATGCTCTCGATAATTGAAGTTATTTAGAATGCCATAGTTTTCATCTTGCTAAAAACGGTAAGCATTAAAAACTAAGCATTCTTATTTTATAAACAATGACATCAATGTAGTTTTTTTTTCATACTATATTTTTGGGGTGGAAAATGCCAAGAGTTAAATACCGAGATGCAGATATTGATTTAATGGCAAGGATGATGAGAGCAGAAGCCGAGGGTGAAGGAAATCAAGGAATGTTATATGTTGGAAATGTAATTGTTAATCGTGCTGTAGCAGATTGTTTAGACTTTAAAGATGTAAGAACAATTGAAGATGTAATTTATCAGGTACAAGGAGGAAATTATTCCTTTGAAGCTGTTCAGAAAGGAAATTTATTTTATCAAAGAGCGAGATCTTCTGAAAAAAGATTAGCAAAACAGAATTTGGATTTTTGGAGACAACATCCAGCGAAATTTGCCCTTTGGTATTTTAATCCATATGCTCCCTGCCCTCCAACATGGTACGATCAACCTTTTACTGGGCAATTTAAAAATCATTGTTTTTATGAACCAGCAGCTGGAACATGTGAAAGTGTTTATTAAGGTTAGATTGTCTGGGGGTTATAATTAATTCTGTAGTTTTATTGGAATTTTGCCTTTTTAATGATGCGGATACAACGTTTTTAGTCGTAGGTGTTGGTTGGTAGCCAACAATATTCATTCGATGCAACTCTTGTAGGTTATGTAACAGTTATCGGTTTAAAAAAAGCTTCAAACCCTAACCGTAGCCTATTTTCTCAAACCTTGTTTTGGTGTACTTTTATCTTACGAAATAAGAAGGGGACTTCCTGGTTAGCAGGTGTTCCCTTTTTTATATATCGAACATTTAGTAATAGTAATTTACCCAAGGAAGCAAGGTTGTGAAATATTGTACTTAAACTAAAGGGAGCGTTAATCCAAGAAGATTACGCTCTTTATTGTTGAACTTAAGAACTTATTGTACTAACGGAGCAGCATTCCTGTTTGAAAGATGTTCGAGGTCTTGAAAGAAAAAGAACTCTCTAGTATGATGCATGAGTGTAACCACCATTGACCCATCATCAAACAAGGAGGACTCCCTTATGCAATTCTAAATGGAATGATAAAATTAATCATGTTACTGAAAATACACTCGTTGTCGGTATGAAAATTGCCAAGCGTGTTCATTACGCCTGCTTTGTCGATGAACGAGGGCGTGTGATTGAAAAAGCTTTTGCGGTACATCAGTCGAAAGAAGGCTTTGAAAGTTTGTATGATAACATTTGTCAAACGATAAACGCAGCAGTTTAGTACTTAAACCATTATGAATAAAAACAATTAGGGGGAAACTAATATGACAAAGAGAAATAAGGAGTTGTCACTAGAACAACGTGAGGAACTACTCAGAACTTTGAAAGCTCGTTTTGAGAAAAACATGAACCGCCATAAAGGTCTTGAATGGGCTAATGTACAAGCTAAGCTCGAAGCTAATACTGAAAAACTGTGGTCGCTCAATGAAATGGACGGAACTGGCGGTGAACCGGATGTTGTTGGCCATGATAAAAAGACGGGCGAATACATTTTTTATGATTGTTCAGCGGAAAGTCCTAAAGGGCGCAGAAGTGTTTGTTACGACCGTGAAGCATTGGAGTCAAGGAAAAAACACCAACCAGAAAATAACGCTATTGATATGGCAACTGCCATGGGCATTGAACTTTTAACGGAAGAACAATACCGGGAGCTGCAGAAACTAGAAAATTTCGATATAAAAACGTCGAGCTGGGTGCAAACACCTGCCAATATTAGAAAACTCGGCGGGGCCATCTTTTGTGATCGTCGCTATGACACTGTCTTTGTGTACCACAATGGAGCAGAATCCTACTATGCTGCAAGGAGCTTCAGAGGCTCGCTAAGGGTCTAAATTTTACATAGACAGTTAAATTTGAATTTGAGAACAGATTACCTGGGGAAAGGCTTTTCTTCAACCAACTGAGGCTTTACTTCTATAAGGAGTAGAGCCTTTTTTCATTCAACTAAAGGTGCAGGTTACTCCACGACAACACAAACCCTGTAGTGCTATACAGTGTGGGCAGGTCACCTGAAAAGTGCTTCAACCTCTTGAGGTCTTCCCGTTTTCATATTTGCCGCATTTGTCCGCACTTACAGTTGTTGGTATAGCTTAGCTCACAATGGTGTAGGGCATTTTTCATTTCTTAAGATAAACTTCCCTTTTATCATAAGAGTTTGTTAATATTTGTCGGATACAATTGATATTATTAAAGTATTATAATAGTTTGACCTACGAACCTTAATGCATCTGTAAGGAAAGTTTAAGAAAGTACGATAGCAGCATGTATTACGAGGCTTCGCTTTACTAGGGATTATCTTTATCAATATTAGACAAATGATATTTACAACCATGGATGTATCAAATTTAGACTTTCAAATCAGTCATCGATTTTATGTTATTTTTTCATTTCTATTTGGTAGGTTTCTTCACTTATTAACGACAGCGTTAATAGATATTCTTCGTACCTTGAAGAAGCATGTTAACTAAATGTTTTTCCAAATACATACAATAGAACGTATATTCGTGTTATAATTTTATTGAAAACACTATTGTAGGGGGATAAATATGAAATTAAAAAAAATCAACATCGAAGAACAAATGAAACATTATAATGTCCTAGGTATAAGTATTGCATTGCTTGAGAACGGTCAAATTAGCGGAACAGAAAGTTACGGTTTACTAGAGGTAGAAAGCGATAGAAAAGTAAATGAAAATTCTATTTTTAGTTCGTGTTCCATTAGCAAGTTCTTAACAGGAATGATTGCTATAAAGCTAATAGAGGAAGGACTTCTTGATTTAGATGAGGATATAAATACAAGACTTGTATCGTGGAAAGTACCAGAAAATGAATTCACTAAAAATAAAAGCGTTACATTGAGAAACTTACTTAGTCATCAATCTGGAATTAAGGACCCTGAAGGTAGTTTTTCTGAACTAAATTCAAAAATACGGATTCCTTCGATGGTTGAATTATTAGAGGGGAAAACTCCTTATTGTAAAGTTCCTATTAAAGTACAGTGTGAACCAGAGAGTGAATTTCACTATTCAGATGCAGGTTTTTGTGTTGTTCAGCAACTAATTGAAGATGTTACTGAAAAGCCATTTTATCAAGTGGTGAATGAGTTAATATTTAAGCCATTAAGAATGAACAATAGTCATTTAAATACAACAACAATGTTAGAGATGGATAAAAAGGAATTCTCTTGTGGCCATAATAAAAACGGTGAATTGGTAGATGGAAAGTATCCTATATATCCTTACCCAGCAGCTTCTGGATTATGGATAAATTCTTTAGATTTAGCTCAATTAGTTCTTGAGCTACTGAATGCTCTAAAAGGAGAAAGTAAAATTGGCATTTCAGAAAGATTAGCAAAAGAAATGATAACACCTCAAAAAGGTAAGAGTTGGACTGGATTAGGTGTGTTTCTTGGAGGCTCTGAAAGAGAATTAGAAATTACATCACTCGGTTGGGGAGTAGGCTTTCAATGTATGATGGTAGCATTTTCACACATAGAAAAAGGGGCAGTTATCATGACGAATGCAGAATTAGGTGTTCATCAAATGGAAGGAATTATAGGAGATATATATAAATCACTTATGTCATAAAAAGAGTTATTTTAAGGGGGTAGGAAGATGCAAATAGCTTTAGCGAATCCAACTCATATATCTGAAGTTGTGAATTTCTTCAACGAAAATATAAATCGTAATAACAGTGCAGTTTATTCTGAAGAGTTTTTATGTCCTCTTGGAATTAAAGCAGCCATAAGAAGAAAGCAAATGATAGTGGCAACAGTAGAAGGTCAAGTAGTGGGAGCATTTCGGTTTTACCGAAAAAAAACACAAAGCAAAATTTCTTTGTATCAATTTGCGATAAGCGGGGTTTATCGTGGTCAAGGGTTGTTAAAAAAGATGTTAAATACGATAAATGATTTACCTATTATTGCACTATGTCCGACTGATTCCAATTTTAATGAATATTATTATAAATCAGGATGGAATTTACAAGAACAAAGTGACGAATTCAAAATCTGGGTTTTTAGTAACCCTAATTAAGTTTTGTGAACTGCTGTACTTAAAGTAACGGAGAAGATTTTTGGGTTATTCAGACAGCTCTTGGTTTGTCAACACTAAACTGGGCAACTTTTATTAGGACTGCTGCTTGAATTCCACCGGTGTTAGATAGTCCAGTGTTCCATGAATTCGAATGTTGTTGAACCAATGAACATAATCATCAAGTTCAAGAGCGCGCTATTCAAGTGAGGAGAAGTGCGCCCGTTAGCGATTTCTGTTTTAAATACCTTAAATGTGATAACGTATAAATTAGGGATTTGTGGGAAAATGTAGATATAAGAGAGGGGGATATGAGTATATACAAAACACAATATGGAAGAGAAATGTCACTAAAGCTTTATGATGATCAATTGAAGAAATTGGATTATTCATGTAAAGATATTTACGTTCATACTCGTTTTGGAAAAACACATATCATTGAAACTGGCAATCTATCGGGTGAACCATTGTTAGTATTTCATGGTGGGAATAGTACGACTGCCTATAATTTACTAATGTACAGATTCCTGCTTAAGGATTTTCACATCTATGCGGTTGATATTATTGGCCACCCTGGAAAAAGTGATGAAGTTAATCTTTCACCTAGCAATTATGATTATGGAAAGTGGTCAAGTGACGTTATTACAGGGCTTGGGTTTGATAAAATAGCTTGTTTTGGGGCTTCGTTTGGAGGCGGAGTTTTGGCAAAACTGATGTGTACCGCACCGGAAAAAGTAAAAAAATCCGTATTAATTGTGCCATCAGGTATTAACAATGCCTTTCCAATAAGTACTGTGAAAATGATGATACCACTACTCAAATATAAACTTACTAAGAAAGAAAAATATATAAAAGAAACAGCTTTATTTATGGCTATTAAAGAAGAGATTCTTGATAAAGATACTTTGGATATGGTGAAAGATAGTTTTGATCATGTAAGAACAAAAGTAGGGATGCCATCCAATGTGAGTGAAAAATTAATGCAACAGTGTAAAGCACCGACACTTATTATGGCAGGAGAAAAAGATTGTTTATTTCCAGCGAAAAGAGTATTACCAAGAGCAAAAAGAATTATACCAAATAACACGGCTCATATGCTAAAAGGATGCGGACACATGCATATGATGCCAGAGCGTGAAAAGAAAATGATCGTTGATTTCTTAAGTGTTTAGTAACTTTAAAGTCCTTTAAAAAATAATAAAATTGTTTAATTCTTATAGAACTAAACCAGCTAATAGAATGTCAAGTAAAACATTTTTAATGGAAAAACACTTCATGTTATACTAAAAATGCACAACACAAATAACCATCCTCATTCAATGTGGATGGTTTTTGTTTTATCGAAAAATACTGTTACTAAATAGTTTCTTGGAACGGTGTTTTCGTTTTTAATATGGCATAAATCCAGTATTAAAGCTTATTAGCACAAGCTATAATGGCTACTTTATACGGTTTACCTTCCTCCCGTTTCAAATCGTAGAAGGCTCGTAATCGTTTATTTCGTGCAATGGTTTCATCTGTTGTTTTCTTTTTACGGCTATCTCGAATTGAACAACGGACGGCTGTGTAAAGCATGTGGCGAAGTCTAGCTGAGCCGCGTTTGGTAATGTGATTTTTCATGCCTTTAAAGCGCCCTGATTCAAACACACTTGGGTCTAGTCCTGCAAAGGCTACTAACTTTTTTGGATGATTAAACCGGTCAATCTCCCCAATTTCTGAAAGTATCGTGGACGCGATTTTTTCACCTATACCGGGAAGTGACTGGATTAATTCATATTCTTCGAGTTGTGCCGCCAATTGATCAATCTCACGCTCTAACGTAGAAAGTTGTTGTCGGTACGCTTGAAGTAAATCAATATACATATTCAGACTGATGAGAAGGCTTTGATAAAGCGTTGAGACATCCAGACCCACTACTAGATTCATAATTTATCTCCTCCTCATGTATATGGATTGACCGGTAACCTCTATCTAGCTTGTTATACGGGATCTCTTTGTCCCAACCAGCCTAATCATGCGTTAACAAGTAGAGGGCGAACTGTTTAGTTGTCGGGATCAAGTCCCACGGGCAGGTCCGTTCTACCCCGCTACTATCAATCTATAGATTGAATAAAAAATAGTCAACCAGATTTCTGGCTGACCTTATAATACGAAGGGACAGGTTAGTTCAATAACAAAGTGAATTTTTCTATCACTCCCGTTTCTCATATGAGTGTTTATGTAAACTAGAAATGAATAGCGTATACAGTCTAAAAACAGAAGAAACTGCTGTATGGAATGAACCGAACAACTAAAAGTATTCAGGTTTTTATCATGAAAGTATCATGAACATTACATGTTCATTGTTGTAGATAGTTGATAAAATAGCTTTGTTAGTAACTGTGGAGGAGAATAAATAATAAATATTTTTTAGAAAGAGGTTGAATTTTAATGAAATCATTGAGCAACATTTTTAGTACTTCCACATTCAGAAAAATTGTCCCTGTACTACTTCTTTCATGTGCAACGCTTGTAGGTTGTTCAAACAATAACGATCATGCTGAATTAACTACACCCAAAAAACAAGAAACTGCCAATAATCATGATTTTGCTATGCTTGAAGAAAAATTTGATGCTAAACTTGGTGTCTTTGCGTTGGATACTGGTACAAACCAAACAGTAACCTATCATCCAGATAAGCGTTTTGCTTATGCATCTACTCATAAGGCTCTAGCTGTAGGAGCACTTTTACAACAGAAATCAATAGAAGACCTTAATCAAAGAATTACCTATACAAGTGAGAATCTTGTTAATTATAGTCCGATTACGGAAAAGCATGTTGATACGGAGATGACTCTTAAGGAGCTTTCTGATGCTTCTCTTCGATACAGTGACAATACTGCTGAAAACCTTATCCTTAAACAACTGGGGGGACCGAATGGATTTAAAAAAGCACTGGAGGAAATTGGGGATAATGTTACCAACCCTGAGCGATTTGAGCCAGATTTAAATGAAGTTAATCCTGGTGAAACTCATGATACGAGTACACCAAGAGCACTTGCTACTAGTCTTCAGGCTTTTACATTGGGAGATACACTTCCAACTGAGAAACGTGAACTTTTAATAGATTGGATGAAGAGAAATACTACTGGAGATACGTTAATTCGTGCTGGAGTGCCGAAAGGTTGGGAAGTGGCTGATAAGACTGGAACAGGATCATATGGTACGCGAAATGACATTGCGATCATTTGGCCATCAAAAGGAGACCCTATTGTTCTTGCTGTACTTTCAAGTCGTGATAAAAAAGATGCTGATTATAACGACGAGCTTATTGCTGAGGCAACAGAAGAAGTAATTAAGGCCCTTAAAGTCAAAAATAAATAGAAAATGATTGTACTAAAAAAGGTTACGTTAAGTAGCCTTTTTTAGTTGTTAATTCCTATAACGATTGTTAAGGTGACCCTTCTTCAACTCCCATGAAAGAACGAAAGTCTTTCATTATCTGTGGTGCTAGGACAGGTAACGATGAGTGACTTTTTAGTGGTTTAGTTCAACAAAAAGGCCGATTATTTCGGCCTTTTTGTTTTCTTGTTATTCAGCAGTGAATGTAAATGTTTCTTTTAAAGGTCTGCCTTCGCTACCTTTTTGAGTCCAAATTGCTAAAGAAATCACTTCTTCAAAGTGGTCTTTATTGCAATCCTCTTCACCAGGACAACCAAAAAGTGCAAACTTCGTCGTAGAATTAGGTTCATTTCTAAACATGCGTTATTTTAACCATAAATACATTTGTATGTTATATTTCACCTAATCCATAATATGTGTTTCTATTTTTACTGAATGCTGTTGTTTATTATATTAAGAAAAAATTAAGAAATCACTATAATATTTATTAAGAAATATTACCTATACTAAAAGCATGACAAATTAATATTTAATGGATTAGTTAATATTTAGTTGTTAATAACGAAAAAAAATTAGTCGGTTATCATATTATTGGAAATTGGAGGGTTTATTATGGGTTCCGAAAAGATACTTGTAGATGACGAAAAAGAAATTAGAGATCTTATTGCTATTTATTTAAAAAATGAAGGATACGAGATTTTACAAGCTGAAGATGGTAAAGAAGGTTTAGAATTACTAATGAAAAATGAAGTACATTTAATTGTCCTTGATATTATGATGCCAAAAGTAGATGGTATTCATATGTGCATGAAGGTAAGAGAAATGGCAGAGATACCTATAATAATGTTATCTGCAAAGACACAAGACATAGATAAAATTTTAGGGCTAACAACAGGAGCAGATGACTATGTTACAAAGCCCTTTAATCCATTGGAACTTATTGCCCGAATTAAGTCACAGCTTCGTAGATATATGAAAATGAGCGGTGGGATAAGTATGCAAAACAAAAACGAAATTGAAATTGGAGATATGAAGATCAATGTAGCGACACACGAAGTAATTGTTGCAAATCAAGAATTAAAATTAACACCGAGGGAGTTCTCTATCTTGGAATTACTAGCTCGAAATCAAGGAATGGTACTGAGTGCGGAACAAATTTATGAAAGAGTATGGAAAGAACAGTCTTTCCAATCCGATAATACTGTTATGGTACATATTCGGAAAATACGTGAAAAAATTGAGGAAACGCCAAGAAAGCCTCGATACATTAAAACTGTGTGGGGAGTAGGTTATAAAATTGAAAAAGATATTTAAACCATTCTATTATTCTAATAATAAAATAAAAAGCATGATTAAAAAACCGATACATCGTGTTCAACGGAGTATTCGAATTCAGCTAGTTACTACATTTATTGTCTGTGCAGTGCTAGGCTTTCTCACATCAAAAGGAGTAGCACCATTTTTTGAAAGTGCAAACCAAACTGTTACGATTGATTATAGTAGTGGTATGGTGGGAATTAATAATAGAGCTAGATATGCGGCAGATGCTGCGGTAACAGAAAACAAAGTAGATGCTTTGCAAAATATAATCGATGAAGAAAATCAAAATATAGAATGGAAAAGAAATGCTTTAAAAGTATTAGTTACGGATGAAGAAGGAAAGGTCTTGTATAAAACGAAGCAAGCAGAAGAAGAAAAGATCAATTTGCATAATAAAATGCGTAATGTCATGGATTTTGCAATTAATCATCCAACAAAGAGTGGTGATTCAGAGGGAATAGAAAAGTCACGTAAAGAATTTATCACTTTTTATCCAATTACAATTCAAGACAAAAACTTATATCTGTTTGTTAGCGGAATACCAGAGGGGGATGTAATATATAGTACGGAAGAAGGACCTTTTCCATTCTTGATTGGGGCTATTGTATTTATCTTTTTATTCTTCTATGTCACAAAGAGAAAAATGATACAGATTGAGACAATGGCGCAAGGAGTAAATGAGATTGCAAAAGGAAACTTAGCATATCGAATTGAAGAGAAAGGGCAAGATGAGATGGCTTTACTTACAAAAAATATTAATCAAATGGCAGAAGAGATAATGGTGAATATTGAAAAAGAAAGAGAAATTGAAAGACACAAAAATGAATTGATTACAAATGTCTCGCATGATTTACGAACACCACTTACATCTATTATGGGATATTTACGTTTATTACGCGATGCGAAATACGATAATAGAGAACAGTATGATGAGTATATAAAGATTGCTTTTTCAAAATCGGAACAACTTAAAAATTTAATAGAAGATTTATTTGAGTACACAAAATTAACAAATGAAAAGAATGTGTTAGAAAAACAAGAAGTATGCATCAATGAAATGCTCGATCAATTAATCGAAGAATTAGTACCACAAGCGGAGGAACATGGTCTTTCGTTTGTGAAAGAATTCCCTGAAGAACGTATATATGCTAAACTTGATTCGGAGAAAATTGTGCGTGTGTTTGATAATTTATTAATGAATGCGATTAAATATAGCAAAGATGAGGGAGAAATTAAAGTTTTCCTTAAAAAGCAGGAAGATCATATTCAAATCTCTGTTGCAAATCAAAGTGAAGAATTTACGAGGAAAGAACTGAAGAATTTATTTGAACGTTTTTATAAAAAGGATCAATCAAGAAGTAGAGTCTCAGAAGGATCTGGACTTGGACTTGCGATTGCAAAAAGTATTGTTGATTTGCAAAATGGAGACATTCGAGCAGAATATGAAGATGGTATTGTGCGTTTTATTATTTCACTTCCCATTGAGGCAGAAAAGTAATAATATCTATATAAATTGTTTCTATGTGTAATGAAATATGATGCAAACTGAAAATGTGCCTTGTGTTAACAGGGTAAAAAAGAACTCTTGCAAAAGAGTTCTTTTTTATTAGATGGAAAAATTATTGAATGATTAAAGTTTAAAGCTTTTGTTAAGAAAAAGTTAAGAAACCCCCTCAGTATTTATTAAGAAACACTCTCTATACTTTGAAATGTGTTAGAAAGCATATTCATTCTCATTAAAATCCTAAAGAATGAATGAGATGACATCTAATTAAATAGGAAAAAGAAAGGCGGAAAAGATAGATGAAAATGAAAAAAGCATGGATTGCAATATCAGGATTAGTTGTGGGAGCAGGGTTATTAACTTATATGGGAGGAGAAACAATAGATAGATTTAATCCGTTAGTGAAAGAAAAATATGTGTACGTTCTTACAAAAGGGGAAGCAAAACCTGATCCTAAACACGATGGTAAGAGATATTTTTACATGTTAAACGGAGTTGATAAATCAGGTAATGAAAATACCATTAAAGTAGGGCTTTCTGGTAAGGATGGTTATCCAGATTCTTATTTAAAGGTTCATGTAAAAGGAGAGTATGTTTACGGATTTGAGAAAGTGCAAGAGAAAGAAGTTCCCGAAAAAACAAAAGAAAAATTAAAAAAATAAACAATGAAATATTTAAATTAAGAAAAAAGCAGGAGGATATTATGAACAACTCAGTTGTAAATGTAAAAAATATTCAAAAAGTATATGGTAAAAAAGGTGAAAATCAATCACACGCTTTAAGAGACATTTCTTTCTCGATTCAGGAAGGAGAATTTGTTGGAATTATGGGACCGTCTGGCTCAGGAAAAACAACATTATTAAATGTAATTTCAACATTAGATACCGCAACGGGCGGCGTTGTTGAAATCACTGGAATCGATATCACTAAAATGAAACAAGGAGAACTTTCAGATTTTCGATCTCAAAAATTAGGATTCATCTTCCAAGATTTTAATTTACTAGAGAATTTATCTATTTATGAAAACATTGCACTTCCACTTTCACTTCAAGGCGTCCCATCACGTAAGATTGATCCAAAAGTAAAAAGAGTAGCAAATATGTTAGGAATTTCAGAAATACTTCAAAAATATCCATCAGAAGTATCGGGTGGACAAAAACAACGCTCAGCAGCAGCGCGTGCATTAGTACATGAGCCAGCAATTATTTTAGGAGACGAGCCAACAGGGGCACTTGATTCAAAAAATGCAACAAGTCTTTTAGAAGCAATGAAAAATTTAAATGAAAAACAAGATGTTTCGATTATGATGGTAACGCATGATCCATACAGTGCAAGTTATTGCCAGCGCATTTTGTTCATTCAAGATGGTGAGTTATATAAAGAACTTCATCGCAAGGGTACGCGTGAATCGTTTTATAAGGAAATTTTAGATATACTTGCGGATTTAGGTACACAAAAAGGATAAGAAAGGACATACACCATGATATTTAAACTTTCTATGTCAGGACTAAAAAGTAAGCTAAAAGATTATATTGTCTTACTAGTTGGTCTTGTTATGTCAATTTCAATTTTTTACATGTTTCAAACACTAGCATTAAATAAAGCATTTGTTGAAGCAAATACTACTATTCAGTCAATTGGACCTGTTTTTCAAACAGGTTCAGCTCTATTAGCAATCATTACATTCTTCTATGTTCTATATGCAAATTCATTTTTGATGTCTCTTCGCCAAAAAGAATTTGGGATGTATATGATGTTAGGTGCAAAAAAACATAAGGTTACATTACTTATGTTTCTGGAAACAATTATTATTGGGGCAGTATCCTTAGTAATTGGAATTACAGTAGGGATAGGGCTTTCACAAGGTATTGGTAAACTCCTTATGAAGCAATTGGACTTTACTGCGAGTGGTTATCAAGCGTTTTATTTACCATCGATGTCAGTTACTTGTATGTTCTTCTTGGTATTATTTGTGCTATCTGCCATTATGAATAGTGTGAAATTATCACGAATTTCTGTTCTGCAACTTGTACATGCAGATGCTTCAGCAGAACGTACAATTATTAAAGGTAAGTGGACTGGGATTGTTTCATTTTTAGCCATTATTTTACTAGGAATTGGATATACTTCCATGATTTATATGAATAAGTTAAAAGAGCAGGGTCCTATGATTGCGATGCTTACAACTACAGCGGGAACGTATATGTTATTTACTTCTGTCCTTCCTCTTATTATTAAAAAATTAAAGAGTAATAAAAAGCGTAGTGAGAAAGGTCTTAATGCTTTTACATTTGCTCAATTAAACTTTCGTATTAATAGTTTAACAAAAGTACTCGCAACAGTAGCAATGTTAGTAGCACTTGGTGCGGGGGCAATTTCAGGTGGGATGGCTTTCAAAAATAACGTAATTAAATCGACTGATCAACTTGAAATATACGATACAGTCATTCATAATCCAACAGAAGAAGAAAAGAACATTTTAGATGGTATTACATTTAAAGAAAAGAATGAATATCATTATAAAGTAGATGATAAATATGTTTACTACTTGAAAGAAAATCTAGAGAAAAACCGTCCACTTGTGCAAGCTGGAATAGAAAAAAAGGATAGAGGGAAAGTAAAACGAGTTTCTGAAAATCTTCCTGTAGGAGCAATTTCAAAATATGGTGAGGAGAATAAGGAGAATACAAATATTATCCCAGAAGAGTGGGATAACGCTTTACGCTCTCTTCAACCAACCTATTTAAATTACAATGAAAAAGTAATAAAAATAGTAGATCAAAAAATGTACGATAAAATTCAAGAAAAAGAAAACATCGTTGTAATTGGAAAAACTGATGATTTTATAAAATATTTAGACAAATGGAAAAAAATTGACGAGTTGCAGCTAGTTAAATATAAAAATGTCACAGCTGAAGATATCTTCAGTAAATATCAAATATATAATGGGGTTTATGCTAGTGCCAGTGGAGCAGTATTTATGGGATTCTTCTTAGGTATTGCTTTCCTTGCGATGATGGCAAGTTGCTTAATGTTTAAGATTCTCTCCGGTGCTTCAAAAGATATTGTACGTTATGAAATGCTTCGTAAAATTGGGGTCCGTCAAGAACTATTAGCAAAATCTATTTATAAAGAGTTATTTTTAGTATTTTTATTCCCAGGGATAGTAGGAATGATTCATGTGTTATTGGGTATGAAGATTTTTGGTTTCATCTTAATTGACCCATATTTCCGTATTTGGTTACCAATCTTGATTTTCGTAGTTATCTATTCAATCTATTACTTTATTACAGTTCAATTATATAAAGGAATTGTTCTTCCTGAAAAAAAGTAGTAAGAATGTGATATTTTATTGTATATGCTTGATATTTAAGTAGGGATATCTATTATTTATTAGCAGTATAGTTAGCTTTCTTTTAGTTAACAAGGTAGCTAAGTTAAATCCAATTAATATTTACAATATGAATAAGAGGGTAGGAGAACATAATTTAATTTATGTTCTCTTTCTTTTTATTGGAATCCACTTTGCACCTGCCAGCATAGATGCTCCTTTTACCCCTATTAGTATGTCCAAGTCTAAGAGATTACTTGCAATTATCCTGAAGTTTTTGCACCAGAACTTCAGATAAACTCACATATCTCCAAGAAAACTCCTGAATATCTACATAGAAACTCCAGATTGCTACTTTAATATGGAATCCTGGAGGTTAGAAAACATGAATTTTATCAAACGATCATTTTTAAGTTTAAAATCAAGAAGGGGAAAGTCACTTATATTACTTGCTATCTTTCTAGTTGTAATTAATTTGGTATTAGCTGGATTTACGATTCAAAGTGCATCCAGTAAAGCAACTGATTTAGCCAGAAAACAATTAGGAGCTGATATCAACCTAAAAATCGATATAAATAAGTATTTAGAAGAACAAAACAGTAATCAAAATGCTAATGGTGAAGGAAAGGTACCTAGTATCGAAGAAAAAGAAGCTGATAAATTAAAGAACTCTAAGTATTTAGATCACTATAATTATCTAAAAAGTGCTAATGTTGAGTTGAAAGAGCTTCATTATGTCGAACAACCTGGAGGAAGTGAATCATTTGGCCCGAATAATAATTTAAATTTCACTTTACAGGGTGTTAGAGATTTTTCTTCATTAGAAGTTGCTCAAGACAAAAAAATAAAACTTGTTGAAGGAGAGGGAATTACGCCAAAAACAGTAGGGAAAAACGTTGCTATGATTGAAAAAAAACTAGCTAAAAAAAACAATTTAAAAGTGGGTGATAAACTACAGTTAGGTGAAGTAATGAATGAGGAACTTACCACGAAAGAGCTAGAAATTATAGGTATATATGAGTCTAAAGAAGAGGCCAAATCTTTTGGAGGACATTCTTTTGCTTTATTAGAGCCTGCTAATCAAATATATGTACCGTATTCTGTTATGAATTCATTGGAAAATGCAATCTATTCATTAAAGGACCCTAAGGATATTGATGCATTTAAAGAGGAAGTAAAAAAAACTGGGTTACCAGCGTACTATGAATTAGATGCACAAGATAACGTTTATAAACAGATGATTGGTCCAATCGAAAATATTGCATCTTTTTCGAAAACGATTGTAATTATGGTGTCTATTGCAGGTGCAACGATTTTAGGATTAATAATTATGCTCTCTATTAAGGAACGTAGAAAAGAAATGGGAATTTTGTTATCTATAGGCGAGAAAAAGTGGAAGTTAATGGGTCAATTACTAGTTGAGGTATTATGTATTGCTGTATTAGCATTTGCTTTATCTTTAGCAATAGGAGAGAAAGTTTCTCAAAAAATCGGTGATAATTTGTTATCTAGTGAAATAGAAAAGAATGAGGATAAACCGGAAGATCCTACAGCAAAATTCAGTGGTAACTTTGCCCCAGAAGTCGATCCTGTAGATAAGCTTGATATAAGTATTTCAACTGAAGATTTAGGAAAAGTAGGGGGGATTGGATTATTAATCGCTATGCTGGCAACGATTCTTCCAGCATTATCAATTCTTCGTTTAAATCCGAAACAGATTTTATTAAAAGACGAATAAGGAGAATTCATATGGAGACAATTTTACAGTTTAAAAATATCAATTATCATTATGAAAGTAATAATAAGAGAACTAAAATCTTACAAAATGTGAATTTTTCTTTTCAAACTGGAACTTTTTACACGATTTTAGGGCCATCAGGTTCAGGGAAAACTACAACTCTTAGCTTAGCGAGCGGATTGGATTCCCCAAAAAGTGGATATGTTTTATACAAAGGAAAGGATATAAGTGAAATAGGTCTTGATTCCTATCGAAATCAGTGCGTATCCATTATCTTTCAATCTTATAATCTTATTAACTATATGACTGCACTTCAAAATGTTATAACAGCAATGGAAATAACAGGAGTCGATGTAAAAGATAAAAAGACAAGAGCATTGGATCTACTAAAAAAAGTAGGATTAACAGAAATAGAAGCAAAAAGAAACGTACTACAACTCAGTGGTGGTCAACAACAACGTGTCGCAATTGCTCGTGCATTATCTTCTAATGTAAATCTGTTAATTGCAGATGAACCGACTGGAAACTTAGATCAAGGAACGTCCATGGAAATTATTGAGTTGTTTAAAGAGTTAGCACATAAAGAAAATAAATGTATTATTGTTGTAACTCATTCACAAGATGTAGCCAAACAGTCAGATAAAGCTGTTTATCTTCAAAAACAGAATTTAGTTATACAAAATGTTTCTTGAAAAATGAATATGTTTACTTTAGAGGAAATAAAGAATGGCATGACTTCAAAGTAACTGTAAGTTCAATTTATACACTTTTTGATGCTACACCTAAGAGAGGAATGAAGAGAATGAGAGGAACATGGATGAAATTATGTGTTTGCAGCAGCCTAGTTATAATTGGTATTTTAATAGGATATGATGTTATTACTCAAGAAAACATAAGTGAATCCGACCAAGAACAAGTAAATAATTTCCAAGATGGGATAGACTCAAATCAAAGACAACCCTCGTCTATTGAGGGTGGGAATGCAGGATACGGTACTACTAAAGAATATTCCGATGAAAACGAAGTGGAATCTAAATCCCCTGGAAGAAATTAATAAAATATAACTTCTTAAAATAAGTCAACAACCGGTTCCTTAACGTACAGGGAACCGGTTAAAATGTGTCCGAATTGTGTCGAAATGTAAAATTTTGTTTTTTGATATGGTGAACCCTAAGTTGAAAGACGTTATAAAAAATGACACAATTTGCGATTAGATGATTGTATTTTATAATTTTCCGTTGTCTTTCCCGGGTCTATTTTATATAACTATGTTTCGATAAGCATTAGCATAAAAGAGTACATTTTGATTAATCTTCTTTCAAAATGTATTCCTTTTTTTGCAAACAAATTATCTTTTTCATATTATAATCTAAAAACTCTTTTATGAGACGAGTTTTAGACCTATTGCAGCACCTAAGACCATACCTATAAAAACGATTCTTCTCCAATCTTTTGATTCACCATATAAAAGCATACCTAAAATTGCCCCACCAGATGCACCAATTCCTGTCCAAATTGCATAAGCTGTACCCATGGGAAGTGTTTTCATTGAATAAGCAAGAAATACAAAACTTGCCCCAAACCCGAGAGTTAGAAATAGTACAGATTGCCAATTACGGTCTTTATGCAACTTAGTTATCATTAAAACACCAAACATTTCAAATAAACCTGCAGCAAGCAAAGAAATCCACGCCATTAAGATTCAACTCCTTCTTTATCGCTGTCTTTCGTAACTAACTTCAAACCAACTACTCCTCCTAATAAAACTAAAATTAAAATAACTTTTGCTACTTTAAATGGTTCACCAAAAAATACGATGTCGGAAAAAACTGTTCCGGCTGTACCTAGTCCTACAAAAACCGCATAGACTGTTCCAACGGGTAGTTTTTTACCAGCCATAATCATTAAATAAAAACTAACAATAATAGCAATAACTGTTCCAGTCCAAGTCCAAAAATTATCTGCATATTTTAATCCAATAACCCAAAAAACTTCGAAAAAAGCAGCGACTACTACTTTAACCCAGTTTGTATTCATTCAAATAACACCTCCGATTTTATTCTTTCCCATAAAAACAAAAAAAACCAAGAGATAACTGTTGAAAAACAGTTTCTCCCAGGCTTTTATCGTTCCGTGACACAGCATAGCTATGAGTTTTCTCTCGTACCACACCAACATTGACAGTTGCGGAACCCTAGAAAACATTTAAGGTATGATAATTATCTTGAATTATATACATTTTTAAATCTTAGTCATTATTAGAATAGTCTATCTTCTTCAACTAATGGGGTGCTTCGTATTATAAGGTTAACCAGTTTTTACTGGTTCTTATTTTTATAGGATTTAATATATCAGTAGCCAGGGTAGGACGTACGGGTGCGTGGGACAATAATCCCGTCAGCTAAACTGTCCACTCCCTACTTGTAGAAACATGTTTGAGGCTGGTTGTGACATAGATCTCGTATAACAAGCGAAGCTATGATACTACATGGAGGAATAGGGGTACTGGTGAATGAGCGGTCAGAGGAGGAAGCAAAATGAATCCCAGATTCAAATGCTTCCCATGCTTTTGACAGTAGCAATATAATTACTTCCTAAAAAGTTATTATTAAAGGGATTATTGCCAACTCTATCGAAATATAGACATATTGATATTTTACTAACGGAGCAGGTTGTTGAAGAAGAACCTGATAGAATGTTGAATTTGATTGTACGGAAAGTTATACCAATAAAAATAGAAAAAAGGAGAGGAGAAAAGGATGGGGGAATTATTTAGTAAACATTTTACACTTGAGAAAATCAGTCAAAATGTCTATGCAGCAATCGCTAAGGAAGGTAGTGGTGCAGTAGCTAATGCAGGTTTTGTTGACTTAGGAGATAAATCAATTGTATTTGATACTTTTAACACACAACAGGCATCAGAGGATTTAAACAATATTGCTGAAAGAATAACAAATCAACCAGTAACATGGGTTATTAATAGTCATTGGCATGGTGACCATATACGAGGTAACCAAACATTTAAGGAAAGTAAAATTATATCTAGTGAAGTTACATATTCAAAAATGAAAGAGAATCATCCTTCAAGGATTAGTAAGCAAAAAAACGATATACAAGGATTATCAAATTATATTGAATCATTACAAGACTCATTAAACAAAAATAATGACAGCAAATTAAAAGACCAGATAAACTTCTTAAGTGAGTTAGAAAAGTCATTACCGACTTTAGAGCTGGTATTACCGAACCAATCTTTCAAAAGGGAACTGACATTCATTGGAACAAAATTTAGTGCAAAACTTTTTTCCTTAGGTGGAGGACATTCTTATTGTGATGCGATTTTATATATCCCGGAAGAAAAAGTGATATTTACGGGTGATTTATTATTTGTCAATTGTCATCCAACATTTTTCGAAGAATCTAATCCTGATAAATGGGTTGAGATTTTGAGAAAGGTTGAACTTTTAAATTTTGACGTGGCGATTGCAGGACATGGTCCAGTAGGGACAAAGGAGGACTTTTCTAAACTGATTAATTATATAAATAAGTTAAATAATGTAGTAAGAGAAAAGGATAACATAGAAGGTATTGAAATACCTTCTATGTACAGCTATTGGAGTTCACCTGAGGTTTATCATCAAAATTTAAAAGTTCTTCGTGAATCACTAAGTAGGTTACCTAATTAATTTCTACGTACATTAAGGTAGAATGTTTATTCAAGTAAACCAGCTAATAGAAACGCATTTCTTATTACATTAACAGGGGCTTTAGTAGAAGATCTTTGATTCAGACGGCTCTTTTTCTTATTCAACTAAAGGGGCAAGTTAGTGGTAGAAGGAAATAATAAAGGAGAAATAATAGAACAAATAGAAATAGTTATATAGAGAAAAGGAGGGATTTCCTTGGAAGATTTTCAAATGATTGAGCTAGATACCGAAATTCTCGAAGGAATGGGGAGTTTTTGTCTCAGAAGTAAAAAAAAATCACTAGGATACATAAACAAAAATAAGTGGCTAAACGAAAGTTTCGAGAAAGGTTTAAAGTATATTCAATTAATAGAAAATAAAAAACAAGTAGGTTTTATTGAATATACTGACGCTGAGTTTTCTTCTAGGGTGGTCCACGCTAATAATTATTTGGTAATCCATTGTCTATGGGTAAGTCAAACTGGAAAAGGATACGGAACTAAACTGATTAATAAATGCCTGCAAAATGCAAAAAGCCAGTCTAAGCGAGGTGTAGTAGTGGTTACAAATCCTGAAACTTCTTGGACACCAAGTAAGGATATCTTTTTAAAGAATCAATTTAAATTGGTAGATACAGCACCATTTAATTTTGAACTACTTGTTTATCAGTTTGAAAATAGTACCTTACTTCCTTATTTTTCTACTAATTGGGATGAAAGAATTAATAAATTCGAAAACCTTACTATAATACGCTCTTTTCAATGTCCTTACGTAGAAGTCGCAACTGAAAATATAATTGTGGGTGCAAATGAATTGGGGTTAGATGTCAAAATTATTGATTTAAAAAGCAGAGAAGAACTAATAGAGTTATCCCCAACACCTTATGGAATATTTTCAGTCGTTTTCAAGGGGAAACTTATCTCATTTCACAGATTAACCGTCCATTCGGTAATGAAAAAGTTGAAAGAGCTTATGTAAATATGAGATTGTGAAGGATTGTACCTAAACTAACTGGTGCTTTAGAAGAAGATCTTTGAGCTGTTTAGACGGCTCTTTTTTTATTCAACTAACGGTGCAGATTAGTTGAATAAGGAATGCAAATATGAAGATGTTTTTTGAGAAAAGTGTTCATGAAAGTAGAGTATTACGGAGGTAAATAAGTATGGAAGAAAATCGTATTAGACTAGACGGGGGATTTCATAACGATGTGTTTCATATCAAGAATGAAGGAAAAGTAGTAAGAATATCTGATGTTAGGAAAACAAAGAAAATGGTTTTGCAAGAAATAGAGTGGATGAATTTCTTATATGAAGAAGGAGTCGCTGTCTCGAAGCCTGAAATGACTTTAGAGAGTGAAGAGGAACGGGTCAGAGCGTATTTTGAATTTATTAAAGGTGACCATATTGACGTTACAAACCTATTTCACTGGAATGTAAAAATGTTTGAACAATTCGGGAGGATTTTGGGAAGAATGCATGCCTTATCCAAAAAATTTAAGGTTGATGTAATTCATCGACCTGTGTGGACAGTTGAAAATCCCGATGTATTTGGTATTAGAGGAAATTTAAGTCCATGGATAAGAGAGAATTACGACAAAACGATGCACAATCTATTTCCATATGAAATTACACCAGAAACATTTGGGCTAATCCATAATGATTTCCACCAAGGTAACCTAATTATCAATAATGAAGGTACTTTAACTACGATTGACTTTGATGAATGTTCATATAATTGGTACGCCCAAGATGTTGCTGTAGTCTTCTATCACGCCTATTGGCAACATAATTCCTACAATGGCTATGTAGATACATTCCCTCAGACGTTTATGAGCCATCTATTTGCTGGATATAAAGAAGAGAATTTGCTACATAAGGATTTAATTAAACAAATACCTGTTTTCTTGAAGTTGAGGGAGATTTTTCTATATCAATTGTTTAGAGACAAGTGGGATATGAATAATATGGAAGATTGGCAAAAGTATACCCTGTATGAATTAGAGGAAAAAATCAAGAACAAAATCCCATATGCAGGGATTAGTGATTTTTCTATCTATCTGTAAAGGGTACCAAACCAAACTTATATTGGTGAATTTAAATATGTGTTGTATTTCTTGTTAAACTAACGGTGCTTTAGTAGAAAATCATTGAGTTGTTTAGACAGTTCTTTTATCTTCTTCAACTAAAGGAGAAGGTTAGTTTAAGAAGATGAAACCAATTTATCGTTCATTCGTAATTTTATTAAGAACATCAGAAAAACTGCGATTCAATCATATGAGATTTTCAAATGAAACATTTTATGAAAGTAACAGAATGCCCTAAATTGGTGGAAAAGAATTGGGGAAAGGTAAGTGTAGTGGATATGGGTCAATGTTCCCGGTTAATAAGATGAACTTTGTTGGGGTAGTTGTTGAATACATTATTTGAATTTTTAACTAACGATGCAGAATAGTTAAAAAAGAATAATATTACTAATTAATAGTGGAAAAATGAAATAAATTAAAAAATTAGGTATGTTATTGATTGGTAGAATTATCATTAAATTGGGAGTGTAGGGTTTGAATAATTATTGGAACAAATTTATATATAAAATTGGATCTCCATTTTATGATAAGTTTTTTAATTCGGGTAACTTCTTAATTGCTCGAAAAAAAGTATTCCAAACAATATCATTCGATAGCAAACAAAAAATTTTGATTGTTGGTGTAGGGACGGGTGCTGATTTAGACTTAATCAATTCCTCTGACTTAGATATAACTGCAATTGATTATTCACCTGATATGCTGGGAAAGGCAAAAACAAAGTTCAAGGACTCTAAGATTAAATTTTTAGAAATGGATGCACAAAATATGGTTTTTGGAGACGAATCCTTCGACTATGTAGTAGCAAGTCTAATACTTTCAGTTGTACCAGATGCTAATAAATGTTTTCAAGAAATCTCAAGAGTTTTAAAGTACGAAGGAAAAATTATTATTTTTGATAAATTTACTCCTAAAAATAAAAAGCTGTCATTACCAAAAGTACTTTTAAGACCAATTATTAGGGTATTAGGAACTGATATTGGCCGAAGTTTTGAAGAATTAATTCCAAAAAATAATAAATGTATGAAGGTAGAAGAAGATACACCAATTATGATGAATGGAATGTATAGGAAGATAATAATCGCTAAAATTCATTGTGTTCTTCAACTAACAGGGAGCGTTGATTCAAGAGAAACAGATACGTCTTTAGGCTGGGTTTAATTGAAAAGAGCCAAGCTCATTTTTTTTATTTTCATTGCTGAATGAATATAGGATATAATTTTATAGTCCTATGATTTGTAGATAAAGTAGGAACTTAAAATTAATTGAAAGTTTTATTGGAGGATTATTATGAATTACAAAATCAGTAACAAACAAGTATTTGAACAGGCACAGCTACGTCCGGTTTCAGACGTTCAATTCACTGAAGAAGAATTACAAACTAACTTTCTTGGGTCAGATCATTTCTATAGGTGCTTATATCTATTCAATAAATATTCGATTACTAGATACTATACCAGCATCAACAAAAGGATTATCTGGTGTAAGATCTTTAAAAGGAGTAGGTAGAAATAAGCTAACTATAATGTTCTTATCTTTATTTAATTGTTTTTTATTCATTGTTGTTATTACTGAAACTTCTTGACCTGGATTCAATTTATCATATATATACGGTGTTTTATTGCTTACATTTATCTGTTCCCAATTTAGTAGAGACACTATGTAGAAATCAACATCACGGTCCCATTGATTCCCGTAAACTAAATTATATTTAAAATTAGAATTTTTTTGAATTAGTTTCCCTTTGTATTTATTGTTATCTTCACCTAAAAAAACTCCAGAAATAGCTTCATTATTGGAAATTTTATTGTTAGTTCTTATTAATTTGTTCTTGGTTGGAATCTCATTAATGTTCTTTAGAACATTAACTCTAATACTAAATACCTGTGAATATGCCCGTGATTGTTCCAAATTTGTGATTTTTTTATTAGGACTTCTTAATATTAAATAACTTATTGAATGGAAACCATCCGATAGACCTTTTATATCTACATTAATTTCTTTATATGCGTCTTTTTTTGTTTTAAAAATATAATACCTTTTCGATTTACCATCTATAGAGAAGTTTATTTGTTTAGCATGATCAAAAATTAGAAGAACAAATTCTTCTTCTTTTGATGTTTTATTACCTAATATTATCTTTTTTTTGAAGTTGTTTTCTTTATTTTTTAATTTGAATGTTCTTTCTTTTACTATTTTATTATTATTATAGAATCCTAAACTAAAACCTTCTCCGCCGGAATTTGCTATAGGAAGTTCTTGTTTTGAATAGTCTTTATTATCTCCTTTATTCAGGCTTGATGCTTCTAAAGTTTGGCATCCTATATTAAAAAACAAACTAGTAATTATAAGACAAAATAACAGTAATCTTTTACACAAATTACCCCTCCTAAAAAATTATTAAGAAGCATAAAGGTTTTACCCAATATGCTTCTTGTAATTTTAAGACCATTTATCTGTCGCTTCAGTACTAGGATACCAACTATTGTATCCTGTATGCTCGAACGAATGACTTGATGTATTCCTGTATTTACCAGGTGGCAAAATGACGTTAGCTTTACTTGCAGTTGCCGCTACATAACCTGAATTTGTATTACTAGCTGATTTAGTAGCCATTACAGTACCACCACTAGTTAGAGTTGTTGAAACACCAATTTTATCTATAGAATAGTATGAACTTTTAGATTTACTTGTATATGAACTAGAAGTACCTGTTCCATTCATAGTAACCGTAATATTTGGTAACGCATATGATCGACTGATTCTAGATGATACATTCCAATATGGTGCTTTACTTGTTTTTCCCCATTTTTCAACACTTACGGATATTGGGGCTCCGATAGAATCATAATCTGTTGTTTCTAATACTTGATCACCAAATCTGTCAGTATACGAGGAAGATGTTGAAGCTGATGCATCTGTTACGAAACTTGAACTTGCTAAGATACCTAAAACTGCTAATGTTGAGGCTAATTTGCTTTGAAATTTCATAAATTCCCAAATCCTATTTTATTATTATTTGGTACAATTTGATTGTAATTGTTAATTATATACATTTCAACTATATTTTTAATATTTACAGAATTTACAATGATATTTTAAATTATATATTGGATTTCAATTACTTTCTGAATTTTTCCAAACCAAATAAGCAAAGAACCAGTGGGCTATTTTTATATTTTCTATTCATAAGACAATGGTTCCGTTGATATATTGAGATTAGTAAAAAGTTGGAGGGAGTTTGAGGATGGCGAATTTAACAAAACAAAAAATTGATTATAACTGGTTGTTAAAGTAATGCACTGAATACATCAGTATACTTTATAAAATGTGCAACATTATAACAAGATATTTTAAAGTTGAACTAATTTTTGTATTAGTTCAGCTTTATTTGGGGACTGTCAATAGTTTTGTGTAAATGACAATCCAACCTTTTCTTGTAGATTATCACTTTTAGATTTTTAAGTGTTTTTGTTCGAAGGAATGATT